>NZ_CP110389.1:301250-602500 GCF_026015985.1 Rhodopseudomonas sp. P2A-2r | reverse complement strand
GGACGACGTGATGGAGATCGCCGATTCCGCCGACACGCCGGAGGCGTCGCTCGAGCGCAGCCGCACCAGCGCCATCCTGCGCGCCTGTGTCGCCAAGCTGTCGCCGGCGCATCGCGAGATCGTCAACCTGGTCTACTATCACGAGAAGTCGGTGGAAGAGGTGGCGTCGCTGATCGGTATCCCCGCTTCCACGGTGAAGACCCGGATGTTCTACGCCCGCAAGCAGCTGGCCGAACTGCTCAAGAGCGCCGGCATCGATAGCCTCGCCGCGTAATCGAGGTCACGATGTGATTGGGATCACGATGTGATCGGGATCACGGTCGCGCGACGAAACACATGAAACAGTCGACGACATCGGCCGGAAAGAATCGCCTGCTATTCCAATCATCACCAACGCCGAACAGGGAGTGAGAAAATGCTGAATCCCACCTTCCGCTTCTTCGTCATCCCGCTCGGCGCGATCTGCACCCTGGCCTCGCTGTCGGCCCAGAACACCGCGCCTCACGCCCCACGCGACGGCGCGATGACGGTCCGCCAGCAGGTGATCGACTGCAGCAGCAGGAACCCGGCGGAGGTATGCGTGATCTCCTTCGACGGTGATGCCCGCCGCTGATTGAATTTTTCTCCCACGTTCCGACCTCCAAACAGCCTTCGACCCGGACGGGATGCCCCTTCCGGGTCTTTTTTGTTTGGATACGACGATCTCCGATGTCGTCCCCGCCTTCGCGGCGACGACAGGAGAGTTCGCGATGCCGCCTCGTGCGTCTCACGAACACGTGACGCCTGCCGCGTAACGGGATTGCATCTCATCGCGAAGACCCATCATGCGCCCGTCGTGACGATCCGGTCATGAGCGCGGCGCGCCATGGGGCCGACCAATGCTCAACCTCGTTCTCGCTGTGCTCGCCGGTGTGCTGACCATCGCCGCACCCTGCACGCTGCCCATGCTGCCGATCCTGCTCGGCGCATCGCTGGGTCACACCGGCAGGATACGTCCGGCGATGATCGCCCTCGGCTTCGTGCTGTCGTTTTCCTTTGTCGCCCTGCTGCTCGGCTGGCTGACCCAGGCCTTCGATTTCGATCCGAATGTGCTGCGTACCGCCGCGGCTGTCCTGCTGCTCGGCTTCGGGGTGCTGATGATCTGGCCGACGCCGTTTCATTGGCTGACCAACCGCATCGGCGGATACACGTCCGAAGGAAGCCGTGCGGTCGCGCATCCCGGCAATATCGGCGGCTTCGTGCTCGGCACCACGCTGGGGCTGGTATGGACGCCCTGCGCCGGTCCGGTGCTCGGTTCGATCCTGACGATCGTCGCGACATCGAAGGATGTCGCCTGGGGCAGCACCCTGATGATCGCCTACGCCGTCGGCGCGGCGATCCCCATGCTGGCGATCGCCTATGGCGGCCAGGCAGTCACCACGCGGGTCCGCAGCATCGCACGGATTTCGCCGAGGCTGCAGCAGGCCTTTGGCGTCATCGTGATCGGCTTCGCGGTCGCCTCCTACTTTCAGTACGACACGCAGATCGTGGCGTGGCTGACAGCCTTCTACCCCACCGGCCAGCTCGGCCTGTAACCTCCGAGGAACATGACATGAAGACCCGCTCGTTCATTACGTCCGCCTCGCTCCTTGCAGCCCTGCTCGGAACGGCCCTGCCTGCCCTCGCCGGCGAAACCGGCAACCCGCCGGCGCCCCTGCAGATGGCTGCAGCCCAGGATGTCGCGCCGGAATTCAGCGGCATCGGCACCTGGTTCAACTCGGGGCCGCTGACGATGGCAGGCCTGCGCGGCAAGGTGGTGCTGGTGAACTTCTGGACCTATGGCTGCGTCAACTGTGTGAACACGCTGCCGCACGTCACGGAGCTCTACGCCAAATACAAGGATCGCGGCTTTGTCATCGTTGGCGTCCACACGCCCGAATTCCCGTTCGAACGCTCGGCATCAAACGTGAACGCCGCATTGCAACGCCACGGCATCACCTATCCGGTGGCGCAGGACAATGACTCGCGGACCTGGAATGCCTACAGCAACCGCTACTGGCCGGCCCAATACATCGTCGATCAGGGTGGACATATTGTCTACCAGCACGACGGCGAAGGCCAGTATGAGAAAATTGAGAGCACGATCAAAAGCTTGCTGAAAGCGAGCAGCTAGGGAACCGGCGCGGCAGAAGACATCCCGAGATAGGATCGACACAGACCACGTGCTAATCATCCCGATGCGAGTTGCGGAAGGATGATCAGCATGTTCGAAGGCGTCGACGCGGTGATACTGGCAAGAGCCCAGTTCGCCTTCACCATGTCGTTCCACATCATCTTTCCGGCGTTCTCAATCGGGCTCGCCAGCTATCTCGCGGTGCTGGAGGCGCTGTGGCTGTGGACCGGCCGCGAGGTGTTCATCAACCTGTTCAACTATTGGCTCAAGATCTTCGCCATCGCCTTCGGCATGGGCGTGGTGTCGGGCATCGTGATGTCCTACCAGTTCGGCACCAACTGGTCGGTCTTCTCCGACAAGACCGGGCCGGTGATCGGCCCCTTGATGGCCTATGAGGTGCTGACCGCGTTCTTCCTCGAGGCCGGCTTCCTCGGCGTCATGCTGTTCGGGCTCGAGCGCGTCGGCCACCGGCTGCATTTCCTGGCCACGCTGATGGTGGCGATCGGCACACTGTTCTCGGCGTTCTGGATTCTGTCGGCCAACTCCTGGATGCAGACCCCGGCCGGCTACGCCATCAATACCGACGGCCAATTCATCGCCGCCGACTGGATGAAGGTCATCTTCAACCCATCCTTCCCCTATCGCCTCGTTCACATGGTGCTGGCCGCCTATCTCACCACGGCGCTGGTGGTCGGCGCGGTCGGCGCCTGGCACCTGCTGCGGGATTCTCATCTCGCCGGCCCGCGGGTGATGTTCTCCATGGCGATGTGGATGGCCACGCTGGTGGCGCCGCTGCAGATTTTTGCCGGCGACCAGCATGGCCTCAACACGCTGGAGCACCAGCCCGCCAAGCTGATGGCCATGGAAGGCCACTACCAGAGCCATCCCGACGGCGCGCCGCTGATCCTGTTCGGCCTGCCCGACCAGAAGGAGGCGAAAGTCAAATACGCCATCGAGGTCCCGAAGCTGGGATCGCTGATCCTGAAGCATGACATGAACGCGCCGATGGCCGGTCTCGACACCGTGCCGCGTGAAAACTGGCCGCCGGTGCCGGTCACCTTCTGGTCGTTCCGCATCATGGTGGGGATCGGCTTCCTGATGCTCGGCCTCGGGCTGCTGAGTCTGGCGATGCGCTGGCGCGGTGAGCTCTACCAGTCGCGCTTCCTGCATCTGTTCGCCATGGCCATGGGCCCGGCCGGCTTCGTCGCGGTGCTGGCAGGCTGGGTGACCACCGAGACCGGACGCCAGCCGTTCACCGTGTTCGGATTGCTGCGGACCGCCGACTCCACCTCGCCGCTGGCCGCACCGGCGGTGGCATCGTCGCTGATCGCCTTCGCGATCGTGTATTTCATCGTATTCACTGCCGGCGTCATCTACATCCTCAGGCTGATGGCCGCGCCGCCGCATCATGGCGAACAGGGCCCCCGCGGCGACGCGCCGGTGCGCGCCGCCGGCATCACCCCCGCAGCCGGCCACGCCGCCCAGGGACACGCATCATGATCGCCATCGATATCGCCACCGTCTGGGCCTTCATCATCGCCTTTGCCGTTTTCGTCTATGTGGTGATGGACGGCTTCGACCTTGGTCTCGGCATGCTGTTTCCGCTGTTTCCGAAGAAGGAAGACCGCGATGTGATGATGAATTCCGTCGCGCCGGTGTGGGACGGCAACGAGACCTGGCTGGTGCTCGGCGGCGGCGGGCTGATGGCCGCGTTTCCCTCGCTTATGCCGTGCTGATGCCGGCGCTGTACACGCCGATGATCGCCATGCTGCTCGGCCTGGTGTTTCGCGGCGTCGCCTTCGAATTCCGCTGGCGCACGCGGCGCGAACGCAATCTATGGGACTTCGCCTTTGCCGGCGGCTCGCTGCTGGCCACCATGGCGCAGGGCGTGGCGCTCGGCGCCATCCTGCAGGGCGTCGTCGTCAACGGCAGGCACTACGGCGGCGGCTGGTGGGACTGGCTGACGCCGTTCAGCATCCTCACCGGCGTCGCCCTGGTGATCGGCTACAGCCTGCTCGGCGCCACCTGGCTGGTGATGAAGACCGAGGGAGAACTGCGCGAACGCGCCTACATGCTGAGCTGGTGGCTGCTGTTCGCCATGCTGGGCGCCATCGGCGTGGTCAGCATCGCCACCCCGTTCCTCGACGTCGAATATGCGCGGCGCTGGTTCAACTGGCCGAACGTGCTGCTGACCGCGCCGGTGCCCGTTGCGGTCGCCGCCGTCACCGCGCTGCTGCTGCGCAGCCTTGCCAAGAGGCAGGACAACCGGCCGTTCTTCCTGTCGCTGACGCTGTTCGCGCTGTCCTATGCGGGCCTCGGCATCAGCATGTGGCCCTATATCGTGCCGCGCAGCATCACCATCTGGCAGGCCGCCGCTCCGGCCAGCAGCCAGATCTTCATGATCTGGGGCGTCGCCGTACTGGTTCCGATCATCCTCGCTTACACGGCCTGGGCCTATTACGTGTTTCGCGGCAAGGTCAGCGCCGGGACGGGCTATCACTGATGCCGCGTCTCGCGGAAACACCGCGACCGCTGTGGCAGCGCCTGCTGTGGTTTATTGCGCTGTGGGCCGCCGGCGTCGGCACCGTGACGATTGTAGGCTACGGCCTGCGGCTGTGGATCGGGAAATAGCTCCAGCTGTCATCGCCCGGCCGGCGCGCATTGCGCGCCGGGACCGGGCGATCCAGTATTCCGCGCGGCGTGTGGGACTGGGCGGAGGCCCGGCAAGGACCGCGTTCAAGCTGATGATGCCGGCGTTTACTGGGTCACCCGGTCCAGCGCGCAATTGCGCGCCGGCCGGGTGACGACAACGGAGCTTGCAGCATGAAGAACGCTGCAGTGCGTCCGGGACAGAGACCACTTCGCGGTCTCTGGTTCCGTTAACCACGCTGTGGTAGACCACGACGGTACGCCGAACCGGAGATTTTCGATGACCCACGTCCGACGCCCGACCTGGCTTTCGCTTGTTGCCGCGGCCGGCCTGATGTTGTCGGCCTCGCAATCCTTCGCGCAGCAGCCCGATGTCGGCGACCAGCCTGGCCTGATCCCCGATGACTCCGTGCAGCTCGAGCCGGAATTCCAGAAGACCATGGTGCTGTATCGCACCACCGAAGCGCCCGGCACCATCATCATCCAGACCGCCGAGCGGCATCTCTATGTGGTGCAGCCGGGCGGGCGCGCCATCCGCTATGGCATCGGTGTCGGTCGCGACGGCTTCACCTGGCAAGGCCTGCTGAAGATTTCGCGCAAGGCCGAGTGGCCGGACTGGACGCCGCCGCCGGAGATGATCGAACGCCAGCCCTATCTGCCGCGCTTCATGGCCGGCGGCCCCGGCAACCCGCTCGGCGCCCGCGCGCTGTATCTCGGCGCCACCGTGTACCGCATCCACGGCACCAACCGGCCCGACACGATCGGCACCGCGGTGTCGTCGGGCTGCTTCCGGCTGGTCAATTCCGACGTCGCCGACCTCTACGACCGCATCCCGGTCGGCACCAAGGTGATCGTGCGGCAGAAGCCCGAGCTGTAGCCCGCGGCCCCGCTGTTTTTCAAACCGAACTGTTTCCCGAATATCAGTGAGAGCATCATGTGGATGAAGCGGACCTTTGCGACCGGACTGGCCATCGGCCTCATCGTGGCCGCCGGCATCGCCGCCGCTGCCATCACCTATGAACGCTACGATACCAAGACGCTGAAGCGCACCATCCGCCGCGACGCCGTGCTGTGCGGCGTCAACACCGGCCTGCCGGGCTTCTCCTCGCCCGACGTCAGCGGCAACTGGGCCGGCTTCGACGTCGACTTCTGCCGCGCGGTGGCGGCAGCCATCTTCAACGATCCGAAGAAGGTGACCTTCGTGCCGCTCGACGCCACCGACCGCTTCAAGGAGCTGCAGAGCCGCAAGGTCGATATCCTCAGCCGCAACTCGACATGGAGCATGTCGCGCGAGACCAATTACGACCTGTATTTCCCAGCGGTGTCCTATTACGACGGCCAGAGCTTCATGGTGCCGAAGGCGCGCAGCATCGATTCCGCGCTGGAGCTCGACGGCAGCAAGATCTGCGTCCAGGACAACACCACCACGGCCTTGAACCTCGCCGACTTCTTCCGCGCCAACAACATCAAGTACACCGAGATGAAGTTCGCGAAGCTCGACGATGTGATGAAGGCCTACAATGCCGGCCAGTGCGACACATTCACCGCCGACGCCTCGCAGCTCTATGCGCTCAGGCTGACACTGGGCAAGCCGGACGAGCACGTTGTGCTGCCCGACGTGATCTCCAAGGAGCCGCTGGCGCCGGTGGTGCGGCAGCGCGACGACGACTGGATGATGATCGTCAAGTGGACGCTGTATGCCATGATCAACGCCGAAGAACTCGGCATCACCTCGAAGAACATCGACGAGGCCCTGAAGTCGAAGAAGCCCGACGTGATGCGGCTGGTCGGCACCGAAGGCGCCTATGGCGAGGATCTCGACCTCCCAAAGGACTGGGCGGCACGCATCATCCGCCATGTCGGCAATTACGGCGAAGTCTATGAGCGCAACGTCGGCACCGGCTCCAAGCTGCAGATCCCGCGCGGATTGAACCAGCTGTGGAGCGCCGGCGGCATCCAGTACGCGCCGCCGATCAGGTAGCTGCAACGCACGCAACTGTCATCGCCCGGCCTGCGCGCAATTGCGCGCCGGGACCGGGCGACCCAGTAAACGCTGTCGTCTGTGTTTACTGGGTCACCCGCCTTCGCGGGTGACGACAGCCCAGGGCTGACCCAAAAATAGCACCGAGAGGAAACACAATGCGTCTCAAGCTGCTTTCGCCGGACGACATGACCGCAGACCAGCGGGAGATCTACGACGAGTCCATCGCCAGCAAGCGCGGCCGGCCACCGGAGCCGATGTTCGCCTGGCTGCATAGTCCGGACATGGCGAAACAGGCGACGCGGCTCGGCGCTTTCCTGCGCTACGACACCTCGATGCCGGCGGCGGAATCCGAACTGGCGATCCTGGTCACCGCACGGCACTGGACCTCGCATTTCGAATGGTATGCCCACAAGAAGCTGGCGCTTGCCGGCGGCATGGATCCCGCCATCATCGAGGACATCCGCAATCGCCGCACGCCAAAACTGCCGGACGCGAGGTCGCAGGTGATCTATGACGTTGCCAAATCGCTGCACGAAGGCCACGGCGTCACCCAACCGCTCTATGACGCGGCGATCGGATTGCTCGGCGAGCGCGGCCTGGTCGAGATCATCGGGTTGTGCGGCTATTACACCATGGTGTCGATGACGCTGAATACGTTTGAGTTCGGCCTGCCGGACGGAGAAATATCCGAACTTGCGTAAGGGCGCGGCGCTGCCTAGATCGGCAGTAGACGTCGCACGGTTGGAGAGAGCATGCCCGATACCGCAACACCTATCGCCGCAGGAACCCGGATCGGGCATGTCCACCTGAAGGTGGCCGATCTCGACCACGCCATGGGATTCTATTGCGGCGTGCTCGGCTTCCAGCTCATGCAGCGTTACGGCGACCAGGCTGCGTTCATTTCAGCGGGCGGTTACCACCATCACATCGGCCTGAATACCTGGGAAAGCAAAGGCGGCCAGCCGCCGGCGGCGGGGACCACCGGCCTGTTTCACACCGCCATCCTGTATCCGACGCGCGCGGCGCTGGCCGACGCGCTGCACCGCGTGCGCGAGGCCGGCATCGAACTCGATGGTGCCAGCGACCACGGCGTCAGCGAAGCCTTGTACCTGCGCGACCCCGACCAGAACGGCGTCGAACTGTACTGGGATCGCCCCGAAGCGGATTGGCCGCGCGACGAAAGTGGCGGCATCGCCATGTTCACGCGACGGCTCGATCTCGCTGATCTGATGAAGCAGCGCGTGGCGTAGGCACCCGTCATTGCGGGGCGCCCTCCCGGCGCGGCCATGCCGTTCTTCCTCGGTACTTTCAGATCCGCTTGCCTACAGCGGCTGCGCCGACTTCCTTCGCACCAGGATCAATGCCGCCGCGATCAGTTGCAGGCTCATGCAGCCGTAGAACGGCAATGCGTAGCTGCCGGAGGCGTCGCGCAGATAGCCGATGATGCCCGGCGCAAAGGCGTAGGTGATCTGCGTCACCGCGGTGACCAGGCTGACCAGCACGCCGAACGAGCGCATGTCGAATTCGCGCTGCACGATCAACGCCGGCAAGGTGATGAGATTGCCGACGGAGAAGCCGAACAGCGCGCAGGCGAACAACAGCAGCGCCTCGTTATGCGAGTTGATCACGATGGCCAGCGCCACCGCCTGGCTGCAGAACGAGATCGCCGAGGCCAGCCGCTGGTTGAGCCGGTCGATTACCGTCGAGAACAGCACCCGCCCGACCACCGCCATCAGGGTCAACAGCGACACCGCCGCTGCGGCGCGCTCGCGGCCGACGACGGGATCGAGGTAGGAGATCAGGTGGACGATGAAGCCGACCTGGGCAAACAGCGTCAGCGCAAAGGCGACGGTCAGCGTCAGAAAGCCCGCGTCGCGCAGCGCCTGCGCCCGGACCCGCGCCGATGACGGCGCGTCGGCAGCGCCGGCCAGCACGCTATGGGCACGCATCGGCGGGCGGCCGACGAAAATGAGGATCACCGGCACCAGCACCACGACCATGGCGATGGCTGCGGCGAGCGTGGCGCGGGCGAATCCGAATCCTGATATCGCCGCCACCAGCAGCGGCACGCCGACGATGCCGCCGAAGCTGGCGCCGTTCAGCGCCAGGCTGATGGCCATGCCGCGCTTCCTGTCGAACCACAGGCCGAGGGTATTGGTGATGGCGCCGAGGCTGGTGCCGGCCCAGCCCAGCGCCAGCAGCGCGTTGACGGCATAGAGCTGCCACGGCGCCGTGATCTGGCCGAGCAGTACGGTGGCACTCGCCATCGCCGCCACCCCGACCAGCAAACAGGCGCGCGGACCGAATGCCTTCATGGCCTCGCTGAAGAAGGCCACCAGCAGGGCGCCGAACAGATAGAAGAAGGTGGTGGCTGTCGACACGGTGGAAGCCGGCCAGCCGTGCACGCGCTGCAACTCGGCGAGGTAGACGCTCTGGCCGTAGAAGCCGAGCGCCCAGCCGAAGGTTGCCACCGTGAAGCACACCCCCACGATGCGCCAGCCGTCATAGCGGAGCGACGCTTCGTCGGGTTGTGGGGCTGTCGCGTCCATGCCGGATCCGTTCTCGCCGCTCGATGGGTGGTGCTGCACTGCGTCTGCGACAACACGCCGCGCTGATCTATCATCCCCCGGGGATTAACCACCCGAAATACCGGCCAAAATCGGCCGGGACCGTCCTGACCGCACCGCACCGACTTAATGCGGCCTTGGCAGTGCGCTGTGGTCGCGCCATATGAAAGTATCCGACATGGAGGATTTCCGACCGTGAACGCCATCGCCGAATTGACTGGCCAGACCGACCGCTCGCTCTTGATTGTCGAGGACGACAAGCCGTTCCTGGAGCGGCTGTCGCGCGCGATGGAGACCCGCGGCTTCACCGTGACATCGTGCGACAGCGTCGCCGATGGCCTGTCGCAGATCGGCAAGGCGGCGCCGGCCTTCGCCGTGGTCGACCTGCGGCTCGGCGACGGCAACGGGCTCGACGTGGTCTCGGCGCTGAAACAGAAGCGCCCGGATGCCCGCGCCATCGTGCTGACCGGATACGGCAACATCGCTACCGCGGTCACCGCGGTGAAGATGGGCGCGGTCGACTATCTGTCGAAGCCGGCCGACGCCGACGATGTGGTCGCGGCGCTGCTGGCCAGCGGCGGCGAGAAATCCGAACTTCCGAACAACCCGATGTCGGCAGACCGCGTGCGCTGGGAACACATCCAGCGCATCTACGAGATGTGCGGCCGCAACGTCTCTGAAACCGCACGCCGCCTCAACATGCATCGTCGCACCCTGCAGCGCATTTTGGCCAAGCGCGCGCCGCGGTAATAGCCTGCAGCCGCAAACACGGCTGTCATCGCCCGGCCTGCGCGCACTTGCGCGCCAGGACCGGGCGACCCAGTAAACTCAGGCTTCAGTGATAAATCCGCAGCGCCGGTGTTTACTGGGTCACCCGCTTTCGCGGGTGATGACAATTGAGTGGAAGGCGGATGACTGCTTGATGTCCCGCAGACCGCCTACACCTCACCCACCACATCCCCATGCCCCTGCCCCTGCGGATCGATCAGCCGGTTGAGCCGCTGTGCCGCCGTGGTCGCAAACCGCAGCAGCATCAGTTTTCGCGTCGCCGCCGGCAGCCGATGCTCGGGCGCCTCGCAATGCAGATGCGCGCCATAGGCGTCGGCGACGATCAAACCGGTGTCGCCGGGAAAGATCTCGCATGGCGGGTCCTGGGTGAAGGCAAAGAACAGCCGGTCACAATGCGCGCGGTACTCCGGCCATTTTTGGTCGGCGCGCAGATCCGCCAGCGATGACTTGATCTCGACGATCCAGATCTCGCCGCGCTCGTTGACGGCAACCAGATCGGCGCGGCGGCCGGACGGCAATGCCACCTCACCGATGCAGGAAAAACCCAGCGTGCGCAGCCAGCGCGCGGTGCCGCGCGCGATCGCCAGCGCCGTCTCGGACTGACGGCGGTCCACGGGCGGCACGACGGCCAGTTGAACGGCTTGCGATTCCATTGCGACGAACCGTAGCCCATTTTGGGGCACAGCCCCAAGCGAGGCCCCTCGCCACAACAGCCGCAAATTTGCGCCGGCTGCGCCCCAATTTCGACCTCACGCGAACGTGAAGCCGATGGAACCTGAGTTCCGAGGGACGCTACCGGAGGAGAGCAACATGACGTCAGCCATTACCGCCCGCGCACTCGCGTTGGCGATCGCCGCACTGCCGTTGACGGCCGCCTTGTCAGCGGCACAGGCCAAACCCACCGTCGAGGTCGCGTTCGTGCTCGACACCACCGGCTCCATGAGCGGGCTGATCGAAGGCGCCAAGCGAAAGATCTGGTCGATCGCCACCACCATCCTCGACAGCAATCCCGATGCGGAGATCCGGATGGGTCTCGTAGCCTATCGCGACATCGGCGACGACTACGTGACGAAGACCTACGAGCTCACCACCGATATCCAGGATCTCTACGCCAACCTGCTCGAGGTGAAGGCGCGCGGCGGCGGCGACTGGCCGGAGAGCGTCAACGAGGCGCTCGATATCGCCGTCAACAAATTGCACTGGACCGACCGCAAGGACACCCGCCGCATCGTCTTCCTGGTCGGCGACGCGCCGCCGCACATGGACTATGCGCAGGACACCAAGTACCCGACCACGCTGGCCGTCGCCAGGCAGAAGGACATCATCGTCAACGCGGTCCTGGCCGGCAGCGCGCGCGACACCGAGCGGGTGTGGCAGGATATCGCCCAGCGCGGCGACGGCCGCTTCATTCCGATCCCGCAGGACGGCGGTCAGGTGGTGATCATCGAGACCCCGTATGACGAGGACATCATCATCCTGCAGAACGAGATCAACCGCACCGTGATCCCCTATGGCCCGGCGCCGATGCAGAAGCGCACCGAGGACCAGGCAAGGCAGCTGTCGAAGGTGGCGGCGGCGGCGCCGGCGCAGGCCTCCGACATGGCGAGCTACATCAACAAGCGCGCACGATCGACCTCCGAAGCCGTCACCGGTGGCGGAGACCTGGTCAGCGACGTCGCCGCCGGCAAGCAGAAGCTCGACGGCGTCAGGGAGGACGAGTTGCCGGACAGCCTGCGCCGGCTGGCGCCGGAGCAACGCGCCGCCGAACTCGAAACCCAGATGACGGCGCGCAAGGCGCTCAACGCCAAGCTCGCCGCTCTGGTGCAGAAGCGCGACAGCTACGTCGCCGTCCAGCGCGACAAGGCGCCGGCAAAAACGTCGTCATTCGATCGGGAAGTCGAGGCGACGCTGAAGGCGCAGTTGAAGAGGTAGTTCTTTCTTCCCCTCTCCCCCAAGCAGCGAAGCTGCGCAGGTGGGAGAGGGCCCCTGTGGGCGCAGCTTGCGTGCACCAACACCGCCCCAATTTTCCCCTTCACACTCCCGCAAAAATCAGCATTGTGGCGCGATGACACAAGAAACCGAGACCAAAGCCAAAGCCGGCGCGGTGATCATTCCAGTGACCCTGTTCCAGCAGAACTGCATGCTGCTATGGGACGAGGCCACGCGGCAGGCCGTCGTGATCGATCCCGGCGGCGACGTGCCGCTGATCCAGCAGGCTATCGCCAAGGCAAATGTGAATGTCGAGCAGATCTGGCTGACCCATGGTCATATCGACCATGTCGGAGGCGCCGCCGAGTTGCGCGAGGCGCTGAAGGTGCCGATCACCGGCCCCCATATCGCCGACAAGTTCTTCTTCGATCTGGTCGAAGAGAGCGGCCACAAATACGGCATGACCGGCATGCGCAACTTCCAACCGGACAGCTGGCTCAAGGAAGGCGACCGCGTCAGCGTTGGCGGGCTGAACTTCGACATCCTGCATTGCCCCGGCCATTCGCCCGGCAGTGTCGTGTATTATGAAAAATCGATGCGTTTCGCCCATGTGGGCGACGTGCTGTTCGCCGGCTCGGTCGGCCGCAGCGACATTCCCGGCGGCAACCACGACACGTTGATCCAGTCGATCACCGACAAGCTGCTGCCGCTCGGCGACGATGTCGGCTTCATCTGCGGCCATGGCCCGGGCTCCAGCATCGGCCAGGAGCGCATGACCAATCCGTTCCTCACCGGCGCGGCGTAACCTCGGCGCCGGTTCGATGGATCATTCGACGTAGCTGGGGTCGCACCATTTCTCGATATTGGACGAGGCGATGGTCTGCTTCGGCTGATACGGGTTCAGGGTGCCCGCACTGGCGGTCCACCCCTTGGCCAGGATCTGCTTGGCGAACAGCTTGGCGTCGATCTCGGACTTGAAGGTCTTGGTCGAACGCACGGTGCCATTGCCGCGGTCATCGGACTTCACGGACTTGTCGGGGCCAAAGGCCACATACCAGATATCGGGCTTCGTCATGAGGCCACAACGCGCTCCGCGCCGTCTGGTTCCATTGTGTCGTAATGTCGCTTGGTAATTGGGCAGACGCCGCGCGGCGGCGGCGAAGCCGCAAAATGTCCCGCTGCCCGCGCAACGGATTGTTCCCTCGCGACTTGCCCCACGCGCGATCTTCGCGCCATCAGGGGGACTGCTATGCACATGTCGAACGAAAGTATTCTGGTCATTCTACTGGTGGGCCTTGTCGCCGGCTGGCTCGCCGGCCAGATCGTGCGCGGCACCGGCTTCGGCATTCTCGGCGACATCCTGGTCGGCATCCTCGGCGCGCTGGTCGCCAGCCTGCTGTTTCCCAAGCTGGGCATCCGCCTCGGCACCGGACTGATCTCGGAAATCATCTATTCGGCGATCGGCGCTGTCATCCTGCTGCTGGTGGTGCGCCTGGTGCGCGGCAGGGGGCGATTCTAGTACTGTCCGATCGGACTGACTGTTCCCTCTCCCCGCCTTGCGAAGCAAAGCTTCCCAGGCGGGGAGAGGGAGCGGCTTCTACTGCTTCAGCGGCCGCGGTGTGACGATGTCCCAGGCGAGTCCGAGCTTCGCCAACAGCCGGATGG
Organism: Rhodopseudomonas sp. P2A-2r; assembly: GCF_026015985.1. Lineage (GTDB taxonomy): Bacteria > Pseudomonadota > Alphaproteobacteria > Rhizobiales > Xanthobacteraceae > Tardiphaga. The sequence continues at coordinate 588,765 of NZ_CP110389.1, read as the reverse complement.
TGAGGTAGGTGGTATCGATCTCCCACCAGCGATGGCCGTGGCGGGCCGAGCGCTGATCGGCATGGTGATTGTTGTGCCAGCCCTCGCCGTGGGCGAGCAGGCCGACGAACCAGTTGTTGCGGCTGTCCTCGTCCGTGGCATAGCTGCGATAGCCCCACATGTGGGTCAGTGAATTCACCGCCCATGTCTGGTGCCAGACGAATACGGTACGTACGAACACGCCCCACACCACGAAGCTCAGCGCGAACGGCAAGGCATCGGCCCACGCCTGATCCTGCATCAGCGCGATGGCGAGGCCAACGAGGAAAAACAGGTTGATCTGGATCAGCACGATCTTGAGCTGCCAGAAATTACGCTCCAGCGCGACGTAGAACGGATCGCGCAGAATGTCCTTGGCGTAGCGATCGTAAATGCCGAGACGAGACAGGTCCGGGTTCTTCACCAGCAGCCAGCCGATATGGCCCCACAGGAATCCGGCGAGCGGACTGTGCGGGTCGGGCTGTTCGTCGGATTTCTCGTGATGGCGGCGATGCACCGCCACCCAGCGCGCCGGCGTATCCTCGGCACAGCAGATCGCGATGACCACCAACGTATGCTCGAGCCATTTCGGGCATTTGAAACCGCGATGCGTCAGCAGCCGGTGATAGCCGATATTGATGCCGAGCAACCCGGACAGCCGCGCGGCGACGATCGCGACGATCACCGCGGTCAATTGAAAAACGTCGGCAGCAGCGCGAGCAGCGCCAGCGCGTGAAAACTGGCGATGGTGACCGTGTTGACCCAGTCGACGCGCCAAGGCCGGACGCCTTCTGGCAATGCAATGCGTGGATGGGTGACGTCCGATTGCGCAGCAATCTGTGACGGAATTTCGAAAGCGACGGCGGAGGCTGCGGGTTCGCGATTTGAGGCTGCCACGTCACTCCTGAATTCGGGGCCGAGAGCCGCCGACAACACAATGATTCGCACAACGAGCTGTGCGCCAGATTGTGCTTCCTGACCAGAGCGGCACCGTTTGTCAGGTCGCAAACAAATCAGGCCGCCCGAAGGCGGCCTGATCATTTGACGAAGAATATGTCGCTGTTATTCGACGATTTCGACAATGCGACGGGTACCGGGCTCGACCAGCACGGTGCGACCGTTGACCACAGTGTAACGGTAATTCGAGGCGCCGTATTCCTGCGGCACGTCGTAATACGTCACGCCATCGCCGGGCAGTACCGCGCCGACACGGACTTCGTCACGATACTGATAGGACGGGCGGTGCTGTTCCACGACGTAGGAGCGGAACCGGGGACGCTGGTCGACACCGAGCACGCCGGCCACGCCGCCGACAACGCCGCCGATGGTTCCGCCGACGATGGCGCCCACCGGCCCGGCTGCGCGCTCGCCATCCCGGGCGCCGCGCTCAATGCCGCCGGGGACGCCCTGGGCCTGAGCGATTGCGGGAACTGCCAAAGTGGCGACAATGGCAGCGGTTCCGAGAATGCGACGAATCATGATGTTCTCCTTTGAAGCGATCGGGTGACCGTTCGAATTGCGCAGGACAAGTGCCCGCGCTGCGATAGGTTCCAGGGGAACTTGACGTGACCGATGAAGGCCTGTTCGAGCCACTCGTTGCCCTGCAAGCGGGAAATGACCGCGCTGCATTTCAAGTGAGCGGGCCGGAGTCTGGCCGCGGCACGTGCCGCAGGACTCGTTGCTATTTCGCGACCATGTCGCGAATCCGTTGCGACAGGTTGTCGAGGTCGAACGGCTTGGTAATCATCTCCATGCCGGGCTGCAGGAAGCCGTCGGCGATGGCGACGCTTTCGGCGTAGCCGGTGATGAACAGGATCTTCAGCCGCGGCCGGGTCTCGCGCGCCTGATCCGCGAGCTGGCGGCCGTTCATGCCGGGCAGGCCGACATCGGTGATCAACAGGTCGATCCGCGCCTCGTCGCGCAGAACCCGCAGCCCGGACGGACCGTCAACCGCCTCGAACACACGATAGCCCTGCTCGTGCAGCATCTCGACGATGACGCCGCGCACCACCGGCTCGTCCTCGACCACCAGCACGGTTTCGCCGGCGGCGGCATGGATATCGGCACCGACAGAGGCGGCGGGATACACGGTGGCCTCGCCGTGATGGCGCGGCAGATAGAGTTTCACCGTGGTGCCACGACCGGGCGCACTGTCGATGCTGACGTGGCCGTTGGACTGCCGCGCAAAACCGTAGATCATCGACAGGCCGAGCCCGGTGCCCTGCCCTATCGGCTTGGTGGTGAAGAACGGGTCGAAGGCGCGGGCCACGACTTCGGCGCTCATGCCGGCCCCGGTGTCGGTCACGGATATGCAGATGTAGTCGCCGGGCAGCAGCGCCGGATTGGCGGCGTTGAGGGCGGCAACGACGATATTGACGGTGGCAATGGTGAGCCTGCCGCCGTCGGGCATGGCGTCGCGGGCATTGATGGCGAGGTTGAGCAGCGCGTTTTCCAGCTGGTTCGGATCGCACAAGGTCAGCCAGAGATCCTTCGCTGTGACGATGTCGAGATCGAGCACCTCGCCGATGGTCCGGCGCAGCAGATCTTCCAGCGACACCACCAGCGCGTTGGCGTCGACCGTTTTCGGTATCAGTGGCTGGCGCCGTGCGAAGGCCAGCAGGCGATGGGTCAGCGCAGCCGCGCGATTGGCCGAGGTCATCGCGGCTTCGATATAGCGCTCGACATTCTCGGTGCGGCCCTGCTTGAGGCGGGTCTGCATCAGATCCAGCGAACCGACGATGCCGGTCAGCAGATTGTTGAAGTCGTGGGCGATGCCGCCGGTGAGCTGGCCGACGGCTTCCATCTTCTGCGACTGGCGCAACGCCTCCTCGGCCGCCTTGAGGCGCTCGCTCGCGGCCTTCTCGGAAGTGATGTCGCGGGCCACGGCGTAGATCTTGTCGCCGTCAACCACGGCCGTCCAGGACAGCCATCGGTAGGAGCCATCCTTGTGGCGAAACCGGTGCTCGAAGCGCACGGTCGGCTGGCCCGACGACAGCTTGCGCTGGACTTCGGATCGCGAGGTGTCCTGGTCGTCGGGATGGTCGAGCCATTCCGAGGTGCGGTTCAGCAATTCGTCTTCCTGCCAGCCCAGCGTGCGGGTCCATGCCGGGTTGATGCTGCGCCAGGTGCCGTCGCGATCGGCCACCAGCAGCAGATCCTGCGACACGTCCCAGATGCGGTCGCGCTCGCGGGTTTTCTCGAGCACGCGCTGCGCCAGCGTCGCATTGAGTTCGGCAAGTTCGGCGGCAAGCTTGCGCGACTGTTCCTCGCTCTGCCGCAACGCCTGCTCGGCCTGCATCTGCTCGGTGACGTCGGTATGGGCACCAACCAGCCGGATCGCACGCCCGTCGGCATCGCGCTCGATCAGGGACTTCACCGAGATCCAGCGCACCTCGCCGTCGCTCGGGCGGATGATCCGGTACTGCACCGTGTAGTCGCTCACGCCCGATGCGACGGCATCGCGAAACTTGCGGTCGGTGGCTTCGCGGTCGTCGGGATGGATGCGCTTGACCCAGTCGTCATGGGTCTCGTTGACAGCATCCGGCGGCAGGCCATGCACCAGCAGATATTCCGGCGAGCGACGATTACGGAAACCGGTGCGCAGGTCGACCTCGAGTCCGCCGATGCGGCCGATCTGCTGCACCCGCGCTAGCTCAGCCTCGCGTTCGCGCAGCGCGACGGTGGCAAGATGCTGTTCGGTGACGTCGCGGCACACCACCAGCACGCCGCCGATGCCGTCATCCTGATCGATCGGGCTGTAGCTGTAGGTCCAGTAGACCTGCTCGAGCTTGCCGTGACGGGTAACCGGGACCAACTGGTTCTCGTGCCAGGTGGCGCCGCCGCCCGACATCACCTGTTCGATCTGCGGGCCGATGATCGGCCAGATCTCCGCCCAGCAGTCGCGACCGCGCTGGCCCAGCGCCGAGGGGTGGCGCTCCGGACCCATGGTCTGGCGGTAGGCGTCGTTATAGAACTGGATCAGCTCCGGACCCCACCAGACGAACATCGGGTGGTTGGTGTTGAGCACAATGCGGATCGCGGTGCGCAAGCTTTGCGGCCAGAATTCCGGGACGCCGATCGGGCTCGACGCCCAGTCGTAGGCGCGCATCAACGCGCCCATCTCGCCGCCACCGGCGAGAAAGTCTTCGGAACCCGACCTGTTGATGTCCAGCATTGTTACGCAATCACGAGCGAAATCTCGGCGTCAGACTAGCCGGGAAAACTTAACCGCCTGCACTGACCGGTGCAAATCGCGGATTCGCACCTGCGTTATTTCATCAGTCCGGCAGCGGTCAGAGCGCGGGTGATGACAGCGTTGATATCAAGCACGCGGCGGCCGGACGGCTCGCGCGCCTTGAAGCGGCGATCGCCCGTGGCGCGCGGCGACGCGGTGACGGCCTCCACCGGAACTTCTGCGGCGGTCTGGGCAGCGCCGGCCACCACCACGGACTTCGGCAACCCGGCGGTGAGGCCAAAGAACTGCGCGATATGCCACGACGAGGAGATTCCAGCCTCGATCAGGAACGCGCCTTCGAGGCCGTAGCGCTCTTCGTCGCTGCCGATCCCCAGCGGGGTCCCGTGAGCCATATGGGTGATGGTGAAGGATTCCACGATGCTCTCGCCGTCGGAGTTCCACCACACCTGACGCGGATAGCCATCGACCTCGGCTTCCGACATCGGCTGCTCCGGCAGGCCGTGGACGTTGACCCACTGCTTGACGATCTCGCCGGCATTGGCCGGATTGACGGTGCGATCGGCGCTGCCGTGCCACACCGAGATTTTCGGCCACGGGCCGCCATGGCTGGAGGCATTGCGCACGAGATCGCCGAGCTGCTGCGCCGGATGCGCGGGCGCGCGATACATGGCGGTGAGCGCATCCTGCATGCTGTTGGCGACGCCGTAGGGCAGACCGGCGATGATAGCGCCGGCGGCGAACACGTCGGGATAGGTCGCCAGCATCGCGGACGTCATCGCGCCGCCTGCCGACAGGCCGGTGATGTAAACTCTTTTGCTATCGAGACCGTGGGACTCGACCACGTGGCCGATCATCTGCCGGATCGACAAGGCCTCGCCACTGTCGCGCGTGGTATCTTCGGCGTTGAACCAGTTGAAGCAGCCATTGCCGTTGTTGGACGACTTCTGCTCGGGCATCAGCAGAGCGAAACCATAGCGCTCGGCCAGCGCCGACCAGCCGGTCCCGACATCGTAGCCGGCCGCTTTCTGGGTGCAGCCATGCAGCACCACGACCAGCGGCGGCCGGGCCTCCAGAGTATCAGGCAGATAGGCAAACATCCTGAGATCGCCGGGATTACTGCCAAACCCCGTGACTTCACTGATCGGGCTGTCGCCGGCCGGCCGCAGACCGCGCGCCAGGCCGTCGAGGCCATTGATTCCGGGCATTTTCGGGAGGCGGCGGAGGAATTCGATATTATCTGCGAGGGACACGGCAGCTCCTGGGTCGGGCTGGTCTATAACAGGGCTGTGCGAATATAGTTGCTGCACTGCAAAATAAAATGCCGACGCAATGAACGATCCGTGACGCAGGTATGCAGGTACGGAATGTTGGGCGGCATTCCTCCTGCCCTGTCAGATCAATCCCGTCACATGCAGCAGGGCGCCGACCGCCGCACAGGCGGCAAGCGTCTGCAGCATGCCGACCTTGAAGCGGAACACGGCCAGCAGCGCCGCCGCCGAGAGCGCCACCGCCCAACCATTGACGCTGCCCGGCACCGGCGCATCGAAGCCGACGCCGCCGAACAGCTGCAGCGGCCTGACCTCGCGGAACATGGTGTGGATGGCGAACCACACGGCGAGATTGAGAATGATACCAACCACCGCCGCGGTGATCGCCGCCAGCGCCGCGCTCAGCGCCTTGTTGCCGCGCAGCGTTTCGACAAACGGCGCGCCGAGAAAGATCCACAGGAAACACGGCGTGAAGGTCACCCAGGTGGCGAGCAGGCCGCCAAGCGTGCCCGCCAGCAGCGGCGACAGGGTGCCGGGCGCGCGGAAGGCGGCCATGAAGCCGACGAACTGCAACACCATGATCAGAGGCCCCGGCGTGGTTTCGGCCATGCCGAGGCCATCGAGCATTTCGCCGGGCTTCAACCAGGCGTAGTGCTCCACCGCCTGCTGCGCCACATAGGCCAGCACCGCATAGGCGCCGCCGAACGTCACCATGGCCATCTTGGAAAAGAACACCGCGATCTGGCTGAACACATTGTCCGCGCCGAGCGTCAGCAGCAGGAGCGCCACCGGCGTCAGCCACAACAGCAGCCAGATGGACCCCGCCAGCAGCGACTGACGCATGCTTGGCCGCGCATGGGCCGGCATCTCTTCGCCGAGCAGGCTGTCGCCATCGCCGTTGCCGGCCGCACCGTGGCCGCTGCCGCCGTTGAACGCCGGGCGCCCCGCCTTGCCGCCGAGATAGCCGATCAGGCCGGCGCCGAACACGATGGCGGGAAACGGCACGTCGAGAAAGAAGATGGCGAGAAACGCGATTGCCGCCAGCGCGCGCATCGTATTGTTCTTCAGCGCGCGGCTGCCGACCCGCACCACCGCCTGCAGCACGATGGCCAGCACCGCCGCCTTCAGCCCGAAGAACAGCGCCGCGACGATGCCGACATTGCCGAATGCCGCGTAAATCCAGCTCAGCGCCATGATGCAGATGGCGCCGGGCAGGATGAACAATCCGCCGGCCATCAGGCCGCCGGCCGTGCGATGCATCAGCCAGCCGATATAGGTGGCGAGTTGCTGTGCCTCCGGCCCCGGCAGCAGCATGCAGTAGTTCAGCGCGTGCAGGAATCGGCCCTCCGAGACCCAGCGCTTCTCGTCCACCAGGATGCGGTGCATCACCGCGATCTGCCCCGCCGGCCCGCCGAACGACAACAGCGCGATGCGCAGCCAGACCTTGAATGCCTCCGCGAAGGTGACGCCATGGCTGGCAGACTTTGAAACAACAACGTCAGGGGCGTTCGGCGGCGATGACATGGCGCGTCCTTGCATGGAAGCGGACGCGATACTTGGGCGACGGACGCCGCCTGAGGGGCGATCGCTTTTCCCCGTGAAACGGTATCGGCAGGGATCGCCGGCCTGTCAAGTTGCGGACGCAAGGGGATGACGCGCGGGGCGAATGGTCTTCGGGGTGAGAAGCCCTGATGCGACCTGCCCCGCGCATGTTCCCGAGATCGAAGGAGGCTCCGGCTCGACAGCCACATCAGGACCGGAGGACTCCGCCTTCTTTTCTAGAATGCGGCGCCGTTGATAGATGAAGATGATTAAAGTTCTATGCCGGCGCGGCGCGCCGCATGCGCAGCAGCAGCCAGACACAAATTGTCAACGACGCAGCGCATGCGCCGAAGCACGCAAGCAGCGCGCCCCTTGGCGCTCCTGCCGTCTGGATGGCGAGGTACAGTCCGCCGATCGCCGCCACGCCGGCGGCATTGGCGATCTGCGCCGTGGTACCATAGACGCCGGCGCCGGCCCCCGCGCTGCGCGCCGGCACGGTCGACAGCACCGCGCCGGAGAGCGGCGCCATCACCATGCCCTGGCCATAACCAAACACCACCAGCGGCAAGGCCAGCAGCCACGGCCGCGGCACGGACACCGCCGTCACCAACGTCGCAAGCGCAGCAAGCCCGATCAGCTGCACCGCGCAGCCCTCGATCAGCACCAGCCGGCCGCGATGCCGGGAACGGACGCCGCTGTGGCGGGAGGCAATGACGAAGGCCACCGCCAATGGCACGTAGACCAGCCCGGCACCCAGCGGCGCGATGTGCAGCGCGTTCTGCATGAACAGCGTCAGCACCAGATAGAACGAGATATTGGCGAAGAAAAACCGAAAACCGCGCCGAGCCCGCGGATGAAGGCGGCATCGTCGAGCAATGCGAGATCGACCAGCGGCATGCCGCCGGTCGCAGCGACGCGGCGCTCCAGCCGCACGAAGCCGGCGATCACCGCCACGCCCAGCCCCATCGCCAGCCAGACCACAGGCGACCAGCCGAGTTCGTGGCCGAACAGCAGCGACCCGATCAGACACAGCATCCCGACGAACAGAGCCAGCGCGCCGGGAATGTCCAGCCGCGTGCCGGCGCGGCGCGGCGCCGTGGGCATCAGCACCGCCGCGGCGACAACGATCAGCGCGCCCATGGGCACGTTGACGAAGAACACGGCACGCCAGCCAAGCCCGGCGAGGTCCAACGTCACCAGCACGCCGCCAAGAATAAAGCCGGCAGCGCCGGCCAACCCGAGCACCACGCCGTAGATGGCGAAAGCGCGGCTGCGCGCTTCATCGGCGAACAGCACATGGATGGTGGCCAGCACCTGCGGCACCATCAGCGCCGCGGCGGCGCCCTGCGCCAGCCGGGCGGCGACCAGCTCCGGACCGGAGCGGGTCAGTCCGCACCATAGCGACGTCGCGCTGAAGCCGAGCACGCCCGCAATGAAAACCGACTTGGTGCCGTGAATGTCGCCGAGCCTGCCGCCGGTCACCACCAGCGTAGCATAGCCGATCAGATAGATGGCGATGACCGCCTCGACCTCGGCCGATGACGCCCGCAGCTCGGAAGCGATGGTCGGGATCGCCACGTTGAGGATGAAGGCATCGACCCCGAACATGAACTGGGCGGCGACCACAATCGCCAGCACCCACCAGCGGCGGGCGGTATCGGTCTTGTTGGCAACCGTCCGATCCATGACGCAATCCCGCGATGCTGGTCTTGCCTTCAGAATTGCATCTGGCGGTCATGGCGTCGATGACCTCTGAGGTCATCATTGGCGGATTTGTGGTCCGGCTGGGCCTTTCCCCACGGCATCTATTGGGGGCCTGAGAATCGCATGAGCCGGTAGCGCCACGGCCTCTCCACGTCGTTGCGAGGAGCGAAACGACGCGGCAATCCAGAAGGCCACAGCGGAAGGAAGACTGGATTGCTTCGTCGCAAGGGCTCCTCGCAATGACGGACGCTTGGTGCGCCGCGACGGCAGGCTGGTCAGATCAATTCAGCTTCACCACCTCGACCCGCCGATTCTTCGCCCGGCCGTCATCCGCATCGTTGGACGCCGCAGGCGCCAGCATGCCGACGCCGGCTGCGCGCAGGCGTTTGGCATCGGCGCGAAAACTGGCGGTGAGCGCGGCGACCACCGATTCGGCGCGGCGGCGCGACAGGTCAAGATTGTAGTCGTAGGCGCCCTGATTGTCGGTATGGCCGACGATCAGCACCGCCAGCTTCGGATCGGAGGCCAGCAAGCCGGCAATCTCCTGCAGCGTCGGTGCCGATTCCGGCTTCAGCTCGGCCTTGCCGGTATCGAAGAAGATGCCATAAAGCGCCACGCGGCCGGTCGAGCCGATCGTCTTGGCCATCTCGTCGGCCTTCACCACCACCATCTTCTGCTCGCGCGGTTTCGGTTCGACGACATGAACCACCGCCACGGTGCGTTCGTTGAACGCCTTGCAGTACAGGTCATTCTTGACCTGATAGGTCTGCACCGTGACGTAAGCCTCACCTCCCGTTTGCGGAATTTTGGCGGCGAAGAAGCGCTGGTCATCGATCTCAACCGCCAACGCGCAGGCGCCGTTGGAGAACGCCGCGTCCTTGAGCTGCGCCTCGGTGACCGCATACATCAGCAGGCTCATGTCGCCGCCTCCGCCGGCGCTGGAGCGGGTCGGATCGGCGCCGCAATCGTCGCCCTTGCACTGGTACAGCACCTCGCCGCCCGCGGCCTTCACGACATCCTGGTAGTTGCGCAGCACTTCCAGCGGCGAACGGTTGGCCGGCAGGATGTAGGCGATCCGGGTACGGGCGCCCTCGACCTCAAGTTCTTTCGCGGGCTTGAAGACCTGATTGTTCATTCGGTCGCGGGTGTCGCCGGCCTTTTCCAGCTTCGACAGCGGCACCTTGAAGTCGGTGAAGGCGAGGCGCTCATAGCTGACGATGAACGAACCGTCATACCGCTTCAGCAGCGGATTATCGCGCGCGTTGGCGATGTCCTTGTTCGGGATCGTCGCGTCGGCCTGCGCGGCCGTCACGCCGGCAAGCAACAAAAAACCGGTGATCAGAAGCCGTGTCAGCATTCTCGATACGCCTCCAGGAAGGAGGCCACCATGCCGGTTTTACCAGTCGCGACAAGGGCGAGATGCGCACTCGGCCCTTAGCCCCACGGCCCCTTCGCACGAGGCTCGCCGTTCCACGGGCCACGTGGCGCAGCACCGGTTGCGGCACGCGCAGACTGCCCGCCGAGCTGCCCCGCCAGCTGCTGCAGCGCTGCGATGCGGTTCTGCGTCGACGGATGGGTGGTGAACAGGTTGTCCATGCTGCGGCCCGACAGCGGGTTGATGATGAACATATGCGCGGTGGCCGGCGCGCGCTCCGCATCCTCGTTGGGAATCCGATGCGCGGCATTGTCGATCTTCGCCAGCGCCGAAGCCAGCCACATCGGGTTGCCGCAGATGCGCGCGCCCATGTCGTCGGCGGCGTATTCGCGGGTCCGGCTAATGGCCATCTGCACCAGCATGGCGGCGAGCGGCGCCAGGATCATCAGCGCCAGCTGGCCGATGATGCCCGGGCCGTTGTTACGGTTGCCGCCGAAGAACATGCCGAACTGCGCCACCATGGAGATCGCGCCGGCGATGGTCGCGGTGACGGTCATCAGCAGCGTGTCGTGGTGCTTCACATGGGCCAGCTCGTGCGCGATCACGCCAGCCAGTTCCTCGCGGCTCAGCTGCTGCATCAGCCCGGTGGTGACGGCCACGGCGGCGTTTTCGGGATTGCGGCCGGTGGCAAAGGCGTTGGGCTGCGGATTGTCCATGATGTAGACTTTTGGCATCGGCAGGTTGGCGCGGGCGGCGAGATCGGCCACCAGCCGAAACAGGTCCGGTGCATTGCGTGCGTCGACCGGCTGCGCGCCGTGCATCGACAGCACCATGCGATCGGAATTCCAGTAGGCAAACAGGTTCATGCCGGCCGCAACCAGCAGGGCCAGCGTTGCGCCGGACGCGCCGCCGATCAGATAGCCGACGCCCATGAACAGGGCGGTCATGCCAGCGAGCAGCATCGCGGTTTTGAAGTAGCTCATCGGTCCTCCTGCCCGCGAAATCGCGCCGGGATTGGCGCTGCGGTGCCTCCTTGAGATGGTGATGGCGCAGGCAGCGGCGCAAGACGTCGCTCTGCGGCAGCGCGTCGCGGCCATGCCGGGGAACGCATTGAAAGCCGGGGGTGGCTGGCCTAGGCTCGCGGCAAGCAAAAAACAACAATGAGGAAATGCCGTATGGCGCGCGTCAAGTTTGGAGCCTTTCTCGCTCCGCATCATCCGATCGGCGAACATCCGATGCTGCAATTCCGCCGGGATCTCGATCTGGCGGAGCAGCTGGATGCACTCGGCTACGACGAGTTCTGGTGCGGCGAGCACCATTCCTCCGGCTGGGAGATGATCGCCTCGCCCGAGATGTTTCTGGCCGCAGCCGGCGAGCGCACCAAGCGCATCATGCTCGGCACCGGCGTGGTGTCGCTGCCCTATCACCACCCCTACAATGTGGCACAGCGCATGGTGCAGCTCGACCACATGACCGGCGGCCGTGCCATCTTCGGCTCCGGCCCGGGCGCACTGGCCTCCGACGCCCATACGCTGGGTATCGATCCCATGACCCAGCGCGACCGCCAGGACGAAGCCATCGCGATCATTCGCCGGCTGTTCAATGGCGAGCGCGTCACCGCGAAGAGCGACTGGTTCACCATGAACGATGCGGCGCTGCAGATCCTGCCGCTGCAGGAGGAGATGCCGTTCGTGGTGGCGTCGCAGATCTCGCCCTCGGGCATGACGCTGGCCGGCAAATACGGCATCGGCATCATCTCGCTGGGGTCGATGTCGACGCAGGGACTGATGGCGCTGCCGACGCAATGGGGTTTTGCGGAAGACGCCGCGAAGAAGCACGGCACCACGGTGGACCGCGCCAACTGGCGCGTGCTGCTGAGCTGGCACATCGCCGAGACGCGTGAGCAGGCGGAACGCGAGGCCGGCCCCGGCCTGATGCGCTGGCACAACGAATACAACGTCAAGACCCTGCAGCGTCCGGGCCTGCAGCCGTTCACGTCGCCGGAGGACGCTATCGAGAAGACCGCCGGCGGCGAGAGTGCGGCCTCCACCATCGGCACCCCCGACGATCTGGTCAGGACCATCAAGAACCTGATGGCCGTGTCGGGAGGCGTCGGCACCATCATCGGCTTCGTACACGACTGGGCCAACCCGGAAAACACGCGGCGCAGCTGGGACATGGTGGCGCGCTACGTGGTGCCGGAGATCAACGGGCATATCGCGGCCTTGCGCAGGTCGCAGACCTTCGTGATCGAGAACCGCGCCATTTTCGAGCGTGCGGGTCAGGCCGTGATGGCCAAGATCATGGAGAACGACAAGGCCGCGGCGGCGCTGTCGCACACCGGCCCCGGCCGCGTCGCCATCCCCTTGGTCAACGCGCCGGACCTGCAGCAGACGAAAGCGTAGCGCACGGCAATACCGCCGTCCCTGCCGGCGAGGTTACAGCGCCCCGCGCTTCCCGCTTGCAGGGAATCGCGGGGCGGGACAATTTCGACGCAGCGCAACGGTCGACAGCTGGCCGGCGCCCCGGAGGCAACAGATGGGCAAGGACCTCGATCCTCTGATCCTCGATCTCCTGGAATGGATCGCGCGCGAGCCGCGTTCCTATGCCGATGTGCTCGACGCCTGGCGGACGTCTTGTCCGCGCCTCACGGTGTGGGAAGACTGCGTCGACCGCGGCTATGCCACGCGCGAACATCATGCGGGCCGCGAGGTGATGGTCGGACTGACGCAGGAAGGGCGCGACTTCCTGTGCGCGCACGGGCGGATGGCGCGCGACCTGCACGCCGGCGACGTTGCCGCAACTGCGGCGGCGCGGGTCCATACCGTCACGACATAACCCAATACCTGTAAGTGGTAGCAGGTGCGGCGCGGTCAATTCCCGTCGTGCCGCCCAAGAATTACGCTTAAGGAAGTTCTAATTCCGACCTGCGTAGTCTGCACCCCATTGATGGTCCGGCATCCAGTCCGCCGCATTTTTCGGGGTCTTCATTGTGAAATTGCTCAACAACCTGCCGATCTCCGCCAAGCTCGGCATTCTCGTCGGCGTCACCCTGCTCGGCCTGTGCGCCGCCGGCTTTCAGGCAACGCGCCTGGTCAGCCAGGAGATGATTGCGGCGCGGATGGACCAGATTCACGCCATCGTCGACACCGCGCGCAACCTGGCGATCGGATTGCAGAAGCAGGTCGAGGCCGGCGAAATGACCAAGGACGCCGCGATCAAGGAATTTTCCCGACGCGCCCGCACCATGACCTACGACAACGGCAGCGGCTATATCTTCGCCTACGACATGGACGGCGTCACCATCGCCGCGCCCGACCCGAAGGCCATCGGCAGCAACCGGCTCGACGTCAAGACCAACGGCCGCGCGCTGTCGCGCGAGTTGCGCGACGGCGTCGCCGCCAAAGGCGACGTCACGCTGTACTACGAATACATGAAGCCCGGCGAAAAGGAGCCGATCCGCAAGGTGTCCTATGCGGTGGCGATTCCCGGCTGGAACATGTTTGCCGGCACCGGCACCTATATCGACGACCTCGACGCGAAGCTGAAGCCGATCATCTGGTCGCTGGCGCTGGCGCTGTTCGGCATTGCCGCGGTCGCCGGGCTGATCGCCTGGTTCGTCGCCCGCAGCATCACCGGGCCGCTCGGCCTGCTCGGTGCACGCATGAAGAACCTCGCTGCCGGCAAGATCGAAGCCGACATCCCCGGGGCCGGCCGCCGCGACGAGATCGGCGCCATGGCTGCAACGGTGCAGGTGTTCAAGGACAGCGCCATCCGGATGCGCAGCCTCGAACAGGAGGAAGCGGCCATGCAGACGCGCGTCGCCGCCGAACGGCGCGCCGCCATGATCGGCCTGGCCGACGGCTTCGAACGCAGCGTCACCGGCGTGGTGAAGTCGGTGGCAAATTCCGCGGCCGGCATGCAGGCCACGGCCACGTCCATGACGGCCACCGCCGGCGAGACCAGCGACCGCGTCTCCACCGTGAGCGCCGCGTCGGACAAGGCACTGGGCAATGTGCAGACCGTGGCCGCCGCCGCGGAAGAACTCGCGGCCTCGGTGCAGGAAATCTCCCGTCAGGTGGCGCAGTCCACCGAAATCGCGCGGCAGGCGGTGAGCGAAGCGGGCCGCACCAACTCCACAGTGCAACTGCTGTCCGGCGCCGCCGAAAAGATCGGCGTGGTGGTGCAGCTCATTCACAATATCGCCGAACAGACCAACCTGCTGGCGCTGAACGCCACCATCGAGGCAGCGCGCGCCGGCGAGGCCGGTCGCGGCTTCGCCGTGGTGGCCTCCGAGGTCAAGGCGCTGGCGACCCAGACCGCCAAGGCCACCGAGGAAATCTCCGCGCAGGTCTCGAGCATGCAGTCGTCCACCGGTGACGCCGTTGCGGCGATCGCCAGCATTGCGTCCACCATCGAGAAGATGAGCGACATTTCGCTGGCGATCTCCTCGTCGGTCGAGCAGCAAGGCTCCGCCACCCGCGAGATCGCCCAAAACATCCAGGCCGCTTCCGCCGGGTCCAGCGAGATCGCCAGCCATATCGGCGGCGTCAACACCGCCGCCTCGGCGACCGGTCGGGCTGCCGGCGAGGTCCTAGCCGAGGCGCGCGAACTCGACGGACACGCCAGCATGCTGCAATCGGCGGTGGCAGACTTCCTGCGACAGGTCCGCGCGGCCTAGCAGTCTGCTGAAAAACTCCGGCGCCGGGCGTCAAAACCGTGAACAAAACGGAATCTAAAAGAGTCTGGAACGGAATCGAACTGCGGCGGAATTGAGTTTTTCAGCAGACTGCTAGAGTCTGATCCATCAAGTATGCCGCTCCGCAGAGCCGGGACCGTATCATGCGGTATCGTTTGTGGCGGTCCCGGATCTGCAGTGCACCACGCCTCCTGACGGAGGCGCATTGCACTGCGTCCGGGACACGATCTATGGAGATGGATCTAGCTCGAGAGTCCCGGGTGGCCGGCAGGCGCTGACGACCCGGCGAGCAGTGCCAGCTTCATCAGGCCGGCGGATGACGCAGCGGGCGGCACCTTGTCCGCAAGCAGCGGCGTGTCGAGGTATTGCCGGACGCCGGAGCGATCGATGACGAACAGTGGCCGGATCTGCCTGACATGGCTGTCCTCGACCATGGCCATGCGCCGGTTGTCGAGCAGCAGCCAGTTGCCATCCAGCCTGACGGCGGCGACCGCGTGGTCCTCATGGCGCCCGAGGTCGCGCAGAATCACGAGGCGCAGATCGTCGGCGGCGATGCCCGCCACGCGCAGCGCCACCAGCTTGGCGATGGCGTAGTCCTCGCAATCACCGGCGCCTTCGGCCAGCAGCGCCAGCGGCGAACGCCACACGTCGACGGCGCCATACAGCGCAAGATCGCTGGCGGGTCGGATCGCCAGGTTGATGGCGCGGTTGACCTCGCCGAGCCGGGCCCGGCCATCATGCGCCACGGCCTCATCGACGATCCCGAGCAGTCGCAGGGCGGCCGGCGAGCCGCACCGCGCGCGATCCTCCTGGCACAGGGTGATGGCCAGCAGCTCGGCCTCGATTTCCCGCTCCGCGCCCAGCCATTTGTCGCGCAACTCGCCGCCCTCAACCGGCGCGGAGGCAAGTCCGAACGGACCGGCGGCCGGTGCTGCAGCTTGGATCCCGTCCGGATGCATTGTATCGGCCACCGCAAAGGCCGGACCGCACAGGGCCAGACCGCAGGCCAGCAATCCGGCGCGCCATGACGGCGCCCATTTGAAACTCAACATCTGACGCCCCCTGTCCGGGCATCGGCGGGGGTGACAGCCCGCACGTGACCGGATCATTCGCGCCGATCATGGGCGGGGGATTTTCAACCGGCTTAAGGCGGCATGGTCGCAGGGGCGGACTTTGCCGTCGTGCTCAAAGCTGGATGGCGCAATTGAATACAAGTTTAGCAATCGGGAACCGGCGCCACACCTCACCACCACCGCCGGGCTCGCAAGCCGCATTAACCGCAACTAATGGTGCGCAAGCGTGCACTTTCGCATTGCACGCGCCGGTGGTATGCATCAGGTAAGTCTTTCCTCTTTCTTTACCTTTGCGCGGTGTCACCATTGAACTTCGCCGGGAAATTCGACTTTTCGCATTTTGATACGGTTGGGCTTTCGGGGGCGTCGGCAGAAGTGCCGGCGAATAGCGGCGGCCTTGACGGCGCGCAGCCCAGCATTGTCGTTCCCGACGCGCATCTGCTGTTTGCCGGCGACTACAAGCGCGCGGGACTCGACCTGGTGCTGTCGAAGGACGGCCACGACCACGTCGTGAACGACTATTTCAAGGGACACG
The DNA here is from genome assembly GCF_026015985.1 of Rhodopseudomonas sp. P2A-2r. GTDB lineage: Bacteria > Pseudomonadota > Alphaproteobacteria > Rhizobiales > Xanthobacteraceae > Tardiphaga. The sequence goes on along the minus strand of NZ_CP110389.1, from coordinate 572,356 downwards.
TCCGCGCTGCGCTGTCATCACCGGACGGCGCGCGGCTGTCGGGCGCGCTGGTGGAATCGCTGACCGGCGAGGTCCAGGTCGCGCAGCTCGCCGGCGCCACGGCCGCGGCCACCGTCATCGGTCGCGTCACCAAGCTGACCGGCAGCGCCACCGCGATCCGCAACGGCGTCTCGATCCAGCTCAACATGGGCGACAACGTTAACAAGGGCGACGTGGTGCAGGCCGGCAGCGATTCCACGCTCGGCCTCACCTTCATCGACGGCACCGTATTCGGGTTGTCCTCGAACGCCCGCATGGTGCTGAACGAGATGGTCTACGATCCCAACGGATCGTCGAATTCCTCGCTGCTCAGCCTGGTGCAGGGCACCATTACCTTCGTTGCCGGCGAGACCGCCAAGCACGGCGACATGAGGGTCGACACGCCTGTGGCGACCATGGGCATCCGCGGCACGGCCGTGCTGGTGGAAATCGATTTCACCGTGCCGGGGACCGGCGGCGCCCCGCCGGTCAAATTCCAGGTGCTGGTGGAGCCCGGCGGCAAGACCGGCTCCTACGTGCTGTACAGCAAGTCCGATCCGAACGTGATCATCGGCACGGTCAACCAGGCCGGCCAGGTCACCAGCGTCACCGGCGACGGCACGCCATCGACCGCGCCGGCGCCGCTGTCGCCGGAAGTGCTGGCGATCATTCCGGAGATCTTCAAGCTGTATTTTCCGGGTTACACGCCGAACGCCAATCCGCAGAGCACCAACCCGAACAACGGATCGGCCCCAGCCAATCCGACGCCCGGCAGCACCAATCCCGATCCGATCAAATTCACGCCGACGCCGGACCTTCCGGTCAACGTCCCGACGACGATCCCCATTAATCTGCCCGGTGACACGCCGGGGACGCCGCCGATCAATGTCATCGTCACGCGCTTCAACACCGCGCCGACCATCGAGGTTGCGCCGCTCGAGATCTCGCTGACGGAGGGCAGGACCGGCTTCAGGCTGGCCGACCAGGTCACGATCAAAGATCCCGACATCGGCGACGGCGGATTCAACGACGTTGCCGTGCCCTATGTGGCCGGCACCGGAAAGGTGGTTTCCGCGGTCAGCCCCGCCAACGTTCCAGCGGGCCTCGATCTGGCAAAGCTGGTGACCATCGATCCGCTGACTGGCGCAGTCAGCTACGATCCGGCGGCGTTCCGGTTCCTTGGCGAAGGCCAGAAGCTGGTTTTCACCATCAGCTTCGACAGCCGCTCGGGACCGGACACCGTCCACGAGACCCTGACCTTCACCATCGACGGGGTCAACGATGCGCCGGTGATCACCGCGGCGTCGCTTTCGGTCACCAATGGCGGCACGGTCGTTGTGCAACTGTCCGACATCGGCATTGTCGATCCCGACAGCACCAGCTTCACCTTTTACGCGACAGCGACGCACGGCTCGTTCGAAATCCTGGTCGGCTCGAACTGGGTTACGCTGGCATCTGGCCAAGCGGTGACGTCGGCGGACATCGCCGCCGGCCATATCCGCTTTCATCATGACGGAAGCGGATTTGCGCCGGACATCAGCGTCATCGTCAGTGACGGAAGCGCCGTCAGCACGCCTTTTTCGGCTCACGTCGACTTCACGCCGGGGCAGCCGGACACGGTGTATCACCTGACCTCTTCGGAAGGCACCATCATCGATGTGTCTGGACACGGCGCGACCAACGGTTTCGTCCTCCCCGGCGCCGGTAATGTGACCACGCCTGGCACGCCGGAAGACCGCATCGTGCTCGGCTATCACATCGGGGAGACCCAAATCCGGTCGTCGTCAACGGATCGCCGCTGATGCACGACAACGGCTTTACGCCGCTTTCCCATTCAGAGGTTCATAATACAGACGGCTCGAATTCGGTCGTCACCAGCCTCGATGCCGGCCATGGCGTCACGCTGACCCAGACCATCACGCTGGGGGCCGACGCCAATTTCTTCACCACCACCATCGACATTTGCAACAACAGCGGCGCGACGATCGACAATGTCCGTTTCATGCGCAACTTCGATCCCGATCAGGATCAGAACCCGCAGGGGACCGGCACCTACAACACCTTCAACGACGTGATTCACAACTCGACTGACGTGGCCATCGTATCCGCCAAAGGCCCTTCCTCCGGGACTGAGGTCGCGCTGATCGGATTGAACGGCGCCTGGCACGCATCGTCATACGGCTTCACAAATACCGATCCATATGCGGCCCAGGCCTATGCTTCGCCGGTCGATCCGAATGGCGCCCTGGGCGACCGGGCGATCTCGCTCACCTATGATTTCGGCACCATCGCCGCAGGCGCCCACGCGACGGTGACCTACATCACCACCAACAACGTTGCCACCATCGGCAGCAACGCCCTGTACGGCACCGAGGGTGCGGACACCATCAACGGGCTGGGTGGCGACGACCTGCTCATCGGCCTTGGCGGCGCCGACACCTTCGTATTTTCAGCCAATTCCGGTCACGACACGATCTACGATTTTCAGAAGAATGTGGACCACATCAATCTGTCCGCCATCGTCAACACGACTGATGTCTGCGGGTGGATGTCCAGCCACGTCGCGGCGAGCGGAGCCGACACATTGATCACCCTGGATGCCGGCGACACCATCCTGCTGCACAACGTGGCCTATACGAGCCTGCATGCCAGCGACTTCATCGTTCAGTCCCATCCGGTCTGAACCACGGGCCCTCATCCCGCGACATTAACTGTTGCGGCTTGATATCCTGCACAAGACGCTTCGCTGATGGCATAGTGGCTGACGCAGAACGGATCGCGGAACCGGTTCGGGGCCGTCCTCCGACCGTTTCCCAAGGGTTTTGACGATGCAGCGCGGCCAGCTACGGTTGTCTCACTCTCCGAAGTCCGAGCTTGGCGACGCACTGCGCGCCTGCCGCGGCGCGTTCCTTGGCGTCGGGCTGATGAGTTGCATGATCAACCTTCTGTATCTCACCGGCTCGTTCTTCATGCTGGAAGTGTACGACCGCGTGCTGCCCAGCCGCAGCGTGCCGACCCTGGTCGGCCTCATTGTCCTCGCCGCCGGCCTGTACATCGCCCAGGGCGTGCTCGACCTGCTGCGCGGCCGTGTCCTGGTCCGGGTCGGCACGTCGCTCGACGAGGCCTTGAGCGCCCGCGTGTTCCAGACCGTGGTGCGCCTGCCGCTGATGGCCGGCGGCCGCAGCGAAGGCCTGCAGCCGCTGCGCGACCTCGACAATGTCCGCGCATTTCTCTCCGGAATGGGACCGAGCGCGCTGTTCGACCTGCCCTGGCTGCCGCTGTATCTGGCGATCTGCTTCGCCTTCCACCCGATGCTCGGCCTGACCGCGCTGGTCGGCGCGATCATCCTGGTGGCGTTGACCATCGCCACCGAAGCCATGACCCGGGCTCCGGCCCGTGAAGCCAATGCGCTGGCGGCGCGGCGCAGCGATCTCGCCGCCGCCGGCCGCCGCAATGCGGAAGTGATGGTGGCGATGGGCATGGCCGGCCGCCTAACCCGCCGCTGGGAGGAGTCGAACCAGAACTATCTCGCCGGCAACCAGCGCACCAGCGACGTCGCCGGCGGCCTGGGCGCGGTGGCCAAGGTGCTGCGCATGATGCTGCAATCGGCGGTGCTCGGCGTCGGCGCCTATCTGGTGATCCATCAGGAGGCGACCGCCGGCATCATCATCGCCGGCTCGATCCTGAGCGCCCGTGCGCTGGCCCCTGTGGACCTGGCGATCGCCAACTGGAAGGGCTTTGTCGCGGCGCGGCAGAGCTGGCACCGGCTCAACGGCCTGCTCGCCGCCGTGCCGGAACGCTCCACGGTGACGCAGTTGCAAAGCCCGACGCAGCGGCTGTCGGTGGAAAATCTTTCCGTGATGCCGCCGGGCGACCAGAAACTGGTGGTGCAGGACGCCAGCTTCGCCCTGCAGGCCGGCAACGGCCTCGGCATCATCGGTCCCTCCGGGTCCGGCAAGTCATCGCTGCTGCGGGCGCTGGTCGGGGTCTGGCAGCCGGTGCGCGGCAGCGTCCGGCTCGACGCCGCCGCCCTGGACCAGTGGACCTCCGACAGCCTCGGCCGCCACATCGGCTATCTGCCGCAGGATGTCGAACTGTTCGCCGGATCGGTGGCGCAGAACATCTGCCGTTTCGATCCCGACGCCTCGTCCGACAGCATCATCGCCGCCGCCAGGCAGGCCGGCGTGCACGATCTGATCGTCAGCATGCGCGACGGCTACGACACCCAGATCGGTGAACAGGGCAGCGTGCTGTCCGCCGGGCAGGCGCAGCGCGTGGCGCTGGCGCGGGCGCTGTATGGCGACCCGTTCCTGATCGTGCTCGACGAGCCGAATTCCAATCTCGACACCGAGGGTGACGAAGCCCTGACCCGAGCGGTCCGCAATGCCCGGGCCCGCGGCGCCATCGTCGTGGTGGTGGCGCACCGGCCGATCGGCATCGACGGCGTCGACCTGCTGCTGGTGCTCAAGGACGGCCGCGTCCAGGCCTTCGGGCCGAAAGACACGGTGCTGGCGCAGGTGCTGCAACGACCGGTGCCGCAGCCGATCAAGATCGTCGCCGACGGCGGGGTCAGCAAGCCATGACCGCCAAGTCAACCGGATCGCCAACCCGATCGCATCGCTCCATCCGCCTGCATCTGGTGATCGGGCTGGTGGTGGTGCTCGTCCTCGCCGGCGGCATCGGCGGCTGGGCCGCGACCGCGCAGATCTCCGGGGCGCTGATCGCGCCGGGCGCGGTGGTGGTCGATTCCAACGTCAAGAAGGTGCAGCATCCCACCGGCGGCGTGGTCGGCGAACTGCGCGCCCGCGACGGCGACGTGGTCAAGGCCGGCGACGTCGTGGTGCGGCTCGACGACACCGTCACCAAGGCCGGCCTCGCCATCGTCACCAAGAACCTCAACGGGCTGTGGGCACGCGCCGCCCGCCTTGAGGCCGAGCAGCGCGGCGCCGAGCGGATCAGCTTTCCTGCCGTCCTGCTCGAACAGATTGCCGACGACGACGTCAAGAACGTGATCGCCAGCGAGACCAAGCTGTTCAACGTCCGCTCCACCGGACGCATCGGCCAGAAGGCGCAGCTGCGCGAACGCATCGCCCAGCTCAACGAGGAAATCGGCGGCCTGACCGCGCAGGAAGCCGCCAAGACCAGCGAGATGGCGCTGGTCGAAAAGGAACTGATCGGTGTCCGCGGACTGTACAACCAGCAGCTGGTGCAGATCTCGCGGCTGACCGTGCTGGAGCGCGACGCGGCAAGGCTGGCCGGCGAGCGCGCCCAGTTCATGGCGGCGCGGGCCCAGGCCCGCGGCAAGATCACCGAGACCGAGTTGCAGATCATCCAGATCGACAAGGACCTGGTGTCCGAGGTCTCCAAGGACCTGCGCGAGACCAACGACAAGATCGGCGAGTTCGTCGAGCGCAAGGTCACCGCCGAGGACCAGTTGCGGCGCATAGACATCCGCGCGCCGCAGGACGGCATGGTGCTGCAATCCACCGTGCACACCGTCGGCGGCGTGATCACCGCCGGCGACGCCATCATGCTGATCGTGCCGCAGACCGACAGCCTCTCGGTGGAGGCCCGCGTCAATCCGCAGGATATCGACAAACTGGTGATCGGCCAGAAGACGCTGCTGCGTCTGTCGGCCTTCAACCAGCGCACCACGCCCGAGCTGAACGGCGTGGTGACGCGGGTGTCGCCGGACGTCACCACCGACCAGCGCACCGGACAGAGCTACTACACTATTCGCATTTCGATGCCGCCCGAGGAGATTGCGCGGCTCGGCGACGTCCGGCTGATTCCCGGCATGCCCGTGGAAGCCTTCGTGCAGACCGGCGACCGCACCATGCTGGCCTATCTGGTCAAGCCGCTGAGCGACCAGCTGATGCGCGCGTTCCGGGAAAAGTGACGCGAGCCGGCATGACATCGCCATGATCAGGTTCCGGCGGGTGCGACGGCTGGCGCGGCGGTTCGGCTTTGCCCGCGCGCTGTGCGTCGCGCTGCTGATCGCTCTGGCGCTGGCGCGGATCGCCGACCTCCCGGTGACCGAGGAGCTGCGGCTGCGCACCTTCGACACCTACCAGCTCATCGCCCCGCGCGTGAAGACCGCCCGGCCCGTGGTCATCGTCGATATCGACGAGGCGAGCCTCAGGAAATACGGCCAGTTTCCCTGGCCGCGCACCCGCATCGCCGATCTCGTCACCAACCTGACCCGGCTGAAAGCCGTAGTCATCGCCTTCGACATCGCGTTTCCGGAGCCGGACCGGACCAATCCCGCCATTGCCGCCGACGCCATTGCCGGGCTCGACGACGCCACCCGCGCCATGCTCCGCGCATTGCCGAGCAACGACCGGCTGTTCGCCGACGCCGTGCAGCGCTCACGCGTCGTGCTCGGCGAATCCGGACTGGCGATGGCGGGTCCGGCACTCGACGCGTCGCGGCCGGCGACCGGGCTGGCGATGCTCGGCGGCGATCCGCAGCCGTTTCTCGTAAGTTTTCCGGGACTGCTGCGCAACGTGCCGGAGCTTGAAAAAGCCGCCTCCGGCCGCGGGCTGTTCAGCATCCGCAACGAGCGCGACGGCATCGTGCGCCGCGTGCCCATGATGATGCAGGCGCAGGGCGTCACCATGCCGTCCCTGACCTTCGAGATGCTGCGGGTGGCGACCGGCACCGACACCATCTTCATCAAGTCCGACCGCGCCGGTATCAAGAGCATTGCGGTCAAGGGCTTCGAAATCCCCACCGACCGCAACGGGCAGTTGTGGGTGCATTTCGCGAAAAGCGACCCGGCCATCTACGTCTCCGCCGCCGACGTGCTGGACGGCACGGTGCCGCCGGAGCGCATTGCCGGCAGGCTGGTGCTGATCGGCACTTCGTCGGTCGGGCTGCTCGACACCAAGACCACGCCGATCGATCCGGTGCTGCCCGGCGTCGAGATCCACGCCCAAGTGCTGGAAAGCGCGCTGACCCGCACGGTGCTGTCGCAGCCGAATTACGCGATCGGCGCGGAGTTGTGCACAGCGCTGCTGCTCGGCATTCTCGTCATCTGGCTGGCGCCGATGTTCGGCCCTGTCACCCTGATCGCGGTCGGCGCCCTGATCGCCACATTGCTGGTCGGCACGTCCTGGTATTTCTATTCGCAACACCGTCTGCTGCTCGACTTCACCTATCCGCTGCTGTCGACCACGCTGATCTACCTGACGCTGATCTTCAGCAACTTCGTCCGCGAACAGCGCCAGCGCCGCCGCATCCGCTCGGCGTTCAGCCAATATCTCTCGCCGGCGCTGGTCGAGCAGCTCGCGCAATCGCCGGAGAAGCTGGTGCTCGGCGGCGAGGAGCGCGAGATGACCATCATGTTCTCGGACGTGCGCGGCTTCACCGCGATCTCGGAATCCTACAAGCACGACCCGCACGGCCTGACGACGCTGATGAACCGCTTCCTGACGCCGCTGACCAACGCCATCCTCGACCGCAAGGGCACCATCGACAAGTACATGGGCGACGCCATCATGGCGTTCTGGAACGCGCCGCTCGACGACGCCGAACACGAAATCAATTCCTGCGCCGCCGCCCTCGACATGCTGGAGCGCATCGACGCCCTCAACCGCGAACGCGAGATCGAGGCGCAGCAGGGCGGCCACGTCTATATCCCCATGCAGGTCGGCATCGGCCTCAACACCGGCACCTGCGTGGTCGGCAATATGGGCTCCGACCTGCGGTTCGACTATTCCGTGCTCGGCGACAGCGTCAACCTCGCCTCGCGACTGGAGGGCCAGTCCAAGGAGTACGGCTTTCCCATCATCGTCGGCTCAAAGACGGCGCTGGCTGCGAAAGACAGGTTCGCGATCCTCGAGCTCGATTTCATCATGGTGAAGGGCAAGAAGGAGCCGGAAGTGATCTATGCCGTCGCCGGCCGCGAGGACATGGCGCAGTCGGAACGCTTCCAGCGGCTGCGCAAGCTGACCATCGAGATGCTGGCCTGCTATCGCAGCCGCGACTGGGACGGCGCGCTGTTCGCCATCGAGCGCGGCCGCAAGTCCGACGTCGGTCATCTGCTGGAGCTGCTGTATAACCTGTATGAGAAGCGGCTTCACGCTTACAGGCAGTCGCCGCCGCCGGATGACTGGAACGGGGCTTATGCGCTGCTGACGAAATGACGTGCATCATTCCGGGGCGTGAGCGGCGAAAGCCGACCGGCCACGGGATGACAGGACCATCAGATCTCCCGCAGCCCGCGCGAGTTGGGCAGACTGACCTGAGCCAGCCGCAGCGCGTCCTCGTTCTGGTCGACGGCCACATACTGGCCGTCCCAATAAGTCAGCGCCGAGGTCGGCACCGAGGTCAGCACGTCCCTGACGCGGCCGATGACAATGGCGTGGGAATGTCGCTCGATCACTTCCTCGACCTCGCAATCGATCGAGGCGAGGCCGCCGACCAGCAGCGGCACCCCGGTGGCGCGCGTCACCCATTGCGCGCCGTTGAAGCGGGCAGCGCCTTTCAGGCCGTCCTTGCCGGAAAAGCGTTCGGCAATGTCGAGCTGTTCCGCCGTGAGGATGTTGACGCCGAACGCGCCGTAGCGCTGCAGCAGCGGCCACGACGACGACTGCCGGTTGACGCTGACCATCAAGGTCGGCGGTTCCACCGACAGCGACGACACCGAGGTGACCGTCATACCGGAGATGTCGCTGCCGCGGCCCACGGTGATGACGCTGACGCCGCAGGCCAGCGCGCGCATGGCGCCACGGAATTCGCCGGAGGAAATATCGCGGCCGGTTTTGATGTTGCGCACGACGCAGTTCATGGTGTCCTCACAAATCCGTTGAATCGTCGCCCTTGAGAAGGTCGCGCAGGATGCCGCCTTCAAGGGCGGCGAGGTCAGCCGAGCCGCGCTGCCGTGGTCGCGGCACGTCGACATGGATATCATGAGCGATGCGACCGTCCTCGATCACGAGTACGCGGTCGGCCAGCGCCACGGCTTCCGAAACATCATGCGTGACGAGGATCGCCGTAAATGCCTGATCGTGCCAGACCCGGCCGAGCAGCCGCTGCATCGAGATCCGCGTCAGCGCGTCCAGCGCGCCGAGCGGCTCGTCGAAGGCCAGCACCTTGGGTTGGCTGACCAGCGCCCGCGCCAAGGCCACGCGCTGCTTCTGGCCGCCGGACAGCACCGCCGGCCACTGATCACGCTTGTCCGCAAGACCGACCTCACCGAGCGCGCGTTCGGCGCGCGCTTTCGCATCCGCCGAGGTGCGGTCGCGGCCAAGACCGACTTCCACATTGGACAGCACGCGGGCCCACGGCAGCAGCCGCGGCTCCTGGAACATGACGCGAATGTCTTCGGCGCGCGCCTCTTCGCCGAAGCTGATACTGCCGGCGCTGGGCTTGTCGAGTCCGGCGATCAATCGCAGCAGGGTGCTCTTGCCGCAGCCGCTGCGGCCGACAATGGCGACGAACTGTCCGGCGGGGATGTGCAGGTCGATGCCGCGCAGCACCTCGTTGTCGCCGAAGGATTTTCGCAGGCCGCGGATGGTCAGGCCGAGGCCACGCGACGGTGCCTGCGAGGCGCGGCGCGTGTCACGCGCCTGCCCGACATAATCCTGCGGGTCGGCCAATTCGGCGTCCACGGGAACAAAACGAAGGGGCTGCTGCATGTTCACTCTCAAGCTCTTGCTCACTGTGAGCCCTGCTCACTGTTTCTGGAACGCCGGATGCCAGGACAGCGTCAGCCGCTCCAGCAGGCGCGAGGCGCTGTCGGCGACCTTGCCGAGCAGGGCGTAGATCAGGATGCTCAGCACGACGACGTCGATCTGCATGAATTCGCGGGCCTGCATCGCCATGTAGCCGAGCCCCGACGACGCCGCGATGGTCTCCGCCACGATCAGAGTCAGCCACATGATGCCGAGCGCGAATCGCACGCCGACGAAGATCGACGGCAGCGCGCCGGGGAAGATCACCCGGCGGAACAGCTCGCCATTGCTCATGCCGTAGATGCGGCCCATCTCGATGAGCTGCGGGTCGACGGTGCGGATGCCGTGCAGCGTGTTGAGGTAGATCGGAAAGAACACGCCGAGCGCCACCAGGAACAGTTTTGCGGATTCGTCGATGCCGAACCACAGGATCACCAGCGGGATCAGCGCCAGATGCGGCACGTTGCGCACCATCTGCAGCGTCGTGTCGGTCAGCTTGCTGCTCAGCTGCGAGAGGCCGTTGGCGAGGCCGAAGGCAAAGCCGATGCTGCCGCCGATGAGGAAGCCGACACTGGCACGCCAGAACGACACCCAGATATTCTGCGCCAATTCGCCCGACAGCAGCAATTTCCAGCCGGCCAGCGCCACATCGCTCGGCGCCGGCATCACCCGCGCCGGCATGAAGCCGGTCACCGATGCCAGCTGCCAGACCAGAATGAGGGCCAGTGGCACGATCCACTGGGTTAGACCGTCGACCCGCGGCAGCCTGAACGCACGAACGCGGGGGAGAATTTCAACGATGCTCATGACTGCGAGACCTGCTTGACCAGCGGCTCGTGGCCGTTGGCAATGACTTCACCGATCTGGCTGCGCGAGCGCAGCTCCGTGACATTGTCGCTCTGCCGCAGCGACAGCAGCGGGAACACCAGCTCGGCGAAGCGGTAGGCCTCTTCGAGATGCGGATAGCCGGACATGATGAAGGTATCGACCCCGACGTCCTGATATTCCTTGATGCGCGCAGCCACCGTTTGCGGGTCGCCGACCAGTGCGGTGCCGGCACCGCCGCGCACCAGGCCGACGCCGGCCCACAGGTTGGGGCTGATCTCGAGCTTGTCGCGTCGCCCGCCATGTAGCTGCGCCATGCGTTGCTGGCCGACCGAATCCATGCGCGCAAAACTCTTCTGCGCGGCCGCCACCGTCTCGTCGGTCACGTACTGGATCAATTCTTCCGCCGCCTTCCAGGCGGCCTCGTTGGTCTCGCGCACAATCACATGCAGGCGGATGCCGAATGACAGCTTGCGTCCGCGCTTGTCGGCCACCGCCCTGACGCGCCGGATCTTGTCGGCGACATCCGCCGGCGGCTCGCCCCAGGTGAGATACTTGTCGACGGTGTCGACGGCGACGTCGATGCCCGCATCGGACGAGCCGCCGAAATACAGCGGCGGGCGCGGCGACTGTACGGGTGGGAACAGCAGGCGCCCGTCCTCGATGCTGATATGCTTGCCCTGCACGTTGACCGTCTTGCCCGCGAGCAGGTCGCTGTAGACGTTGAGGAACTCGCGCGTCACCGCATAGCGCTCGTCATGGGCGAGGAACACGCCGTCGCCCTTGTTCTCCACGGGATCGCCACCGGTGACGACGTTGATCAGCAGCCGCCCGTTGGTGACGCGATCGAGCGTCGCGGTCATGCGCGCCGCCACCGTCGGCGACTGCAGGCCGGGCCGGACCGCCACCAGATAGCGCAACCGCTCGGTCCACGGCGCCACCGCCGAAGCCACCACCCAGGAATCCTCGCAGGAGCGCCCGGTCGGCAGCAGCACGCCGTACTAGCCGAGCTGGTCGGCGGCCTGGGCGATCTGCCGGAGATAGTTGAAGTTGACTTCGCGGCCGCCGGTGGTTGTCGCGAGATAGCGGCCGTCGCCGTGGGTCGGCAGGAACCAGAGGACATTGGCGCTGGACGATGCGTTACTCATTGGAATGCCTTTTCAAGATTCGGATTGTCAGGTCTGCGTCGGCTTCCACACGGCGTCGCGCACGACGACCGGCTTCGGAATCAGGCCGAGCTTGAAGAACCGGTCGGCAACACCCTGCTGGGTGGCGACGATGTCGTCGGTCATCGGGCCGACCGCGAAAGACGAGCGCCTGGCGGCGATGGTCTGGATATCCAGCGGAATGCCGGTCACGGCGCTCAGCGATTTTGCCACGTCGTCACGATGGGCTTCCGCCCATTTCGCCGCCTGCGCCGTGACATCGACGATCTGCTGCAGCACCGCGCCATGGTTCTTCGCGAAATCGCGATTGGCGATGTAGAAGGAGTTGGTCTTGGTAATGTCGGAAGCGTTGACCAGGATGCGGCCGTTCTGCTTGGTCTCAGCGATGGCGAAATACGGATCCCAGATCGCCCAGGCATCGATGCTGCCGTTGGCAAAGGCCGGGCCGGCGTCGGGCGGCGTCAGATAGACTGGGGTGATGTCGGCATAGGTCAGGCCGGCTTTCTCGAGCGTCTGCACCACGATGTTGTGCGCGCTCGATCCCTTGGTGAAGCCGATCCGCTTGCCCTTGAGATCGGCAATGCTGCGGATGGCCGATTGCGCCGGCACCAGAATGCCCTGCCCGTTGGTGACCGGCTGGCCGGCGGCGTAGACGATGGCAGCGCCTGCGGACTGCGCGAACACCGGCGGCGAATCGCCGACCGCGCCGTAGTCGACGCTGCCGACGTTCATCGCTTCCAGCATCGGCGGCCCGGATGAGAACTCGACCCATTTGACGGCGACGCCCTGCGGGGCAAAATGCTGCTCCAGCACGGCGCGCTGCCGCGCGATCACCAGCACGCCGTTCTTCTGGTAGCCGATCCGGATCTCCTTCACGGTAACTTGCGCGCGTGCATCCGACCATGCGGCCACGGCGGCGGCGCCAAGCGACAGCTGCAGAAATTCTCGGCGCTTCATTCCATCGCTCCTGCCATGACGTCGCACAATTCCTCGACTGCGAAGATGATGGGAGCGGCCACAGGGAGTGTCGAGAGCTCTGAAAAAATAGCGATGCGCGCACTGCCGGCATGCCGATCGGCGCTGGGTTTGTTTCAGCGATGGGCGTTCAAGAGGCGCATTTTTCTCTGCGGCAATCCCGAGGGAACCATCGATTGCGACGCTCTCCGCGCCGGAGGCGCCGTATCGCATCGTCGCCGCGGCTCCGGGAACTTGCTCTCTGCCCGGCCAGGCATCGTGTCGGCCTGCCCAGATCACAATCGGGATTTCAAACCCGGAATACATCGCCCGGCAACAGCGGATGGCCCCGGGCATACGGCAGCGCCCCATCGAGGTCAGCTTTAGTCCGCCGTATTGACGATCTGTTAAGGACGATTGCCCGCATTTGCAGCAACCCGGTCTTGTATAGCTGGATACCGCAATTTCCGCGATCCGCTTAACCAAACCTACAACGGACTTTGCGAGGGTCCCTCCTTATGCAGGGGCGCGCAAATCATCATCGATCGGACCTCACTCTGGCAGGTGATCCGTTGAGCCGTGGCGACGCCGAATCGCTGACCGCGCTGGCGGGCGATGCGCAGGCGGCGCTGGCATTGCTGAGCGAAATCGTCAGGTTGATGCCTGCGTCGGTCACCGTTCAGGACGGCGACGGTCGTTTCCTGCTGGTCAATGACGCGGCAGCCGCCCAGTTCAACGCGCCTGCGGAAGAATTCAACGCGGACACCTCGCACAGCGATTTCCTGGCGCGGGCTCTCAACCACCGCCGCGACACCGCAGTCGACCTGCTGAACACCGGGCGCTCGGCCGTTTTCGAAGAGCGCGTCAGCGACGGCCAGAACAAGCGGGTGTTCCTCACCAGCCACCGCCCGGTGCAGGTCGGCGACCGGATGCTGCTGCTGTCCAGCGCCAGCGACGTCAGCCAGCAGAAGGCCGTCGAGGACGACCTGTTCCGCCGCGCCTATTTCGATAAACTGACCGGGCTGCCGTCGCGGCGGGTGATCGAGAATCGGGTCTGCGACATCATCGCCAGCAACGCCGCGCCGGAACGCTTCGCGCTGGCCTTTCTCGACATCGATCATTTCAAGCACATCAATGACTATTACGGCCACGCCATCGGCGATTCTGCTGCTGGTCGAATTCTCCCGGCGGCTGTCCCTCGACCTGCGCGGCTCCGATATGCTGTCGCGGATATCCGGCGACGAATTCCTGCTGCTGCTGCATCCGATCCAGAGCGACGCGGAAGTGGCGGAGTATATCGACTTCGTCCTGACGCGCCTGCGCGCGCCGTTCTTCATCGACGGCTCGGAACTGTTCGCCTCCGCCTCGATCGGCGTCAGCCTGTATCCCGAGCATGGCCGCAGTTACGACGTTCTGAGCCAGAACGCCGATATCGCGATGTATCGCATCAAGAACGAGACCAAGGGCGCGGCGGCGTTCTTCGATACCGGCATGGAGCGCGAGGCGCTGGCGCGCATGGCGACCGAGCAGGCGCTGCGGCTGGCGATCCTCGACCGCCGGTTCTGCTGCGCATTTCAGCCCAAGGTCGACATCAGGACCCACGAGATCAAGGGCATCGAGGCGCTGGTGCGGCTGCGCGACGACAACGGCGTGATCCAGGCGCCGGGCAGCTTCATCAATCTCGCGGTGGAGCTCGGGCTGATCGACGAACTCACCCATCTCGTCCTCGCCGAAATCATGAAATCGATCGATCTGATCGATGAGACCTTCGGGGCCAGCGCCAGCATCAGCATCAATGTCGCGGCCAAGCAGGCCGGCAATCCGGAATTCATGACGGCGTTTGCGCGGGAGATCGAGGAGACCGGCTGTCCGCAACGCTTCATCGTCGAAGTGACCGAAGATGCCTTCGTCGCCAAGTCGCATTTCCAGGACGACATCCTGCCGCTGTTCCGCAAGCTTGGCATCGGCATCTCGATCGACGATTTCGGCATCGGCTACTCGTCGCTGTCGGCGCTGGCGGACATCACCGCCGACGAAATCAAGATCGACCGTTCGTTCATTACCGATATTCATAAGCGCCCGCGCAGCCAGGGCATCCTCAAGGCGATCGAGTCGCTCAGCGAGGCGCTCGGCATGACGGTGATCGCGGAGGGCGTCGAGACGTTCGAGGAACTTGCCTATCTGCAGGCCGCCACCAAGATCCGCTACGCGCAGGGCTATTACTTTTCCAAGCCGATCTTCCTCGACGAGATGAAGCCGCAGTCCCGCGCGGCCGGCGACACCCGCGGCGGGCCTGCCAGCCGCCCGGTCCCCGAGGCCCGCCCGGCCTATTCGCGTGCCGGCCGCCGCAGCTTCTGATCGCTCCGGTTGACGGTGTCGCAACGGTCCGGCCTCTGCTATGGAAGGCGAGCGCCAAACCCGGGCGCCCTGCTCCTGCGATCGAATGGAATGTCATGCCGCCGGTCTCGCTGTTTCTGAATATCCTCTGGATCCTGTTCGGCGGCCTGTGGATGGCTGCGGCCTGGATGATTGCGGCCATTGTCATGGCCATCACCATTGTCGGCCTGCCCTGGGCACGGGCGGCATTTAACATCGCCGCCTATACGCTGCTGCCGTTCGGCCAGCGCGCCGTGCGCCGCGACCTCGTCACCGGCCAGCGCGACATCGGCACCGGTCTGCTGGGCGTGATCGGCAACCTGATCTGGCTGGTCCTGGCCGGCTGGTGGCTGGCGATCGGACATCTGATCACGGCCGTCCTGCTCGCCGTCACCATCATCGGGATTCCCTTCGCCTGGGCCCATGTGAAGCTGGCGGGCATTGCGCTGTGGCCGATCGGCAAGGTCATCATTCCCGCCTGACGTCAACGCGCCGCCGATCGCTTTTGGGGTCCGCCGGCAGACCGATATTGCGGGAAAGCTCCGCGCGGTATAGTGGCATTGACTGACCTGATCGATCAGCACTCTTGAAGGGAGCAACGTGTCGGCAGCAAAGAAGGCTTCCTCACGCGGCAGCAAAGCGGCGCCTGAACCACGACCGCGCGCCGCCGGAAATATCACGGAGGCAACCTACAAGCAGCTGCAGGACCTCATCGAGACCCGTCAGCTGGTGCCTGGCGAGGTGATCGAGGAGCGACGGCTGGCGCTTCGCCTGAAGGTTTCGAGAACCCCGCTGCGGGCCGGCATCAGCAGGCTGCTGGGCGAGGGCAAGCTCGAGCAGCTGTCCAACGGATCTGTCGTCGTTCGCAACATCGGCATCACCGAGCTGCTCGAACTCATTCACCTGCGCATTGTGCTGGAGAGCGAGGCCGCGTCCATCGCCGCGACCCGCATCGCCCTCGACACCCTGCAGCCGCTCAAGGCGCGGCTCGAGCAGATCATGAGCACGGCCAAGATCACCAAGAGCATGCACTGGAACCTGGACGACGAAATCCACGACCTGATTGCCAGCAACTGCGGCAACCGATCGCTGGAGCGGCTGATCGGCGAGACACGCCTGAAGAGCCGGTTGTGCAATGTGGAGCGGCGGCCGGAGCGCCTGCTCCCGGCCTGCCGCGAACATCTGGCGATCGTCGACGCCATTATCCAGCGCGACGCGCAAGGCGCCCGACAGGCAATGGTCCAGCACCTCGTCAATGTGCGGCAGGGCATGCTGGAGACGTTCGGGATTTTCCTGCCCGCGGGCCACGCCTGACGGCGGGCGCGCTGCCCGGAAGCTCCGCACGTTGCCCGAAATACGACCGCCCGGCGTCCACTATTGACGCAGATCCGGCGCCGCCCACGCTTGACGAACCGCGCGCCGTGCGTTCAACTGGTATACCACTGGAATATTGCATCACGCGCGACCTCACGTTCACGCAAGCTGAAGCTGTTATTGATGATCACAACCGAAGCCGCATCCTACACGATCAAGCTCGAGCCACTGGCGCCGGAGACCTTTGCGGACTTCGGCGACGTGGCCGCCCGTCCAAGCGGTATGCGCCGCCGCTATCTGCCGACTGCGCGGGACAATGCCGTGGACGCCAAAACCCTTTCGCTGTGGATCAGCAGCGCGGCGACCGTCGCCAGCCTGCCGCTGCGGCTGGCGAAGCTGGAGCGCCATCCTTATTCGGCACAGACCTTCGTCCCGCTCGACGCCGGCAGCTATCTGGTGGTGGTGTGCGGCGCGCGGGCCGACGGACGGCCCGACCTCGACAGCCTCCGCGCTTTCGTCGCCGGCTCGCATCAGACCGTCACCTTCGCACGCAACGTCTGGCATCACCCGATGACGGTGCTCGACCGCCACATGGAATTCGCCGTCGCCATGGGCATGACGGGACGCGACGATGACGACGTGTTCTGCAGCCTTGATGTCGCTGTCGACGTCCTTGCGCCACCGGCATTGTGAGGGATCGGCGCATGGCATCGCCGGACGATCATCTGCAACGCGATTTCGTCGGCTACGGCCGGACCCCGCCGCATCCGCGCTGGCCGGGCGATGCGCGCGTCGCCCTGAACTTCTGCATCAACTATGAAGAGGGATCGGAAGCCTCGTTCGGCGACGGTGACGGCGCCAGCGAAGCCGCGTTGACCGAGGGCGGCGCCGGCGGCTTCGACGGACGCGACCTCGCCGCCGAATCCATGTTCGAATACGGCAGTCGCGTCGGCTTCTGGCGGGTGCTGCGCCTGCTCTCCGAGCGCGGGATGACCGCGACGGTGATGGGATGCGCGCTGGCATTGGAGCGCAACGACGAGGCCGCCGCCGCTATTCGCGCCCACGGCTACGACGTCTGCGCCCATGGCTGGCGCTGGGAACGGCACCAGAATCTCAGCGAGGCCGACGAGCGCGAACGTATCGCCAGGACCGTCACAAGCCTTCAGCGCACCACCGGCGCCGCCCCGCTCGGCTGGTATTGTCGCTACGGCGCCGGAATCAATACCCGCCGGCTGATCGTCGAGCACGGCGGCTTTCTGTACGACTCGGACGCCTACAACGACGAACTGCCGTACTGGACCAGGGTGCTCGGCAAGCCGCATCTGGTGGTGCCCTACGGTCTCGCCAACAACGACGCCAAATTCATGCGCGGCGCCATGACCACCGGCAGCGACTTCTTCGACTATCTGCGTGACGCCTTCGACATGCTGTACGCCGAGGGCGCGACCGCGCCGAAGATGATGTCGGTGGGCCTGCATCTCCGGATCATCGGCCATCCCGGCCGCGCCGCCGGATTGCAGCGCTTCCTCGATTACGTGCAGAAGCACCAGCAGGTCTGGATCTGCCGCCGCGGCGATATCGCACGGCACTGGCACGCCACCCATCCACCGACTCCATGATCCCTCCCCACCCATCCCTGCATCGAAGGAGCCCTCGCATGAAGATCAGCATCCGGCACGCCGCACTGGCGCTGCTGTTCTCCACCAGCCTGCCCGGCGCCGCGCTGGCGCAGGAAGCCGACCACCCCTCCGACAAGCCGATGGTGGTGGCGTCGGATTTCGGCGTGGCGCCATGGATGGTGCGCGGCGCCAACGGACCGGAGGGCTTCGGCGTCGATCTGGTCAACGAGATCGGCAAGGACCTCGGCCGTCCCAGGGTCGAGATCGTCGACATCAACTTTTCCGGCCTGTTCGCGGCACTGTTTGCCAAGCGCGCCGAATTCCTCGTCAATCCGCTGAACCTGACTGCCGAACGCTCCGAGCGCATGCTCTACACCGAGCCGCTGTTCTCCACCGGCAACGGCTTCCTGATCCGCGCCGCCGACGAGATGAAGGGATTTGACGACCTCAAGGGCAAGTCGGTTGCGGTCAACAAGGGCACCATTTCCGATACCTGGGCGACGGCAAACGCCGAGAAGTACGGCTTCGAGGTGCAACGCTATGACAGCTTCCCGGATTCGGTGCAGGCGCTGCTGACCCGGCGCGCCTTCGCGTCGCTCAACGAAATCCCCACCACCGTGTTCGCCGCAAGCCAGAACAAGGCCGTCAAGGTCGGCTTCAAGGACTTCAACGGCCGCAACTTCGCCTATGCCTTCCGCCCGGAGGATACCGAATACCGCAACAAGGTCGAAGCGGTGATCGAGTGCATGAAGATGGACGGCCGGCTGCGCAAGCTGCACGAGAAATGGTATGGCGCGGCGCCGGATGCCGGCTCGGCCATCGAAACCGTGTATTTCGGCTTCGGGCCTCCCGGCTTCAAGGGTTTCGAGCCGAGCGCCCACGCGATGAAGTGCAAGTAACCTGAGCCACGCCTGACACCGGACCGGCCCAGCCGGCCCGGTGTCCCGGCAACGGAGCGCCGATGGACCGGATTGCCGAGTATTACTTCAACGCCAAGGTTCTCGCGATCGCCTGGCCGGATGTGCTGGCGGGATTCCGCGTGACCGTGATGGTATCGCTGCTGGTGATCGTCGTGGGCGTGGCGCTCGGCCTGCTGCTGGCGCTAGTGAAATGCGCCAACCTGCGCGCGGTCAACCTGCTCATCACCGCCTATGTCGACGTGTTCCGGACGTTGCCGCAGCTGGTCGTCATCATTTTCATCTATTTCGGCCTGCCCTATCTCGGCGTGACCATGTCGCCGTTCGTCACCACCGTGCTGGCGCTCGGCCTCGTGCTGTCGGCTTTTGCGACCGAGATCTTCTGGTCGGCCATCATGGCGCTGCCGCGCGGCCAGTGGGACGCCGCCAGCGCGCTCGGCTTCAGCCGAACTCGCACCCTGCTGTCGATCATCCTGCCGCAGGCGATCCGGCTGGCCGTGCCGCTGCTGACCAACCGGGCCATCTCCATCAGCAAGGGCACCGCGCTGGGCACCGCCGTCTCGCTGCCGGAAACCCTCGGACAGGCGCAGAGCGTGATGGCGCTGGTGGCCAATCCCTCGCCGCTGACGCTGGCCGCGGCATTCTACCTGTTGTTCTTCCTGCCGCTGGTGATCGCCAGCCGGTTCATCGAATACCGTTACAGCCACGGTCATTGAGCGCACGCCATGGAGCCGTTTCTCGAAAACTTCGCCAATCTCGAGTCGCTGCTGCGGATCTATCCGCTGCTGCTGCAGGGGCTGGTCTATACGCTGTGGCTCTCGGCAGTGGCGTTGCCGCTGGGCATGCTGCTCGGGCTGGCGATCGCCGTGGTCTACAGCTTCCGGTACCGCTGGCTGAATATCGCGCTGCTGATCTACATCGACCTGTTCAGGTCGTTCCCGGTGGTGGTCCTGCTGATCCTGATGTTCTACGGCCTGCCCTTCGTCGGCCTGCAGCTGGGTGGATTCACCGCAGCGGTGCTGGCCATCGCGCTGAACAATTCCGGCTATTACGGCGAGATCTTTCGCGCCGGCATCCTGTCGGTGCCGCCGGGCCAGAGCGACGCGGCGCGCGCGCTCGGGTTCAAGCCGTTGCACGTCGCCGTCTACATCATCCTGCCCCAGGCCATTCGCAATGTGCTGGCGCCGCTGGCCAGCAACTCGCTGGAGCTGGTCAAGACCACGTCCATCGCGGCGCTGGTATCGCTGCCGGAACTGCTGCGCTCGGCCCGGGTAGCACAGGAACAGACCTACAATCCCACTCCGCTGATGGCGGCGGCGGTGATTTTCTTCGTCCTGCTGTATCCGTTCGCGCGCTGGGTCGCGCGGCTGGAGCGCCAGGCCCTCAAGGTCCGCTGACAATGGCAACCCTGATCACCGGAGGCTGCGGCTTCATTGGCCTGGCGATCGCCGAGCGGCTGATTGCCGACGGCGAGATTGTCGTGCTGTTCGACCTCGCCGCGCCCGCCGGCGACGTCCTGTCGCGGCCGGAACTGGCCGGCGCCGAGTTCATCACCGGAGATATCCGGAGCATCGCGGATATCGACCGCGCCTTGGCCGCAGACGGCATCGATCGCGTGATCCATACGGCGGCCATGACTCCCAATGCAGCACGCGAGCGCGACGATCCCCGGGGATCATCGAGGTCAACACGCTTGGCACCGTCAGCCTGCTCGACCGCGCCGCATCGATGCCCGCCATCCGGCGCGTCACCGTGCTCAGTTCGGTCGCGGTTTACGGTTTCCCGCCGCCGGCGCTGTCCGGATATCTGGAAGAAGACCTGTCGCCCCCGCGCCCGCGGCGCTCTATGGCATATCCAAGCTGGCCGCCGAACAGGCGGCGCTGCGCATCGCGCAGTTGCGCGGCACCGATGTCCGCGTGGTCCGGCTCGGGCCGGTGTTCGGACCCTGGGAGTTGCCGAGCCGGGTCCGCGACGCCCTCAGCCCGCACCACCAGATCATCAAAATGGCGCGCGACGGTGTCGAAGTCGTCCTGCCGCGCATCATGGCCGGAGACTGGATCTATTCGCGCGACGCTGCCGACGGCATTGCACGTGTCAGCCGGAGCGCCGGTTTGCGCCACGAGCTCTACAATCTCGGCGGCGGCGTCATGACCGATCTGCCGCAATGGTGCGCCATCGTCGCAGGTTGCTTCGAGGGGTTCCGCTGGAGGATGGCCGATGAGGACGTCGGCAACATCGTCTACGGCCTGCCGAAAGACCGCGCCGCACTGAGCATCGCCCGCCTGCAACAGGACACCGGCTTCGCTCCGTCGCGCGATCTCGCCGCTGCCGCGCGCGACTATCTCGACTGGATCGCGGCAGGAGACGCCCAATGAGCCAGCGCCTCGCCCGCAAGTCCGTTCTCATCACCGGGGCTTCGTCCGGCATCGGCCGGGCGATCGCCCGTCGCTTCGCTGCCGAGGGCGCGCGGCTGGTCCTGGCCGATGTCACCGAAGACGTCCGCGAGGGCGGCGAACCCACCGCCGCGCTGCTGCGTGCCGCCGGGCATGAAGTGGCGTTCGTCGAGACCGATGTGTCGCAGGAACGCGATGCCGCTCGCGCGGTGGACCTGGCCATCAGCCGTTTCGGCCGCCTCGACG
Organism: Rhodopseudomonas sp. P2A-2r; assembly: GCF_026015985.1. Taxonomy (GTDB): domain Bacteria; phylum Pseudomonadota; class Alphaproteobacteria; order Rhizobiales; family Xanthobacteraceae; genus Tardiphaga. Next base: position 550,851 of record NZ_CP110389.1, on the reverse strand, counting down.
TGCTGGTCAATGACGCCGCCATCGGCGTCGGCAAGCGGCTGACCGACGTCAGCCTCGACGAGTGGAACAGAACACTGGCGGTGAACCTGACCGGCGTGTTCCTGATGGCCCGCGCGGCCGTGCGCCAGATGCTGACTCAGGACATTCGCAACGAGGCGCGCGGGCGCATCGTCAACATCTCGTCGCAGCACGGCATGATCGCCTGCCCGGAAGACATCGCCTACGGCACTTCGAAATCCGGCGTGGTCTACATGACCCGGCAGATCGCCGCCGATTATGCGGCCGACCACATCATCTGCAACGCGGTGGCGCCCGGCAAGATCGTGACCGGGAAGCCGGGACGCGCGACGGAGCCGCGGTGGATGAACTATTCGACCAGCCGCACGCCGATGCCGCGGCTGGGCCGGCCGGAGGACGTCGCCAATGCCGTGCTGTTCCTGGCCTCCGATGAAGCAACTTTTATCACCGGCGAGAACCTTCTCGTCGACGGCGGCTGGATGGCCGCATGACCTGGCAGGAGAGCGCCATGCCCGACAATACTGCGCGCGATGCAACGCTGGATGCGACGTCGCCCATCATCGAGATGACCGGCGTCAGCAAATGGTATGGCGCCGTCGAGGTGCTCAAGGGCATTGATTTTCGCGTCGCGCGTGGCGAACGGGTGGTGATCTGCGGTCCCTCGGGCTCCGGTAAATCCACATTGATCCGCTGCATCAACCGGCTTGAGGAACATCGCGACGGCCGGATTATCGTCAACGGCGTCGAACTGGATCACTCCACCAGGAATGTCGATGCCGTCCGGCGCGACGTCGGCATGGTCTTCCAGCAGTTCAACCTGTTCCCGCATCTCACTGTGCTGCAGAACCTGACCATCGCGCCGATGAAGATTCGCGGCACCTCAAAGTCCGCAGCCGAGGAACTGGCGCGTTATTTCCTGTCGCGTGTGCGGATTGCCGAACAGGCCGACAAATATCCCAGCCAGCTCTCCGGCGGACAGCAGCAGCGCGTGGCGATCGCGCGGGCTCTGTGCATGACGCCGAAGGTCATGCTGTTCGACGAACCGACCTCGGCGCTGGATCCGGAAATGATCCAGGAGGTGCTCGATGTCATGGTCGGCCTCGCGCGCGAGGGCATGACCATGGTCTGCGTGACCCATGAAATGGGCTTTGCCCGAACGGTCGCCGACCGTGTGGTATTCATGGATGCCGGCCGCATCATCGAGGAGGGCGAGCCGGAGCAATTCTTCGCCAATCCCGGCCATGACCGTACCCGGGCCTTTCTCAAGCAGATCATGCACCGGTAACCTGTGCCCGGACACATTGACCGGACACATTGAATCGACTCGTCGTCACGGCCACCTGGTCGACGACAGGCCCCAGCATCCGCGGTCGCGCCGCTTGATCTAGCGCAATGCCATGCCCCTCATTGCGGCAGATGCTTCACAGCATATTCCGAGAGCAGTGGGAGGGCGACATGACCCCCGAAACCAAACCATACCCCGTGGTCGATATGTTGATCGACATGTTCGGCAACTGGCTGCGCGCGCGACGCGACGTCAACGAACTACGCGAACTCGACAGCGGGGAGTTCGCCCGCGTCGCCCAGGAACTCGGCCTCTCGCCGGATAACCTCGATGCCTTCGTGCGTCAGGGCCCGCACGCCGCCGATGAACTTCCGCATCTGCTCACGGCGCTCGGCATCGACCGGGAAGCGATTGCCCGGACCCAGCCGATGATCTTGCGCGATATGGAACGGGTCTGCGCCATGTGTAAGCACAAGCGCGAGTGCGACGGCGATCTCCTCGCCGGGACGTCGCGGCAGCACTACGAAGAATATTGCTGCAATGCCCAGACCATCGATGGCTTGGCCGCAAGGCCGCACTGAACGACCGATTGCGCTATCGCACCGGCAATGAGGCAGCTGACATGTCGCGGACCATATGGATACGCGTCACTGCAACGGTGCTCATCATCGCTGCTGTGCTGTTCCTGATCCGCTTGCACAATGCGGCAGGCGAGGTCTCGTCGCTCGGCAGCGAGCCGACGGCCGGGCGTCGTCTGGCCCAGGCCATGTGCAGCGAATGCCACACGGTCGAGCCCAATGCCCGGCGCGCCGGTCGGACGGCGCCGGATTTCGTGGCGGTCGCCAACCTGCCCTCGACCACAACCCTGGCCCTGAACGTATTCCTGCGGTCGAGCCACCGGAACATGCCCAACTTCATTCTCGCGCCGGACGATGCCGACCGCATCGTCGCCTACATCATGAGCCTCAAGCGCAACTGATCGAACGGCGATACCAGGCCGTTGCGGGCTGCGCGTCAGCCGACCTGGACGACGCGCAAATTGTTGGTGGTGCCGGCTTCGGCGAACGGGATGCCGGCGACCACGACGATGGCGTCGCCCCGCTTGGCGAAGCCTTCCGCCAGCGCCGTCTGCGTCGCCTTGTCGACCATTTCCTCATAGGTATGGATGTCTTCCGACAGCACGCTGTGCGCGCCCCACAGCAGGCAGAGCTGGCGCGCGACCAGCTGTTCAGGCGTGATCGCAAGAATGGAGACCTTGGGTCGCTTGCGGGCGATGCGCGCCGCAGTGGTGCCGCTGGAGGTAAAGGCAACGATCGCAGACGCATGCAGCGCGGCGGCGAGATCCGCACCGGCAGCGGCCACGGCATGCGGCGGGGTTTCCTCTTCACCCGGCTGCGAGGCATCGAGGATGGGACGATACAGCTTGTGTCGTTCGGTGCTCTCGATGATGCGGCTCATCATCTCCACCGCCTCGCGCGGATAGGCGCCGCTGGCGGATTCGGCCGATAGCATCACCGCATCGGCGCCGTCATAGATTGCGGTGGCGACGTCGGAAGCTTCGGCGCGCGTCGGCGTCGGTGCAGCGACCATCGAATCCAGCATTTGCGTCGCGACGATCACTGGCTTGCCGGCGAGGCGGCAAGCCCTGACCAGCTCCTTCTGGCGCCCCGGCACATCCTCGTGTGGAATTTCCACGCCGAGATCGCCACGCGCCACCATGATGGCGCCGGACAGCCGGATGATGTCGTCGATGTGCTCCAGGGCCGCCGGCTTCTCGATCTTCGACATGATGCCGGCGCGATCGCCGACCAGCGCACGCGCCTCGATGACGTCGCCGGGCTTCTGCACGAAGGACAAAGCGACCCAGTCGACGCCGAGTTCGAGCCCGAAGGCGAGGTCGGCGCGGTCCTTGACCGTCAGCGGCGACAGGTTGAGCACCGCACTGGGCACGTTGACGCCCTTGCGGTTGGAGATGGTGCCGCCGGTGATGATCTTGGCATCGATGAAATCGCCGCCGATGCCGGTGACGCGGACGCGAATCCGGCCGTCGTCGATCAGCAGGTCGTCGCCCGGCGTGACGGCATCGAAGATTTCCGGATGCGGCAGCGGGATCGACATCTTGTCACCGTCGGACCCCGACAGCACGAAGCGCACCGCTTCGCCGGCAACGACCGCGAACTTGCCGTCCCTGATGGTGCCGACCCGGATCTTCGGACCCTGCAGGTCCTGCAGGATGCCAATTGGGCGGCCGACCTTGGTTTCCAGCGCCCGGATCGCGGCATGGACGTTGGCGTGGTCCGCATGGGTGCCGTGGCTGAAATTCAGCCGGAACGTATCGACCCCGGCGAGGAACAGTTGCTCCAGCATTTCCGGGGAGCCGCTCGCGGGCCCCACTGTGGCGACGATCTTGGCCCGGCGATTGCGGCGCATGCTATTTCGGCCGGTAGGCCGTCCCTGGTGACCGGATTGGGTCTGTTATTGTTGACACTGAGGCCATGCGGGCCGGTTAGAATCAGCCCGCCGGATACGATCACCAGATCATAGCCGTGTCGTGTGGCAAAGGCGTGCACAGGGGCCGCCTTTGCGGGTAAATGCCGCGCGCAAGCGCCGCGCGGCGCCCTCGCAGGACCGCAATGCCGGGCCCCAAGCCTTTGAAGTGGCGAGCGAATCATCGACAATGCGGCAGCAGGAGGCTGCTCGATCCCTGCGATCGACGACGCCACCCCGACCCAAGGAGCTTGACCGCGTGCGCTTCAGAGTGATCGACATCGAAACCACCGGCCTGATGCCGCCCGCAGAAGTCATCGAAATCGGTTGCGTGGATGTCGTCGCCGAGAATGGCGTCATCGCCATCGAACCGCCGCGGTCGCAACTGTTCAGGCCGCTGCACGGCATTTCGCCGGAAACCATGGCCGTCCATCACATCACCGAACGGGATTTCCAGCCGGATACCCCGACCTGCAACGACGCCCTGCTGTTTGCGCTGGTCAATGCCTACCCCGCGCCGGACGTCCTGGTCGCGCATAATTGCGAATTCGAGCAGCGCTTCATTTCCGGCTTCGCCAGCAACGGGCTGCCGTGGATCTGCACCCACAAGGCCGCGCTGCGGGTCTGGCCGGATGCGCCGCGGCACTCCAACCAGGTACTGCGCTATTGGCGCGGGCTGGTGCTCGACGAAGCGATGGCCATGCCGCCGCACCGCGCCGGTCCCGACGCCTGGGTGACGGCGCATCTGCTGGCGGAAATGCTCGAAGACGCCTCCGCGGATGAGATGATCGAATGGGCGTCGCAGCCGGGCAAGCTGCCGAACATCACTTTCGGCAAGCACAAGGGCACCCGCTGGCCCGACGTGCCAACCGACTATCTGCACTGGATGACCCGACAGAAGGACATGAATGCCGATGCGGTGTTCTGCGCCAACGAGGAGATCGCGCGCCGTAACGCGGGCTAGATGCCCGGGCGTTCCCCGCGAAACTGGGACATTTGGGCTCTTCTTGGCATCTCTTGGCATCGAAGTAGCAAAATACCTCGATTTTCCCGCACGATGGCTCGCCTCGCCGGGCCTGCCCGCCTATGTTATCGTGACACCGAAAACTTGCCTGGATTTCCCATGACTGCCCTGAAAGCCGTTGACGCCGGAGCCGACCTGACGTCGCTGATGACCGACCTTGCCCGGGGCGCGCGCGCCGCGGCGCGAGTGCTGGCGCTCGCCCCGACCGCACAGAAGGACCGGGCGCTGGAGGCTATCGAGCGCGCTATCCGCGCCGGGGCGTCGGCAATCCTCGCGGCCAACGCCGAAGATGTCGCCGAGGCCCGCGCCAGCGGCGCCACCTCGGCCTTCATCGACCGGCTGACCCTGACCCAGGCCCGCGTCGACGCGATGGCCGACGGCGTCCGCACCATCCGTGACATTGCCGACCCCGTGGGCACCGTCACCGAGAGCTGGCAGCGGCCCAACGGCATGACCATCGAACGCGTCCGGGTGCCGCTCGGCGTCATTGCGGTGATTTTCGAGAGCCGCCCCAACGTCGCCGCCGACGCCGGCGTGCTGTGCCTGAAGTCCGGCAACGCCGTGATCCTGCGCGGCGGCTCCGACAGTTTCCGCTCCTGCCGCGCCATCCATGCCTGCCTGACGCAGGGCTTGCGCGAGGCCGGCCTGCCTGAGGCCGCGATCACTTTGGTGCCGACGCGCGATCGCGCCGCAGTGGGATTGCTGCTGACCGGATTGAACGGCGGTGTCGATGTGATAGTGCCGCGCGGCGGCAAGAGCCTCGTCGCCCGCGTCGAGGCCGAAGCGCGGGTGCCGGTGTTCGCCCATCTCGAAGGCGTCAACCACGTCTATGTCGACCATGCCGCCTCGCTGGAGATGGCCAGGTCGATCGTGCTGAATGCCAAGATGCGCCGCCCCGGCGTCTGCGGCGCGGCGGAAACGCTGCTGGTCGACCGCGCGGTGGCCGCGACCCATCTCAAGCCGCTCGTCGAGATGCTGATCGACGCCGGCTGCGAAGTGCGCGGCGACGCTTCTGTGCAAGGCATCGACGCACGCGTGAAGCCTGCGACCGACGAGGACTGGGACACCGAATATGAAGACGCAATCATCGCTGCCCGCGTTGTCGATGGCGTGAGCGGCGCGTTGCTGCATATCCAGCAGCACAGCTCGCATCACACCGACGCCATCGTCACCGAGGACGCCGCGACGGCCGAGAGATTTCTCAACGAGGTCGATTCGGCGATCGTGCTGCACAACGCCTCGACGCAGTTCGCCGACGGCGGCGAGTTCGGCTTTGGCGCCGAGATCGGCATCGCCACCGGGAAATTCCACGCCCGCGGCCCGGTCGGCGCCGAACAGCTCACCAGTTTCAAGTACCGGATTCACGGCACCGGACAGACCCGGCCGTGATCATTTCAGTTTGTGCGTTTGGAGACTGACTTGGCGCCACCTTCAGTCTCCGCCCACGGTATTCCGTTTCATACCGACGGCATGCGCATCGGCCTGCTCGGCGGCTCGTTCAACCCGCCGCACGCTGCGCATCGCGCCATCAGCCTGTTCGCCATGAAACGGCTGCAGCTCGATCGGGTCTGGTGGCTGGTGTCGCCGGGCAACCCGCTGAAGGATCCGGGCAACCTGCACGATCTCGCCGAACGCGCCGCCGCCGCGCGGCGGGTCGCCAACGATCCGCGCATCGACGTCACCTGCCTCGAATCGGTGATCGGCACGCGCTACACCGTCGACACCATCAACTACCTGCGCCGCCGCTGTTCGGGCGCGCGCTTCGTCTGGATCATGGGCGCCGACAATCTCGCGCAATTCCACAAATGGGAAAACTGGCAACGAATCGCTGCCGAAGTACCGTTCGCGGTGATCGACCGGCCGCCACAAAGTTTCCACGGGTTGGCCGCAACGGCGTCGCAAGCCCTGGCGCGCTACCGGATACCGGAAACCGCCGCCGCCACCCTCGCCGATCGCGCGCCCCCGGCCTGGGTCTTCCTGACCGGCATGAAACTGAATTTGTCGTCCACCCGGTTGCGGAACCCGGACGGCAGCTGGAAAACGTGATATAGTCGAGAAAATCGCGGTCTGGCTGGTTTCTTGAAACCGTCAAGACCACATGCCTAATATGAGCGGGCGCCCTCGATTCGGCGCTCGCGATACAGTGAAAGGAATGGTCCCTGGCCACATCTGTATTGTCCAAGTCTGTTTTGCCGAAGGCTGGCAAGGCATCGACTCGTAAGACACCCGCCCCGAAGACTTCAACGACCAAGACTTCGGATCTCAAGACTTCGGACCTGAAGGTCCTGGCGACCAAGGCTGCAAAGCCCAAGGCCGCTGCCAAGGCCCCGGCTTCCAAGACCTTGAAAGCCAAGGCTTTAAAGCCTGCAACGACAAAGCCGAAGATCGCCAAGAAGGGGTCCATCGCTCCCGCCGCTGTGGAAGCACAGTCGGAGGCCAGCAAGACCCTGAGCCTGATCCTCGCCCGCCTCGACGACATGAAGGCCGAGGAAACCGTGACCATCGACCTGCGCGGCAAATCGGCGTTCTCCGACTACATGGTCGTGACCTCCGGCCGGTCGAACCGCCACGTCGGCGCCGTCGCAGAAAACCTCGCCAAGGGCCTCAAGGAAACCGGCATCAAGAAGATCCATGTCGAGGGTCTGCCGAACTGCGACTGGGTGCTGATCGATTCCGGCGACGTGATCGTTCACGTTTTCCGGCCGGAAGTGCGCGAATTCTACAACCTGGAACGGCTGTGGTCGCAGACCCCGACGCCGCTTCAGGTGGTCTGAGCAACGGTTCGGGCCATCCTCGCCATGTGCAACGATGGCGCGCGTGATAGCGTGCGTCCATGCGTCTGATGTTGATTTCGATCGGCCGGCTGAAGCAGGGCCCTGAGCGCGAACTCGCGGAGCGCTATCGCGAGCGATTTGACGATATCGGCCGCAAGCTCGGCTTTCGCGGCCTCGATATTCATGAACTTGCGGAAAGCCGCGCCCGCGATGCCGCCACCCGGATCCATGAGGAAGCCGCGGCGATCGCGGCGCTGATCCCCGACAAGTCGGTTCTGGTCGCGCTCGACGAGCGCGGCAGCAATATCGACAGCCCGACTTTCGCCCGCAATCTCGGCCGCTGGCGCGACGAGTCGGTGTCACATAATGTTTTTGTCATCGGCGGTGCGGACGGACTTTCGCCCGATTTGCGGCGCAAAGCCAAGATTACCATGGCATTCGGCGCGGCGACCTGGCCGCACCAGATGGTGCGGGTCATGGTTCTTGAACAGATTTACCGGGCGGCGACGATTTTGGCCGGCCATCCCTATCACCGCGTTTAGCAAGGTCTGAACTCTCGATGCGGGCCCCGCGGCAATCCGATTGGTTTCCAAGCGCTGTCCGCCGCGGGCCGTCGTTTTCCGGCCGCTTTCCGCTGTCGCTGCTGCTGGCGTCGGCCAGCCTGGCGACAGCCGTGGCGGCACCGGCCGTGGCGCAGACCGCCCCGCCAACGGTGCAGCAGGTCAACGCGCCGCCGACGGAACTGATCCGACAGCGCGAACAGGAGCTTGCGGCCGCCCGCGCGCAGCAGCAGAGCGCCGCCGAATTGCGCGAAAAGCTCAAGGCCGACATCGCCGCGCTCGGCCAGGACCGCAGCAAGCTGACCCAGCAGGTGATCGACATCGCCGCACGCGTGCGCAGTGTTGAAACCCGGATCGAGGATGCCGAGACACGGCTGCGTCCGCTCGATGCGCGCGAGCAACAGATTCGCGCATCGCTAGACGCTCGCCGCGCCGAAATCGCCGAAGTGCTGGCCGCGCTGCAGCGCGCCGGACGGCGCGCACCGCCGGCGCTTCTGGTACGCCCCGAAGACGCGCTGAAATCGCTGCGCACTGCCATTCTGCTCGGATCCGTCGTGCCCGAGATGCGCGGACGCGCCGAAAAGCTGGTCGACGATCTCGGCGAGCTTGTGACTCTGCGCAAGGCTATCGGTAGCGAACGCGACCAACTGGCACTCGATCGCGACAAGCTCAAGGACGACCAGACCCGCCTCGCGTCCTATGTCGACGAACGCCAGAAGAAACAAAGCGTCGCAGAGAAGGATATGGAGGCGGAGGCTGCACGCGCGCTCACGCTCTCCAAGCAGGTAGACAGCCTGCAGGGCCTGATCGCGAAAATGGAGCTGGACGTCAAGAGCGCCGCGAAGGCCGCCGAGACAGCCAGCCTGCAGGGGCACCGGCGGCGCTCGGCAATGGCAAACCGAATCTGGGCGGCCTCAAGGACGCCGGGCGACTCAGTCCGGCCATCGCTTTCGCCTCTGCCAAGGGACTGTTCGCGCTTCCGGTCAACGGCACCCGGATCCGCAATTTCGGCGGGTCCGACGGCGTCGGTGGCGTCGAAAAAGGCATGTCATTGTCCAGCCGGCCCGGTGCCCAGGTCACAACACCGTGTGACGGCTGGGTTGTCTATGCCGGCCCATTCCGCAGCTACGGACAACTCTTGATCCTCAACGCCGGTGGCGGGTATCATGTCCTGATCGCCGGGATGGAGCGAATTTCGGTGAACATCGGCCAGTTCGTGCTGACGGGGGAACCGGTGGCGGTCATGGGATCGACCTCCCGGGTAGCCTCCATTCTCGCGGCCGATGTCAGCCAGCCTGTGCTCTATATCGAGTTCCGTAAGGACGGTACTCCCATTGATCCTGGCCCATGGTGGGCCGCAAACGAAGGCGAAAAGGTTCGCGGATGATGCGCAAGACTTCAATAATCCTGCTGAGTGCTGCCACCGGCGCCGCCTTGACGCTGTTCGTGACCCAGCCGCGCGCTGTGTTCATGGGGACGAGCGCACGCGCTGCCACGTCCGATACCTATCGCCAGCTCAATCTGTTCGGCGATGTGTTCGAACGGGTGCGCAGCGACTATGTCGAGAAGCCCGATGACAGCAAGCTGGTGGAGTCGGCGATTTCCGGCATGCTCACCGGCCTCGATCCGCATTCGAGCTACATGGACGCCAAGAGCTTCCGCGACATGCAGGTGCAGACCCGCGGCGAATTCGGCGGCCTCGGCATCGAAGTCACCATGGAAGACGGCCTGATCAAGGTGGTGTCGCCGATCGACGATACGCCGGCGTCGAAGGCCGGCATCATGGCCAATGATATCATCACCAGCCTCGACGACGAAGCCGTGCAGGGCCTCACTTTGAACCAGGCCGTCGAGAAGATGCGCGGCCAGGTCAATACCAAGATCAAGCTGAAGATCGTCCGCAAGGGCAAGGACGATCCGCTCGACGTCACCCTGGTGCGTGACAACATCCGCGTCCGCTCGGTGCGCGCGCGCGTGGAAAGCGATGACATCGCCTATATCCGCATCACCACCTTCAACGAGCAGACCACTGAAGGCCTGAAGCGCGAGATCGCGGCGCTGACCACGCAGATCGGCGCCGACAAGATCAAGGGCTTCATCATCGATCTCCGCAACAATCCGGGCGGCTTGCTTGAAGAAGCCGTCACCGTCTCGGATGCGTTCCTGGAGCGCGGCGAGATCGTTTCGACCCGCGGTCGCAACGCCGAGGAAACCCAGCGCCGCACCGCGCACGCAGGCGATCTCACCAAGGGCAAGCCGGTGGTCGTGCTGATCAACGGCGGCTCCGCCTCGGCGTCGGAAATCGTCGCCGGCGCATTGCAGGACCATAAGCGCGCCACCACCATCGGCACGCGTTCGTTCGGCAAGGGATCGGTGCAGACCATCATCCCGCTCGGCTCCGGCAACGGCGCGCTCCGCCTCACCACGGCGCGCTACTTCACGCCGTCGGGCAAGTCGATCCAGGCCAAGGGCATCGTGCCCGACATCGAGATCACCCAGGATGTGCCCGACGAATTGAAGTCGCGCACTGATACCAAGGGCGAAGCCTCGCTGCGCGGCCACTTGAAGAACGACGGCGACGAGAAGACCGGCTCGCAGTCCTACGTGCCGCCGGACGTCAAGGACGACAAGGCGCTGAAGGCGGCGGCCGACCTGCTGCACGGCATCAAGGTCACCGCCAACACCACCGCGCCGGCAGCGGCCGATACGGCCAAGGCAGCCGACCCCAAGGCGAAGCCGGCCGACGATACGCCGGCCAGCAAGAAGAACTGAGTTCCCGGCATCGGTGGATTTGAATCGGGCGGCCTGCGGGCCGCCCTTTTGTTGCCGCCAGCCATTGGGGATCCAGACGGTGCCGCCGGTTTGAATGGGCGTGGTATTGTCTCCCCGGCTGATTCGGGAGATTCATGGCATTGTCGACGGACGATCTGAGCACCCCGCTTGGACAAAAATCGACGCGCAAGCGGCGGTTCCGGCTGCCGTTCACGGCCACGCAGGCGCTCGCCGTGATCCTTGGCCTGTTTCTGGTCGGCTTCGTCGGCTTTGCCATTTTCAACGACGATCCGATGGGCGGCGAACCAAGCGTCCGCGTCGCGATCGCTCCGGGCAAACCGGCCGGCGAGAAAGCTGCTGCCGCTCCGCCGGCAAAGGCCGAAGCGAAGCATGACAGCGAGCCGGCCAAGGCAGCCGCCACCGCAGGGCAGAAGACCGTCACCATCATCGACGGGTCGAGCGGCGCCCGCCACGATGTCGTCCTGCCCGCCGACGGAAGCGGCAAAAGCGAGCCGGATGGCCCGCTCGCAGCGCCCACGGGAATCGTTCCCCGCCTGCTGGAGAAGACTCGCTACGGCATGGTCCCGGTGGCGGCAGATGGATTGAAGCCACTCACCGCCTATGCCGCCGGCTCCGATGCCGACCGCGCCAAGGGTGCGCAGGTTCCGAGCATTGCCATCGTGATCGGCGGTCTCGGCGTCGGCGCGGCGAAGACCACCGATGCGATCATGAAGCTGCCGGCAGCGGTCACGCTGGGCTTCACGCCCTACGGTTCGGACCCCGGCAAATTGGTGGAGCGCGCCCGCGCCCAGCACCACGAAGTGCTGCTGCAGGTGCCGATGGAGCCGTTCGACTATCCCGACAACGACCCCGGCCCGCAGACCCTGCTGGCCACCGCCAGCACCGAACAGAATCTCGACCGGCTGATGTGGCACATGAGCCGATTCCAGGGCTATGTCGGAATTGCCAATTTCATGGGCGCGCGTTTTGTCGCCACCGATACCGCGATGCAGCCCGTGATTGGCGACGCCGCCAAGCGCGGGCTCGGTTACTTCGATGACGGATCGACGCCCCGCAGCACCGCCGGGGTTGTCGCCGAGGCGCTGGCCATGCCGTTCGCGCGCGCCGACCTCACCATCGACGCGGTGCCGAGTTCGGCGGAGATCGACCGCGCGCTGGCCAAGCTCGAGACCCTGGCAAAAGAGCGCGGCACGGCGATCGGCGCCGCCTCGGCGCTGCCGATCTCCATCGAGCGCATCGGAGCCTGGGCCAAAGCGCTGGAGAGCCGCGGTGTGTTGCTTGTGCCATTGACAACAGCCATGCTGAAATCAAAATCAAGCTAGGGCGTTGATGGGCTAAGGTGAATTCGGCGCGGCCGAATCGCCTCATATATCCGGCTCGAACCAACGCGAGAGGCATTGACGGAATGGCGCGCTACGAAGACCTACCGTACCGAACTTGCGTTGGAATGATGCTGCTTAACCCGGAAGGCCTTGTTTTCATCGGCCGCCGCTCGGGCGGCATCGAGCACGTCGATGAAACCCACGTCTGGCAGATGCCGCAGGGCGGCGTCGATCCCGGGGAGGACACTTGGGAAGCCGCCAAGCGCGAGCTCTATGAGGAAACCAGCGTTCGTTCGGTGGAGAAACTGGGCGAGGTCCCGGACTGGCTGATCTACGACATCCCGCGCACTGTCGCCGGCCGCGCCTGGAAAGGCCGCTACCGCGGCCAGCGCCAGAAGTGGTTTGCCGTGCGCTTCACCGGCAATGACAGCGAGATCAACGTCACTCATCCGCCGGCCGGCCACAAGGCCGAGTTCGTGAACTGGCGATGGGAGCCGATGAAGAATCTGCCGGAGCTGATCGTGCCGTTCAAGCGTCCGGTTTACGAACGGGTGGTGAAGGAATTTTCCCGGTTGTCGGGTAAATAATCAGGCCATGACCGAGAAGCCCTATCGCCCCAATGTCGGGGTCGCGCTGTTTAATGCGGATGGTCTGGTCCTGATCGGGCGGCGCTTCAAGGACGATGGCCCCGAGATCATCCTGCCCGGGCTGGAATGGCAGATGCCCCAGGGCGGCATCGACGCCGGCGAGAATCCACGCGACGCGGCGATGCGCGAGTTGTGGGAAGAGACCGGCGTGGTCAACGCCGATTATCTCGATGAGACGGACTGGCTGACCTACGACTTCATCCCGTTCGACGATCCGACGCACCGCTTCGGAAAATTCCGCGGCCAGCGCCAGAAATGGTTCGCGCTGCGCTTCACCGGCCGCGACGACGAGGTCGACCCGCTGGCGACACGCAACGGCCAGCCGGCCGAGTTCGATTCATGGCGTTGGGAGAAACTCGACGGCGTCGCTGACTTGGTCGTTCCGTTCCGTCGCGAGGTGTATCGCGCGGTGGCGGAGCGATTTGCGAAATTTGTGTGAGCTGGGTGTTGTGAGCCACAAACTCTGCTGTCATCACCCGCCTTGACCGGGTGATCCAGTAGACGGAGCCGTCACGGCTTTATCTGCGATGCCGGTGATTACTGGGTCGCCCGGACAAGCCGCGCGACGACAGTCCGCGCTTAGTGCATCGCCGTCGAGTTGACGTGCATCTGGATGGTCTTGAAGTGGTCGAGGCGCTCGATGGCGCGGTCGAGCTGCGACCCTTCCTTCTCGGCCAGCTTGGCTTCCATGGCGGCGATCTGGTCGGCCAGCGCGGCGCGATCGAGATCCTGCATGGAGGTGGCGACGTCGGCCAGCACGTTGAGGCCCTTGTCGGACACTTCGGCGAGGCCGCCGAGCACGATGATCATCTGCTTGATGCCGCCCGACGTGATGGTCAGGATGCCCGGACGCAGCGCCGCAACCATCGGCGCCGCACCGGCCATCACGCCGAAATCGCCTTCGGCGCCGGGGATGTCGACCTGATCGACTTCACCCGAGAAGGCAAGCTTTTCAGGCGAAACAAGATCGAAGTGGAAGGTGGCCATGAGATACCTGCGTGCAGCAATAACAAACAATCAGAGAGGAAGCAGCGAACACGCCTGAGGTCGTTCGCTGCTTTCCGTTGGTCTCTTAAGCGGCTTCGGCAGCCAGCTTCTTGCCCTTTTCGACGGCCTCTTCGATGGCGCCGACCATGTAGAAGGCGGCCTCCGGGAGGTGGTCGTACTTGCCTTCGCAGATTGCGCGGAAACCCTTGATGGTATCGGCGAGGTCGACGAACTTGCCCGGCGAACCGGTGAAGATTTCAGCGACGAAGAACGGCTGCGACAGGAAGCGCTCGATCTTGCGGGCGCGGGCGACGGCGAGCTTGTCCTCTTCCGACAGTTCGTCCATGCCGAGAATGGCGATGATGTCCTGCAGCGACTTGTACTTCTGCAGCACCTGCTGGACCATGCGCGCGGTCTGGTAATGCTCCTCGCCGACGATCAGCGGCGAAAGCATGCGCGAGGTGGAGTCGAGCGGATCCACCGCGGGGTAGATGCCCTTTTCCGAAATCGCGCGGTTCAGCACGGTCGTTGCGTCCAAATGCGCGAACGAGGTTGCAGGTGCCGGATCGGTCAAGTCGTCGGCCGGCACGTAGATGGCCTGCACCGAAGTGATCGAACCCTTATGCGTGGTGGTGATGCGTTCCTGCAGCGCGCCCATGTCGGTCGCCAGGGTCGGCTGATAACCCACCGCCGAGGGGATGCGGCCGAGCAGAGCGGACACTTCCGAACCCGCCTGGGTGAAGCGGAAGATGTTGTCGATGAAGAACAGCACGTCCTGGCCCTGGTCGCGGAAATGTTCCGCGACGGTCAGGCCCGACAGCGCGACGCGCATGCGGGCGCCCGGGGGCTCGTTCATCTGGCCGAACACCAGCGCGCACTTCGACTTCACCGACGGATCGGGATTGTGCGGATCGGCGTTGACCTTGGACTCGATGAACTCGTGATAGAGATCGTTGCCTTCGCGGGTACGCTCGCCGACACCGGCGAACACCGAGTTGCCGCCGTGCGCCTTCGCGACGTTGTTGATCAGTTCCTGGATCAGCACGGTCTTGCCGACGCCGGCGCCGCCGAACAGGCCGATCTTGCCGCCCTTGGCGTAAGGCGCCAGGAGATCGACGACCTTGATGCCGGTGACGAGAATTTCAGCCTCGGTGGACTGCTCGGTGTACATTGGCGCTTCCTGATGGATCGCGCGCATGCCTTCCGAAGCGATCGGACCGCCTTCGTCGATCGGCTCGCCGATCACGTTCATGATGCGGCCGAGGGTGCCGACGCCGACCGGCACCATGATCGGGTTGCCGGTGTCGGTGACTTCCTGGCCGCGGACCAGACCCTCGGTGGTGTCCATCGCAATGGTGCGCACCGTGGATTCGCCGAGATGCTGGGCGACTTCGAGCACCAGCTTGTTCTTGCCGTTCATGGTGGTGACGGCGCTGAGAATCGCGGGGAGCGCGCCTTCGAACTGCACGTCGACGACGGCGCCGATGACCTGGGTGATGCGTCCGGTCTGGTTGGCGGGGGTAGCCATGAAAACTTCTCCTTGAAGTCCAAAACTTGAAACGACGGCCTTGCGACCGGAATGCTGTTGTTAGATCGCCTCGGCGCCGGAGATGATCTCGATCAGCTCCTTGGTAATCATCGCCTGGCGGGTGCGGTTGTAGATCAATGTCTGCTTGCGGATCATGTCGCCGGCGTTGCGCGTGGCGTTATCCATCGAGCTCATCTGCGCGCCATAGAACGACGCATTGTTCTCCAGCAACGCGCGGAAGATCTGCACCGCGAGATTGCGCGGCAACAGGCCGGTGAGGATCTCGTCTTCGGCGGGTTCGTATTCGTAGATCGGCTTCGGCGCATCGCTGGCCGCGGCCGGCGCCTGCACCACCAGCGGAATGATCTGCTGCGCGGTCGGGATCTGCGCGATCACCGTCTTGAAACGCGAGAAGAACAGGGTGCAGACATCGAACTCGCCATTGTCGAAGCGGGCGAGAACCTTCTTGGCGATGTCCTCGGCATTGACGAAGCCGAGCTGCTTCACCGAACGCAATTCGAGATGCTCGACGATCTGCTTGTCGAAGGTACGGCGCAGCTGCTCGTAGCCCTTGCGGCCGACGCAGAAGAACTTGACCTCTTTGCCCTGATTCATCAGCGCCAGCGCGCGTTCGCGCGCGAGGCGTACGATCGAGGAGTTGAACGCGCCGGACAGGCCGCGCTCGCCGGTGCAGACCAGCAGCAGGTGAACCTGGTCACGACCGGTGCCGCCCAGCAGCGCCGGGCCGGTGCCGGATCCGGCGGCCGCGCCGGCAATGGAGGCGATGACCGCATCCATCCGCTCGGCGTAAGGCCGCGCAGCTTCGGCAGCCATCTGCGCGCGGCGCAGCTTCGACGCCGCCACCATCTGCATGGCCTTGGTAATCTTCTGCGTCGCCTTGGTGGAGGCGATGCGGACGCGCATGTCTTTAAGTGAAGCCATTCTCAGTCCACCCCGGCGATCAAGCCCTCGGCCCGATCGCAAACCTCTCGTTCGTGACGCGCAGCCTCGTGCCGCGCATCAAACGTGGATGGCCGGCACAAGGCCGGCCATTTCGGCAAGTTTAAGCAGCGTAAGTCTTCGCAAAGCCTTCGACGACGGCCTTGAGCTTGGCGGCGACGTCGTCCTTGAGATCACGGCTGTCGCGGATCGCTTCGAGAACGTCGACGTTCTTGCCGCGCAGCAGCGACAGCAGGCCGTCTTCGAAGCCGCGCACCTTGGCGATCGGCAGATTGTCGAGGTAGCCGTTGGTGCCGGCCCAGATCACGCAGACCTGCTCTTCCATCTTCAGCGGCGAGAACTGCGGCTGCTTCAGGAGTTCGGTCAGGCGGGCGCCGCGATTCAGCAGGCGCTGGGTCGAGGCGTCGAGATCGGAGCCGAACTGCGCGAACGCCGCCATTTCGCGGTACTGCGCGAGCTCGCCCTTGATCTTGCCGGCGACCTTCTTCATCGCCTTGGTCTGCGCGGCGGAGCCGACGCGCGACACGGACAGACCGACGTTCACGGCCGGACGGATGCCCTGGAAGAACAGGTCAGTCTCCAGGAAAATCTGGCCGTCGGTGATCGAAATCACGTTGGTCGGGATGTAGGCCGACACGTCGTTGGCCTGGGTTTCGATGATCGGCAGCGCCGTCAGCGAACCATTGCCCTGGGAATCGTTGAGCTTCGCAGCGCGCTCGAGCAGGCGCGAGTGAAGATAGAACACGTCGCCGGGATAAGCTTCGCGGCCCGGCGGACGGCGCAGCAACAGCGACATCTGGCGGTAGGCGACGGCCTGCTTCGACAAATCGTCATAGATGATGACGGCGTGCATGCCGTTGTCGCGGAAGAATTCGCCGATGGTGCAGCCGGTGAACGGCGCGATGTACTGCATCGGGGCCGGATCGGACGCGGTGGCGGCGATGACGACGGAATATTCCAGCGCGCCCTGCTCCTCGAGCACCTTCACGAACTGCGCGACGGTGGAGCGCTTCTGGCCGATCGCGACGTAGACGCAATACAGCTTCTGGCTTTCCGGAGCGCCGGCAACGTTCAGCGACTTCTGGTTCAGGATGGTGTCGAGGGCGATCGCGGTCTTGCCGGTCTGACGGTCACCGATGATCAGCTCGCGCTGGCCGCGGCCGACCGGGATCAAAGCGTCGACCGACTTCAGGCCGGTGGCCATCGGCTCGTTGACCGACTTGCGCGGGATGATGCCCGGCGCCTTGACGTCGACGCGCATGCGCTTGTCGGCCTGGATCGGGCCCTTGCCGTCGATGGGGTTGCCGAGCGCATCGACGACGCGGCCGAGCAGACCCTTGCCGACCGGCGCGTCCACGATGGCGCGGGTGCGCTTAACGGTCTGACCTTCCTTGATCTCGCGGTCAGCGCCGAAGATCACGATGCCGACGTTGTCGGTTTCGAGATTCAGCGCCATGCCGCGGGTGCCGTTTTCGAACTCGACCATTTCGCCCGCCTGGACGTTGTCGAGGCCGAAGACGCGGGCAATGCCGTCGCCGACGGACAGAACCTGTCCAACTTCGGAAACTTCAGCTTCCTGGCCGAAGTTCTTGATCTGATCCTTGAGGATCGCGGAAATTTCCGCGGCGCGGATGTCCATCAGCCTGCCTCTTTCATCGCGTGCTTAATCGAGTTGAGTTTGGTGCGGAGCGAAGAGTCCACCATGCGGCTGCCGAGCTTGACGACAAGCCCGCCGATGATGGCCGGATCGATCTTCACGTTGAGCGCGACATCCTTGCCCGTCACTGATTTCAGCGCGGTCTTGAGGGCGTCGAGATTCTTGTCACTGAGCGGCTCGGCGACGGTAACGTCTGCCGTGGCCTCGCCCTTGAACTTGGCCACCAGCGCACGGAAGGCGCGGATCACATCGCGGACCGCGAACAGCCGGCGATTGGCGGTGAGAAGCTTGAGGAACTTGGCGCTGATGCCGCCGATGCCGGCCTTGTCGAGAACGGCGGACAAAGCCTGGGACTGGACTTCGGCGCCGAAGACCGGGCTGCGCACCAGCCGGGTCAGGTCGGCGCTGTCGGCCAGCATGGCCTCGAACTTGGTGAGATCGGCCATCACCGCATCGACGGACTTTTCATCGCGCGCGAGGTCGAACAAGGCCGTCGCATAGCGACCGGACACTCCCGAAACTGACGGATCTTCTGCTGCCACTACTGCGCTCTTCAGGCTGTCAAATCCGCAAGGGAATAACTATCGCCAGAATACGGCGCCTAGCGATCCAAGTCCTTGGAATTCAAGCGGGACTTCGATTTTCGAGCCGCAGCGTCGTGCCCCGGCCCGTCCAAATCGCGGCTTTGCTAACATAGCGCGCGCGCGGGTGCAACGCGGCGAAGACGATTGGCGATGCCTTGTCGCAGCCTTGCGCAAGAATCGTTTCCCGAGGGCGGGCGGCCCCTGGGGCTTCGCCCTGCTCCGGATTGCAACGCAGCCGAAGCGCGTTGCCGGATGCCGGGATCCGGCACGCGACCTGAAAACCGGGATCGCCGACCGAGCACCGCCAGCGCGACGCCTTTGTCGCCCGGCCAGCGCCAAGGTTCACTCAACATGACATTTACTTGTCAAAGTCCGGCGATTCCACAGAACGACTTAGCTCTTCAGTAAAGCAAAGTAATAAAAAGTAATATCACCGACAATAATTCAGCAATCGATAGGTATCAACGTCCCGCCGATCGGTCAAAAGATGTTTCAGCTCGTAATGGAACGAATTGCCCGCCTAGATTACGCCTCATTAACCCTTCAACGGTGCAGCCATCAACGGGACGGGGGTTCCACTTGTCGCATTTGCGATAATACTGTCTGAGGATCGATTTAATATGCTGCAATATGGAATTTCAAAATTGGGCAAGCTGCCCCGGTCGCACTCCGCACTTGCCATGCTCGCCGCGACCCTTGTTCTGGGCGGGTCCATTTCGGAAGCTTCGGCCAAATCCCGGCACCATCACGGCCAGCGCCATCACGTTCATCACCGCCACCACGGCCACCATGTCAGCAAGGCTTCGCCGCTCGACGCCAATGCGTCGATCCCGTCGCTGTTCGAGAGCGCCGTGCAGGCGCCGGTCCGCGCTTTGGCCAGTGCCGGCCGCAGCTTTGCCGGCATGGCCTCGTATTACGGCAACGAAGCCGGCAGCCGCACCGCCTCGGGCCAGCGCTTCAACCAGGGCGCCATGACCGCCGCTCATCGCTCGCTGCCGTTCGGCACCAAGTTGCGTGTCACCCATGGCGGCCGCAGCGTCGTCGTCACCATCAACGACCGCGGCCCGTTCATCCGTGGGCGCGTGCTTGACCTCTCCAAGGGCGCTGCCAGCGCCATCGGCCTGACCAGCCGCGGCGTCGGCCGCGTCGTCGCCGAGGTCATGTAAGCAACATCACAGCAAGCCGGCTGATCTTTCGGGTTCAGTAAGCGTTGCGTTGAGTAACAAAGCCTGCCGTCAGCGATGACGACAGGCTTTGTTGATCGACGCACAACCGTCATTACAGAAAACTCTGCGGATCGACGTCAACTTCGAGCTTCAGATTGCCCGATGTCTTCGGCCCGGCCGCGAGCCACTGGCGCAGATAGCTGGACAGATCGACGTTGCGCGGCGACTTCACCAGAATGCGGAATCGATAGCGGCCCTTGATCACCGCCAGCGGCGCCTCCGCCGGTCCCAGCACCAGCACCCGTTCGTCGATCGGCGCGACGCTGACGAGTTTCCGCGCAAAACCTTCCGCGCTCGGGCGATCGCCGGCCGAGATGATCAGGCTGGCCAAGCGGCCGAACGGCGGATAGCCGGCGCGCTCGCGCGCCTCGATCTCGGTGGCGTAGAAGGCTTCGCGATCGGCGGCCACCAGCGCCTTCATCACCGGGTGTTCGGGCTGATGGGTCTGCAGATAGCCGACACCCCTGCCCTGCTCGCGGCCGGCGCGGCCGATCACCTGGTTGAGCATCTGGAAGGTGCGCTCGGCGGCGCGCGGATCGCCATTGCCGAGCCCGATATCGGCATCGATCACCCCGACCAGATTGAGCCGCGGAAAGTTGTGGCCCTTGGCCACCAGTTGGGTGCCGATGATGATATCGACGCGGCCCTCGGCGATCTCGGTCAGCTCGGCGCGCATGGCATCGATCGAGGTGACGAGGTCGCTCGACAGCACCATGGTGCGCGCCTCGGGAAACAGCTTTGACGCCTCTTCCTGCAGCCGCTCGACGCCGGGGCCGATCGCCGCCAGGGATTCCTCGACGCCGCAATGCGGGCAGAGATGCGGACGCGGCGTCGAGAAGCCGCAGTGATGGCAGACCAGCCGCTGGCGAAACCGGTGATCGACCAGCCAGGCATCGCAAATGTTGCAGGAGAAGCGGTGGCCGCAACTGCGGCACAGGGTCAGCGGCGCGTAGCCGCGGCGATTGAGGAACAACAGCGCCTGTTCCTTGCGCTCAATGGCAAAGCCGACCTGCTCGGCGAGTTGCTGCGAGATGAAGTGGCCGCGCATCGGCCCCTGACTGCGCAGATCGATCGCCTCGATGTGCGGCATGTGCTGGCCGCCGAACCGCGACGGCAGCGCGACGCGCTGGTAGCGGCCCTTGCGCGCATTGACCTCGCTTTCGACGGAGGGCGTCGCGGAGGCCAGAATGATCGGGATTTTGGCCAGGTTGGCACGCACCACCGCCATGTCGCGGGCGTGATAGTGGGCGCCCTCGCTCTGCTTGTAGGCTTGGTCGTGCTCCTCATCGACGATGATCAGGCCGAGTTTGGCATAGGGCAGGAACAGCGCCGAGCGCGCGCCGACCACCACATGGGCCTCGCCGCTGGCGATGGCCGCAAAGTTTCGCGCCCGGGTGCGCGGCGTCAGTTCGGAATGCCATTCCAGCGGGCGAACACCGAAGCGCAGTGCAAAGCGATCGAGAAATTGACCGGTGAGCGCGATCTCCGGCATCAGGATCATCACCTGCTCGCCACGGCGGATGGTCTCCGCCACCGCCTCGAAATAGACTTCGGTCTTGCCGGAGCCGGTGACACCGTCGAGCAATGCCACATGAAACGCGCCGCTGGCGGCCAGCGTCTGCAGTGCGGTGGCGGCGGCGCGCTGTTCCGGCGAAAAATCCGGCTCGCAAAACAGGGGATCCGGTGCCGGCGGCGCCGATGGTCGCGCCATCGCCTCGACCACCAGCGTGCCCTCATCGACCAGCCCGTCGATGACGCCGCTGCCGCAGCCGGCTTCCTTCACCAGATCCGACTTGGCGTGCAGCAGCCCGTCGGACAGGATCTCGATCAGGCGCTGGCGCGCCGGGGTCATGCGCTTTGGCGCCTCGCCCACCAGCCGCACGCCGAGCCTCACCCTTTCGGGGCCGAGTTCGCCCATGCGCAGCGTCATCCGCAGCACCATGCCCCGTGCGGAGAGCGTGTAATTGGCGACCCAGTCGACCAGGTCGCGCAATTCCTGCCGAAAGCGCGGCACGTCGAGTTTCTCGCCGACATCCTTCAGCCGGTTGTGCAGCCGCGGATCGGGATTGGGGTTTTCCGCCCACACCACGCCGACCACGTCGCGGGCGCCGAGCGGCACGGTAACGACATCGCCGGGCTGCAGGTCGACGCCCCGGGGCACCCGATAGGAATAGGCCTGGTTCAGCGCCACCGGCACCAGCACGTCGACCACGCGCGGCGCCAAAGACGGGAACAGACTGGGCGCGGAATCGTCCATGGAAGAATCGGGCTCTGCGGGAGGTGGGGCTAACTTAAGGACTGGCGGGGGCAAATAGAAGCCGCGCCTTTTCCCTCTCCCCGCCCGCCTAGCGAAGCTTCGCTAGGCGGGGAGAGGGTGGATCGAACACGCGGAGCGGGTTCGAGACGGGTGAGGGGGACTATCGAGTAAAACACCGGCTCCCCTCACCCGGAGTCCTTCGCTTCGCTCAGGACTCCGACCTCTCCCCGCAAGCGGGGCGAGGTAAGGAAGCGCGACCGGTTCACCAAAGTGAAACGCGGTCTGTGTGTTAATATGCCCCTGTTCGCGCATCGCGCCTTGCAAGGCAAACTCATGGCCAAGCCGATTTCTGCCAAGCCGATCTCGCCCGCCCCCATCGAAATGGCCTGCGCCGACGAGAGCACGTCGCTGCAGATGACGCGCTGGCTGTCGCATCTGCGCGCCGAGCGGCGGCTGTCGCCGAAGACGCTGGAGGCCTATGCCCGCGATGTCCGGCAATTCCTGGGCTTCCTCGCCGAACATTGGGGCACGCGCGTCACCCTGTCACGCTTCGCCGCGCTCGAAGCCAGCGATGTCCGTGCCTTCATGGCCTCGCGCAGGGCCGACGACATCGGCGGTCGTTCGCTGATGCGGGCTTTGGCCGGAATGCGTTCGTTCGGGCGTTTCCTGGAACGCGAAGGCCAGGGCAGCGTCGGCGCCCTTTCCGGCATTCGCGCGCCGAAGATCGGCAAGAGCCTGCCGAAGCCGATCCAGATGGCCGCCGCCCGCCGGCTCACCGACGCCGACGAACGCGCCGGGGAGAATCGCGAACCGTGGATCTGGGCCCGCGACGCCGCCGTGATGGCTCTCTTATATGGCTCCGGCCTGCGCATTTCCGAAGCGCTCGGCCTGAAGCGCCGCGAGGTGCCGGCGCCGGGCGCCGGCGACGTGCTGATCGTCAACGGCAAGGGCAACAAGACCCGCATGGTACCGGTACTGCAGAACGTGCTGGCGCTGATCGCCGACTACGCGAAAATGTGCCCGCATCCGCTGGCGCCGGAAGGCCCAATGTTCGTCGGCGCCCGTGGCGGCCCGCTCTCGCCGCGCATCATCCAGCTCACCATGGAGCGGCTGCGCGGCGCCTTGGGGCTGCCCGACAGCGCCACGCCGCACGCGTTGCGGCACTCCTTCGCAACCCATCTGCTGACCCGCGGCGGCGACCTGCGCGCGATCCAGGAGCTCCTTGGCCACGCCTCGCTATCGACCACACAGATATATACCGGCATCGACACCGAGCGGCTGTTCGAAGTGTACCGGACCGCACATCCGAGGGGTGAGCACGTCTGGCGTTCGGGTGTCGTCCAATCGTCATCCGGCAGCCCCTTGCGCGGCGCGCCCGGTTCGGTCAAATCGGTGTTCCAATCAACCGGAGAGGGGTCCCCGATGAGCGCGCACGAGAGTATGGAGCACGCCGAACACGCCGAGCATGCATCCGGATCGAACAAGAACATCGCGTTGCTGATTGCGGTGATCGCGCTGTTCCTGGCGCTGTCGGAAACCCTCGGCAAGGGCGCGCAGACCGAATCCATCAGCAAGAACGTCGAGGCGTCCAACCTGTGGGCGTTCTTCCAGGCCAAGAGCATCCGCCGCACCGTGGTGCAGGCGACCTCGGACCAGGCCCGCTTGAGCCTCGGCCAGATGGGCGACGATGCCGCCAAGGCCGCGCTGACCAAGCAGATCGAGGACTGGAAGAAGACGGCGGACCGCTACCGTTCGGAGCCGGAGACCGGCGAAGGCTCGGAGCAGCTCGCCGCCCGCGCCAAGGAAGCCGAGCACGCCCGCGACTTGGCGATGGCCCGCTATCATCATTACGAGGTCGCCTCTGCGGCGTTCCAGATCGGCATCGTGCTGGCGTCGGCCACTATCATCACCGGCATGATCGCATTGGCCTATGTGTCCGGCTTCCTCGCCATCGCCGGCATCGCCTTCACCCTGATCGGCCTGTTCGCGCCGCACGCCGTGCATCTGATGTGAGCTACTCGCTTGCCCCGGGCGCGATGCAACCTAGCGAAGCGAAGCTTCGCGCGGCAGTGTTGCTTCGCAGAGCCGGGGCCGTTCCGGGCGCCGGCGTTTGAAACGATCCCGGTTCTGAGCAGCAGCACTTCGTGCTGCTGCGCGCCCGGGAAACACAACTACGCCTGCTTCCTGCACATCTCGATCACAGCATCCGCAAATGCACGCGGATCTTCCTGCGGCACGTTGTGGCCGACACCGGGCAGGACACGACGCTCATAGTCCGACGTAAAATGCCGGCCGTGATTATCCGAACCATGCACCGGCATCACATTGTCATCGGCGCCGTGCAGCGCGATGGTCGGGACATCGATGGCCGGTTGTGCGGCGAGACGGGTTTCCGACAGTAGATAGCGCGGATCGCCAGCCACACTGCCCGTGCGATGTTGGTAGGAGTGGATCACGACATCGACGAAATCGTCGTTGTCGAAGGCCGATGCCGAGCGGGCAAAAGTGGCGTCGTCGAACGCCCATGACGGCGACCACATCTTCCACAGCAGCTTCGCCACCGCCGCACGGTTCTGCGTCAAGCCATTGCGGCCGCGCTCGGTGTTGAAGTACCAGACATACCACATGCGCGCTTCCTGCTCGGGGTCGGCCGGCCGCGCGGAATTCGGGATGTCCTGAACGTTGTAGGCGGTGCAACTGACGAGACCGTGGACCCGCTCCGGCCACAGCGCCGACACCACGCAAGCGGCGCGGCCGCCCCAGTCATAGCCGGACACGACCGCTCTTTCGATCCGCAGCGCATCCATCAATTCCAGCAAATCCTCGCCCAGCGCGGCCTGCTGGCCGGAACGGATGGTGTCTGCGGAAAGGAATCGCGTCGGGCCGTAGCCGCGCAAATAGGGCACGATCGTGCGATAGCCGGCAGCGTTGATCAGCGCCACGGCATCGTCATAGCCGCGGACATCGTAGGGAAAACCGTGCAGCAGGAGAACCGGCAGGGTGCCTTCCGGGCCGCTGTGCTCATAGGCGACATCAAGCAGCGACGTTCGCACGCGGGCAAGTTCAGCCACGACGACCTCCCGTTACGACCTACCTGGCATGGGCGCGGCTGCGCATACGCTGGATCATCCGCAGCCAGCGCGATGACGAGCCGGAGCGAACCATCGTCATGATCGATTTGATCCGCGCCGTGACGGGCGCGACCAGCTCGCCGGCGCGGCGGCGAATATCGAGGATCAACTCATACAGCCTGCGGAACCAGACCAGTTGCAACAGCTTCGACCGCGTCACGTCGAAGATGAAGGCCAGCACACCGAGACCGATGAACTTCGACGCCACAATCAGCGCGATGGCAGCGATCCAGTAGTGGTGCGTGAGCAGCCAGACCTCGACCAGTTTCAGCGGAAACAGCAGCAGCAACGGGATCGCGAATACCACCAGCGTCTGCGCCGGCGACAGCCGGTTGACGCACGCTGCCAGCCACGCCTTGAACGCGCGCAGCGGAATCAGTGCCACGACGCGCGCGACAATGGGCTCGAGATGATCCCACAGCCACGCCTCGATCAAGAAGATCAGCGCAAGCAGCACCAGAAACGGTTGAAGCAGGCGACGCATCATCGCGCGTTGTCCCCCGCCCGGCGCTGCGCCGGACGCCATTCACATATGGATGGCGCGTTTGCCCACCGCAAGCGCGGCTTCCTTGACCGCCTCGGACCGGGTCGGATGGGCGTGGCAGGTGCGCGCCAGATCCTCGGCGGAGCCGCCGAATTCCATCAGCACGCAGGCCTCGTGGATCAACTCGCCGGCCTCGAGGCCAATGATGTGCACGCCGAGCACGCGGTCGGTCTTCGCATCTGCGAGAATCTTCACGAAGCCATCGGTGCTCTGATTGACCTTGGCGCGACCGTTGGCGGTGAACGGAAACTTGCCGACGGTATAGGCGATGCCGGCCTGCTTCAGCTCTTCCTCAGTCTTGCCGACCGAAGCCACTTCGGGCGTGGTGTAGACGACGCCGGGGATGACATCATAGTTCACATGACCGGCCTGGCCGGCGAGGATCTCGGCGCAGGCGACGCCTTCGTCCTCGGCCTTGTGCGCCAGCATCGGACCGACGACGACGTCGCCGATGGCATAGATGCCCTTCACGCTGGTCGCGAAATGGGCGTCGGTCTTGACCCGGCCGCGCTCATCGAGCACCACGCCGGCTTCCTTCAGCCCGAGGCCTTCAGTGTATGGAATGCGGCCGACCGCCACCAGGACGACATCGGCCTCGATGGTCTCCGCCGCGCCGCCGGCGGCAGGCTCGACCTGCGCCTTCAGCCGCTTGCCTGACGAATCGATGCTGGTGACCTTGGCGCCGAGCTTGAAGACAAAGCCCTGCTTCTCGAGGATGCGCTGGAAGGACTTCGCGACCTCGCCGTCCATGCCGGGCAGGATGCGGTCGAGGAATTCCACCACGGTAACTTCAGCGCCGAGGCGGCGCCACACAGAGCCGAGCTCGAGGCCGATCACGCCGGCGCCGACCACGATCATCTTCTCCGGCACCTTGTCGAGCGACAGGGCGCCAGTGGACGAGACAATGCGCTTCTCGTCGATCTCGATGCCCTTCAGCCGGGTCACGTCGGAGCCGGTGGCGATCACGATATTCTTGGTTTCCAGCACCTGGGTCTTGCCGTCGGCGCCCTTGACCTCGACCTTGCCGGTTCCGAGCACCTTGCCGGTGCCCATCACCACGTCGACCTTGTTCTTCTTCATCAGGAAGTCGACGCCCTTGACGTTGCCGTCGATGCCCTGCTGCTTGAAGGTCATCAGCTGCGGCAGGTCGATCGTCGGCGCGGGCACCTTGATGCCCATCTTGGCGAAGCCATGACCGGCCTCCTCGAACATTTCGGAGGCATGGAGCAGCGCCTTCGACGGCATGCAGCCGATGTTCAGGCAGGTGCCGCCAAGGGTGGCGTTTTTCTCGACGACGGCGACCTTCATGCCAAGCTGCGCCGCGCGGATCGCGCAGACATAGCCGCCGGGACCGGTGCCGATGATGATGAGATCGTAGGAGGCCATGGTGAGATCCTGTCTTCAGATAGATGGGGTGTCGACGACCTAGCGGCCGCCGGACACGTCGAGAATGGATGAGGTGACGTAGGACGCCTCGTCCGACAGAAGCCAGACGATGGCGTTGGCGATTTCATCGGCGGTGCCGACGCGTTTCATCGGCACGAGGCCGGCCATGCGATGCGCGCGATCGGGCTCGCCGCCGGACGCGTGGATCTCGGTGTCGATCAGGCCGGGCCTGATGCCGACGACACGAATGCCTTCGTTGGCGACCTCCTGGGACAGGCCGACGGTAAAGGTGTCGATGGCGCCCTTCGAGGCCGCGTAGTCGACATAGGTGTTTGCCGCGCCAAGCTTCGCCGCCACCGACGACAGGTTGACGATGACGCCGCCCTGGCCGCCATGCTTGGTCGACAAGCGCTTCACTGCCTCGCGGGCGCACAGAAAGCTGCCGGTGACGTTGACTGCCAGCATGCGCGCGATGCGCTCGGCGGTCATGTCCTCGACGCGAATGGAGGGGCCGACAATGCCGGCATTGTTGACCAGCGCGCCGAGCGGACCGAAGGCGTCGGCCGCCTTGAACAGCGCCAGGATGTCGGCCTCGCTGCCGACGTCGCATTTCACGGCGATCGCCTTGCCATTGCCGGCTTCGATCGCCGCCACGACTTCATTCGCCGCCGCCTCGTTGCTGGCATAGCCGACGACGACCTTGAAGCCGGCGGCAGCGGCCTTCAACGCAGCGGCGCGGCCGATGCCGCGACTGCCGCCGGTGATGATGACGACGCTGTTGGGGTCAGCACTCATGCAAGCAGCTCCGGCTTCGATTGGCGCCGTCACGCCCGTTCTGTTGGCGGGCATCCACATCTTGCCGGCAAACGGAGGCAGGCGTGGATGGCCGGGGCAAGCCCGGCCATGACGCGATGGATTTGATCAGAGATCCAGAACGAGACGCGCGGGATCTTCCAGGCTTTCCTTGACGCGGACCAGGAACGTCACGGCTTCCTTGCCGTCGATCACGCGATGATCGTAGCTGAGCGCCAGATACATCATCGGGCGAATCTCGACCTTGCCGGCGATGGCGACCGGACGCTCCTGGATCTTGTGCATGCCGAGGATGGCGGACTGCGGCGCATTCAGGATCGGGGTCGACATCAGCGAACCGTAGATGCCGCCATTGGTGATGGTGAAGGTGCCGCCCTGCATTTCGTCGATCTTGAGCTGGCCGTCGCGGGCGCGTTTGCCGAAATCCGCGATGGTCTTCTCGATATCCGAAATCGACTTACTGTCGCAGTCGCGCACCACGGGGACCACGAGGCCCTTGTCGGTGCCGACGGCGACGCCGACGTGATAGTAGTTCTTGTAGATCAGGTCGGTGCCGTCGATCTCGGCATTCGCCGCCGGAATGTCCTTCAGCGCCTGCACGCAGGCCTTGGTGAAGAAGCCCATGAAGCCGAGCTTGGCGCCGTGCTTCTTCTCGAACACGTCCTTGTACTGGCTGCGCAGCGCCATGATGTGGCTCATGTCGACCTCGTTGAAGGTCGTGAGCATGGCGGCGGTGTTCTGCACATCCTTGAGGCGGCGCGCGATAGTCTGGCGCAGACGGGTCATCTTGACGCGCTCTTCGCGGGCGGCGTCATCGGCCGGCGACGGCGCGCGGACCTGCACGGCAGCGGCGGGCTGGTTGACCGGGGTCGGCGCGGAAGCCGCCTTCTCGATGGCGGCCAGCATGTCGCCCTTGGTGACGCGCCCGTCCTTGCCGGAGCC
The DNA here is from genome assembly GCF_026015985.1 of Rhodopseudomonas sp. P2A-2r. Classification (GTDB taxonomy): domain Bacteria; phylum Pseudomonadota; class Alphaproteobacteria; order Rhizobiales; family Xanthobacteraceae; genus Tardiphaga. The sequence continues at coordinate 521,926 of NZ_CP110389.1, read as the reverse complement.
CGGCACGGTGGCTGCGTCGACGCCGCTCTCGGCAGAAATCTTGCGCACCGACGGGGCCAGCGGCGCATCGACCGGCGCGGACTTCTGGGCCGGCGCGGGTGCGGCAGCAGCCGGAGCCGCGGCAGGGGCCGGAGCGGCGGCCTTTGCGGGCGCAGCAGCAGGAGCGGCCTTGGCGCCGGCGGCGCCATCAGTGATCTGGCCGAGCAGCGCGCCGACGGCGACGGTCTCGCCATCCTTGGCGACGATCTCGCCGAGGATGCCGGCGGAGGGCGCCGGCACTTCGATCGTCACCTTGTCGGTTTCGAGTTCAACCAAGGGCTCGTCGACGGCCACGGAATCGCCGGCCTTCTTGAACCACTTGCCGATGGTGGCTTCGGTGACGGACTCGCCGAGCGTGGGAACACGAATTTCAGTCATTGTATCTTTCCTCTTGCGTCATGGCGGGGCTTGTCCGGCCATCCACGCCTGAATTCGATCGAGTGATGCGGGTGCGCGAATGCCCCGCTGACGCGGGGCATCGCCGAAATGCGGATGGTTAGCTCAGCGCCTCGTCGAGGAAGGCCTTGAGCTGCGCGAGATGCTTGGACATCAGGCCGGTGGCGGTGGCTGCAGACGCCGCACGCCCGGCGTAACGGGGACGCTTGTTGGTGGCGTTGACCTGGTTGAGCACCCATTCGAGATAGGGCTCGATGAAGTGCCACGCGCCCATGTTGCGCGGCTCTTCCTGACACCAGACGAATTCCGCACCCTTGAAACGGCTCAGTTCCTGCACCAGCGCCTTCAGCGGCACCGGATAGAGCTGCTCGAGGCGCAGCAGGTAGATGTCGTCGACGCCGCGTTTCTCGCGCTCCTCGTAGAGGTCGTAATAGACCTTGCCGGAGCACAGCACGACGCGACGGATCTTGGCGTCGGGCTGAAGCTTGATCTTCTCGTCCGGCAGCTTCTCTGCATCGTCGAACAGGATGCGGTGGAAGGTCGAGCCGGGGCCGAGCTCGTCGAGGGTCGAAACCGCACGCTTGTGGCGCAGCAGCGACTTCGGCGTCATCACGATCAGCGGCTTGCGGATCTCGCGCTTCAGCTGGCGACGCAGCACGTGGAAATAGTTCGCCGGCGTGGTGACGTTGACCACCTGCATGTTGTCTTCGGCGCACATCTGCAGGAAGCGCTCGAGGCGCGCGGAGGAATGCTCCGGACCCTGGCCTTCGTAGCCGTGGGGCAGCAGGCAGACCAGGCCGGACATGCGCAGCCACTTGCGTTCGCCCGAGGAGATGAACTGGTCGAACACCACCTGAGCGCCGTTGGCGAAGTCGCCGAACTGCGCTTCCCACATGGTCAGCGCCGTCGGCTCGGTCAGCGAATAGCCGTATTCGAAACCGAGCACCGCGACTTCGGACAGCAGCGAGTTGATGACTTCGTAGTGGCCCTGCTTCGGTCCGAGATGGTTGAACGGCGTGTAGCGACTTTCGTCTTCCTGATCAAACAGCACCGAGTGGCGCTGCGAGAAGGTGCCGCGCTCGGAGTCCTGGCCAGACAGGCGGACGTGGTGGCCCTCCTCCATCAACGAGCAGAACGCCAGCGCCTCGCCGGTTGCCCAATCGATGCCCGCGCCACTGTCAATGGTCTTGGCGCGGTTGTCGAGATAGCGCAGGACGGTGCGATGAGCGCGGAAGCCGTCGGGAACCTTGGTGATCTTCCTGCCGATATCCTTCAGCACATCAAGCTCAACGCCGGTCACGCCGCGGCGCGGATCCTCTTCCTGGTCGGCCGACTTGAAGCCTGCCCACTTGCCGTCGAGCCAGTCGGCCTTGTTCGGCTTGTAACCGGAGCCGGCTTCCAGCTCGGCGTCGAGACGGGCGCGCCAGTCGGCCTTGGCCTTCTCGATCTCGCCATCGGTCATCACGCCGTCGGCGACCAGCCGCTTGGAATAGATGTCCAGCGTCGACGGATGCGCGCCGATCTTCTTGTACATCACCGGCTGGGTGAAGCCCGGCTCGTCGCCTTCGTTATGGCCGTGGCGGCGATAGCAGAACATGTCGATGACGACAGGCTTGTGGAACTTCTGCCGGAATTCGATTGCGATCTTGGCGGCGAACACCACCGCTTCCGGATCGTCGCCGTTGACGTGGAAGATCGGCGCATCGATCATCTTCGCCACATCCGACGGATAGGGCGACGAGCGCGAGTAGCGCGGATAGGTGGTGAAGCCGATCTGGTTGTTGACGATGAAGTGGATCGAACCGCCGGTGCGGTAGCCCTTCAGGTCGGACAGCGCGAAGCATTCCGCAACCACGCCCTGGCCGGCGAACGCCGCGTCGCCATGCATCAGCAGCGGCAGCACCGAAATGCGCTGGTCCGGCGGATCGCCGTTCTGGTCCTGCTTGGCGCGCACCTTGCCGAGCACCACGGGATCGACGATCTCGAGATGCGATGGATTGGCAGTCAGCGACAGATGGATCTTGTTGTTGTCGAACTCGCGGTCGGACGACGCACCGAGGTGGTACTTGACGTCGCCGGAGCCTTCGACCTCGTCGGGATTGGCTGAGCCGCCCTTGAATTCATGGAACAGCGCGCGGTGCGGCTTGCCCATCACCTGGGTCAGCACGTTGAGGCGGCCGCGGTGCGGCATGCCAACCACGATGTCGCGGACGCCGAGATTGCCGCCGCGCTTGATGATCTGCTCGAGCGCCGGGATCAGCGACTCAGCACCGTCGAGACCGAAGCGCTTGGTGCCGGTGAACTTGACGTCGCAGAACTTCTCGAATCCTTCGGCCTCGACCAGCTTCATCAGGATGGCGCGACGGCCTTCGCGGGTGAAGCTGATTTCCTTGTCCGGCCCTTCGATGCGCTCCTGGATCCACGACTTCTGCGCGGGATTGGAGATGTGCATGAATTCGACGCCGAGCGTCTGGCAATAGGTGCGCTGGCAGATCGCGACGATCTCGCGCAGCGTGCCGTATTCAAGGCCGAGCACGTGATCGAGGAAGATCTTGCGGTCATAGTCCGCATCGCTGAAGCCATAGGAACGCGGATCGAGTTCCTCGTGGTCCTTCTGGCCCTCGATGCCTAGCGGATCGAGATTGGCATGGAAGTGGCCGCGCATGCGGTATGCGCGGATCAGCATCAGCGCGCGGACCGAATCGCGGGTCGCCTGGAAAATGTCCGGCGAGCCGGGCTCGGCGCTCTGCGCCTTGGCGCCGTCGGACTTGGCGGCACCAGCCTTGGCCGCGATCTTGGCGCCCATCGCCTTCTCGACCTGCGCCCAGTTGCCGTCGAGCGCGGAGGTGAGATCGTCACTCGGCGTCAGCGGCCAGTTGGCCTTTTCCCAGGACGGCCCCTGGGCATTCTTCTGCACGTCGGCAGGCGCGTCCTTCAGGCTCTTGAAAAACTCCTGCCACTCGGGATCGACCGAGGCGGGGTCCTTCTCAAAGCGGGCATAGAGTTCGTCGATGTAGGTAGCATTGGCTCCCTGCAAAAAGGAGGAGAGGGCAAATGCGGCATTCGCGTCCTGGCGAGACATGATTGCGTCCTGATGATGAGCGTCGCGCGGAAATAGGCCGATCAGTTTCCCGGCGGCCGGAGTGGCGGATCTTCTAACCTATTTAAGCCAAATATACCCGCCGAAAAGAGCGAAACTCTGAATAGAAATTCAACATCTTGTGCGAATGGGATCGGGGTTAGCGGACGGTAAAATTATCTTGTGTCGCCAACGCCTTGGTGGCGGAGCGCCGGGCGGATCTGCGGGGCGCCCGACCACAGGCTTCGTTCAACAGGGCATTGGCAGCGATGCCTGCCGAATCGGCAATCCCGGGGTCGCGGGTGACCATCGCGGCGACGATGGCGCCGTCCATCAGGATGCCGAGCTGGTGGGCGAGCGCGCCGGGATCGCCGGCGCCGGCGCCGCGAGCCAGACCGGCAATGTAATCGAGCACGAACGACTTGTGCTGCAGGGTGATCGCACGCAGCCGGGTCTCATCCTTGTCGTGCTCGCCCACCGCATTGATGAACACGCAGCCATAATAGTCTTCCTCGCTGAACCAGCTCTTCAGCACCGGGAAGATGGAGTCGAGCTTTGCCCGCGGAGAGCCGCCGACTTCGACGGCGGCGACGAACCAGTCACGCCAGATCCGGCTTTCGGACAGCAGGACGGCCTCGACGAGATCGCTCTTGGAGCCGAACAGCTTGTAAAGGGTGGTTTTCGCCGTCCCGGCTTCATGGACGATGGCGTCGATGCCGGTGGCGTTGATGCCGTGCTTGCAGAACAGCCGCGTCGCCGCCTGCATCAAGCGGTCGCGCGGCGTTACGCGCGGCACATCCGGGACGTCGGTGAACGCCTCAAGCGGGATCGCATCGGTCATATCCGTTCATATGACATGGCGTGCACACGGCGCAAGCAGCGTTCTCCCGCTGCGTAAAATAGGTGCTGGCTAACGCTCGACTGGCGCGTTTCACAGCAGCGACGGTCGCCCCGACCGCACCCCGGAATCTTAACCAATTGGAAATCAACGCCTATTTCGCGGACGCAGTCGTGGCACGCTTTCTGCAAAGCTACAGAACGTTCTGTATCTATTTGCCCAAGGGAGAAATCAACATGACTGCACTCGCCCCCAAAACCGTGCTGACCGGATGCCTCGCGCCCATCGACAAAGGCGGTCTCGAGCAACTGATCGCCAACGGCAAAGCCAATCCCAACGTCATCAAGACGCTGAAGTGCAAGACGGTGGCCGAGGGCAAGTTCCGCCACGCCAACTACATCCGCAACCTGCCGCCCTATATCGTCGACGAACCGCCGGCGCTGCTCGGCGACGATACTGCGCCGAACCCGTCGGAAGCCTCCCTGGCCGCGCTGGGTTCGTGCATTGCCGTCGGCCTGCACGCCAACGCTGTGCACCGCGGCTGGATCGTCAACAAGCTCGAACTGCAGCTCGAAGGCGACCTCAACATCACCGCGGTGTGGGGCACCGGCGATGTCAGCGAGAAGCCGGTCGGCTTCACCGACGTGCGCATCAAGGTCGACATGGAGTGCGAAGGCGTGCCGCAGGCCGAGATCGACGCGCTGATCGATCACGTCAAGAAATGGTCGCCGGTCGCCAACACCTTTACCCGGCCAGTCAATCTCGAAGTCTCTGCGTAACGCTGTCGACTTCGCCTCTCCCCGCTTGCGGGGAGAGCTCGGAGCCGAGCGACAGCGAGGCTACGGGTGAGGAGAGCCGCTATCACCGCCCCGCCCCCTCGCTCGGCACGAAGGCCACCGGCCGCAGCCATGCGACCGCAACGTTCCTCTTCCCGTGACGGAGATGACGATGACCACCATGGCGGCCTTGCGAAAACCCGATGACCTTATTGAAGATACAGCCTCGCTCGCCGAGCGCGTGGCCGCTCTCGCGAGAACCGAGCTGGCGCCGATCGCTGCGGAGATCGATGACGGCAGCATCTATCCCGACCAGGCGCTGCGGAAGTTCGGCGAGATCGGCGCCTGGTCGGCGCATGACGATTTGCGCGCGACCATCGGTGGCATTTCCGCCATCGCCGAAACCTGCGGCGCCAGCGCCTTCATGGCGTGGTGCCAGGACACGCTGGTCTGGTACATCCTGAATTCCGACAACGCCGCGTTGAAAGCGAAGTATCTGAGCAAGGCCGCGAGCGGGACATTGCTCGGCGGCACCGGGCTGTCGAATCCGATGAAGAGCTTCTTCGGCATCGAGAAGCTCAAGCTGAAGGGCCGCCGCGTCGAAGGCGGCTATCAGGTGCGCGGCGCCCTGCCCTGGGTGTCCAATCTCGGCCCCGACCATATGTTCGGCACCATCTTCGAGACCGAGGACGACGGCGAGCAGGTCATGTTCCTCGTCAATTGCGCCGATCCCGGCGTCACGCTGACGCCCTGCAAACCCTTCCTGGCGATGGACGGCACCGGCACCTACGCCGTGCAATTGCGCGATGTGTTCATTCCCAACGACCAGGTGCTGGCCGCGCCGGCGATGCCTTTCGTCAAGAAGATCCGCGCCGGCTTCATCCTGATGCAGATGGGCATGGGGCTCGGGCTGGTACGCGACTGCGTCGCCATCATGCAGAGCGTCCAGCCCGCGCTGGCCCACGTCAATTGCTTCCTGCCGCAGCAGCCGGCGGATTTCGCCGCCGTCCTCGCCGGCATGGAGGCCGAGACCATGCAGCTCGCCGCCACGCCGTATGACACCAGCAACGCCTACTGGCGCCAGGTGGTCGACCTGCGGCTGCGCGGCGGCGATGCCGCGGTCGCCGCGGCGCATGCCGCGATGCTGCATTGTGGCGCGCGCGGCTATCTGAAATCGCACCGCGCCCAGCGCCGGCTGCGCGAAGCCTACTTCGTGGCGATCGTCACCCCCGCCACCAAGCAACTCAGAAAAATGCTCGCAGACAATGCGCGCGAACACCCGGGAGAGACCCAAGGCGCTTGATCCACCTCACGGCACGACGGTCCTAATTCGGCAGAACATCAACCCAGTGGAGGCTTTGCTAATGGCTGAAATCCTGATTTCCGCAGATGAACTCGCGACGTTCATGAAGTCCGATCCCTGCGTCATCATCGACACCCGCAACCCCGATGCCTACGCCGCGGGCCATATCCCGGGCGCCGTCAATCTGCATGAGATCTTTACCTTTCTCGCGACCTCCACGCCGGAAGGCATGGACGAGCTGAAGAAGAAGTTCGCCGACGCCTTTGGCGGCGCCGGCCTGTCGGGCTCCGAGACCGCGGTGATCTACGAGCAGTCGATGAATTCCGGCTTCGGCCAGTCCTGCCGCGGCTATTTCCTGCTCGAGTTCCTGGGCTATCCAAAGATCAAGGTGCTGCACGGCGGCTACGACGCCTGGACTGCCAAGGGCCTGCCGACCACCACCGAGGTGCCGACGCCGAAGCCAGCCTCGTTCACGGTCAAGCCCGAGGCTGGCTCGATCCTGATCGACGCTGCCACCATGATGGCAGCGCTCGACAACCCCTCGATCGCGCTGCTCGACGTGCGCGACGTCGATGAATGGATCGGTGAGAGCTCGTCGCCTTATGGCAAGGACTTCTGCCCGCGGATGGGCCGCATCCCCGGCGCCGTCTGGATCGAATGGTATCGCATGATGAAGCCAACCGGCGAAGGCCCGCGCTTCAAGTCGAAGAACGAGATCCTGGCCGAATGCGCCACTGTCGGCATCACGCCGGCGAGCACGGTGTATCTCTACTGCTTCAAGGGCGCGCGTGCATCGAACACATTCCTGGCGCTGAAGAACGCCGGCGTCGCCGACGTCAGGATGTATTTCGGCTCGTGGAACGAATGGTCGCGCGACAACAAGTATCCGATCGAGGAGGGGCTTCCGACAGTTGGCGAGAAGCAGCTGCAGGCGGCGGAGTAAGCTACTACCCTCTCTTGTCCCGGACGCGGTGCGGCATTCTTATGCCGCTCCGCAGATCCGGGACCCATCATCTCATCGCCCGGAAGTGTGAGCCCGGATCTGCGGCGCACCACCATCGCTGCGCGATGGCAGCGCACCGCGTCCAGGGAACGAAACACATCTACAAATCAAAAGGCCCGCTCTTTCGAGCGGGCCTTTCATTTTGATACCGGCCGCCGAAGCGACTAGCCCTTCAGCAATTCCACCAGCGTGGTGCCGAGGCGCGCCGGGGACGGCGACACCGCGAAGCCAGCGGACTTCATTGCCGCGATCTTCGACTGCGCATCGCCCTTGCCGCCCGACACGATGGCGCCAGCATGACCCATGCGACGGCCGGGAGGTGCGGTGACGCCGCCGATGAAGCCGACGATGGGCTTCTTGCGACCGCGCTTGGCTTCGTCCTTGATGAACTGCGCGGCGTCTTCTTCCGCCGAGCCGCCGATCTCGCCGATCATGATGATCGAGTGGGTGGCGTCGTCGGCGAGGAACATCTCGAGGATGTCGATGAACTCGGTGCCCTTGACCGGATCGCCGCCGATGCCGACCGCCGAGGTCTGGCCGAGGCCGGCCATGGTGGTCTGGAATACCGCTTCATAGGTCAGCGTGCCGGAGCGCGACAGGATGCCGACATTGCCGGGCTTGAAGATGTTGGCCGGCATGATGCCGATCTTCGATTCGCCGGCGGTGACGACGCCCGGGCAGTTCGGCCCGATCAGGCGCGATTTGGAGCCGGACAGCGAACGCTTGACGCGCACCATGTCGAGCACCGGGATGCCTTCGGTGATGCAGACGATCAGCGGGATTTCCGCGTCGATGGCTTCGCAGATGGCATCGGCGGCGCCCGGCGGCGGCACGTAGATCACCGAGGCGTCGGCGCCGGTCTTGTCGCGCGCTTCGGCCACGGTGTCGAACACCGGCAGGTTGAGATGGGTGGAGCCGCCTTTGCCCGGCGAGGTGCCGCCGACCATCTTGGTCCCGTACAGGATCGCCTGCTCGGAATGGAAGGTGCCGTTCTTGCCGGTGAAGCCCTGGCAGATGACCTTGGTGTTCTTGTCGATGAGGACTGACATCGGCTTACTTTCCCTTCACGGCGTTGACGATTTTTGCGCGGCATCGTCGAGGTCGTCGGCGGGCAGCACGTTCAGGCCGGATTCACGAATGATCTTCTTGCCTTCCTCGACATTGGTGCCTTCGAGGCGGACCACGAGAGGCACCTTGAGGCCGACGGTCTTCACCGCGGCGACGACGCCGGCGGCGATGATGTCGCACTTCATGATGCCGCCGAAGATGTTGACCAGGATGCCCTTCACGCTGGGATCGGAGGTGATGATCTTGAACGCCGCGGTCACCTTCTCCTCGGTGGCACCGCCACCGACGTCGAGGAAGTTGGCCGGGCTTTCGCCGTACAGCTTGATGATGTCGAGGGTGGCCATGGCGAGGCCGGCGCCGTTGACCATGCAGCCGATGGTGCCGTCGAGCGCGATGTAAGCGAGGTCGTATTTCGACGCCTCGATTTCCTTGGCGTCTTCCTCGGAGGTGTCACGCAGCGCGACGATCTCAGGATGGCGATACAGCGCGTTGCTGTCGAACGACATCTTGGCGTCGAGGCACTTCAATTCGCCGGTCTTGGACACGATCAGCGGATTGATCTCCAGCATGTCCATGTCCTTGGCGATGAACGCGGTATAGAGCTGGGTGATCAGCTTCTCTGCCTGCTTGGCGAGATCGCCCTTCAGCCCGAGCGCCTGCGCCACGGTGCGGCCGTGATGCGGCATCACGCCGGTAGCCGGATCGACCGAGAAGGTGATGATCTTCTCAGGGCTGTCGTGGGCGACGTCCTCGATGGACATGCCGCCTTCGGTGGAAACCACGAAGGCGACCCGCGAGGTCTCGCGATCGACCAGCAGCGACAGGTAGAATTCCTTCTCGATGTCGGAGCCGTCCTCGATGTAGAGGCGGTTGACTTGCTTGCCGGCGGGGCCGGTCTGCACGGTCACCAGCGTCGCGCCGAGCATTTCCTTGGCGAACTGGTTGACCTCCTCGATCGACTTGGCGAGGCGAACGCCGCCCTTGTCGCCGGCGGAGGCTTCCTTGAACTTGCCCTTGCCGCGGCCGCCGGCATGGATCTGGCTCTTCACCACCCAGATCGGACCGCCGAGCTGCTTGGCGGCCACGTCGGAATCTTCGGCGCGCAGGATCGGCACCCCTTTGAGACGGGCACGCCGAAATCCTTCAGCACGGCCTTCGCCTGATATTCATGAATGTTCATATAGTTGCTCCCGAACCTCGGTGTGAACTTGGAATGGATGCCACCCGTCAACTGGCATACCGTATACCACGGATGCAGCGAGTCAAAAGGCGGCGAAACTCGATTGCGAAACGGTTGGCAGCCCAGGTTCGCGAAAATGGCGGCCAGCAACCCCAGATGCAGAACCGGCACCCAAGGGGTGCCGGTTTATCTCGTTGAAACTTAGCCGCCGAGCAGGTCCGGCGCGATCTTCTTGCAGGCATCGACCAGGCCCTGCACCGAGGCGACCGACTTGTCGAAGCCTTCGCGGTCCTTGCCGACCAGCTCGATCTCGACGATGCGCTCGACGCCCTTAGCACCGATCACCACGGGAACGCCGACATACATGTCCTTCACGCCGTATTCGCCGTTGAGATAGGCGGCGCAGGGCAGCACGCGCTTCTTGTCGCGCAGGTAGCTCTCGGCCATGGCGATGGCCGACGCGGCGGGGGCGTAGAACGCCGAGCCGGTCTTCAGCAGGTTGACGATCTCGGCGCCGCCGTTGCGGGTGCGGTCGACGATCTCGTCGAGGCGGGCCTGCGAGGTCCAGCCCATCTTGATCAGGTCGGGCAGCGGAATGCCGGCCACCGTCGAATACTTCACCAGCGGCACCATGGTGTCGCCGTGGCCGCCGAGCACGAAGGCAGTGACGTCTTCCACGGAGACGTTGAACTCATCGGCGAGGAACAGGCGGAAGCGCGACGAATCCAGCACGCCGGCCATGCCGACGACCTTCTTGGCGGGCAGGCCGCAGGACTTCTGCAGCGCCCAAACCATGGCATCGAGCGGGTTGGTGATGCAGATGACGAAGGCGTCGGGGGCATATTTCTTGATGCCGGCGCCGACCTGCTCCATGACCTTCAGATTGATGCTGAGCAGGTCATCGCGGCTCATGCCGGGCTTGCGCGGCACGCCGGCGGTGACGATCACGACGCTGGCGCCCTCGATCGCTTCATAGGAATTGGCGCCGGTGAACTTGGCGTCGAAGCCGTCGACCGGCGAAGACTGCGCGATATCCAGCGACTTGCCCTGCGGCACGCCCTCGGCGATGTCGAACATCACCACGTCGCCCAGTTCTTTCAGGCCGATGAGGTGAGCAAGCGTTCCGCCGATCTGGCCGGAGCCAATCAATGCAATCTTGTCGCGCGCCATGAGAAATCTGTCCTTTGAGCCCGGATGGGGAGGGAGGAGGAATTGCTGGTGGCTGGTTATCCCTTTCGCAGGAACCGTTCAAGTCGCGGCCAGCTCAATAATTGGCCGTACAGGACCGGCGACCAACCGCGCCGGGCTGCATTGCAATTTTGGGCGGCCCATCCTGCCATTCCGGGGCGAGAGCAGCGCCAACTGCGAGCGAACCCGGAAGACAGGGGTTAGGTCTCGACCAGCCCGCTGCTGGAACCGCTGGCAGTGGAATCCTTGCGGCCATGCGGCAGAGCCAGGTAAGATTCCGACCCCATCTCGATCAGCCGCGAGGCGGTGCGCTGGAACTCCATCGCCTCAAAGCCATCGGTCGCCTGATAGAGCGACTGTGGCTCGCCCGCCGCCGAGGCCATCAGCTTCACGGCATTGTCGTACAAGGTGTCGATCAGCGCGATGAAGCGCTTGGCGGCGTTGCGGTCGCCATAGTCCATCATCGGAACCCGGTCGATGAAGATGGTGTGGTAATCATGCGCCAGCCGCAGGTAGTCCGACGCGCCGAGCGGCTTTTCGCACAAATCGGCAAAGCTGAACCGCGCCACGCCCTGGGCGGCGCGCGGCACATGCAGCACGCGGCCCTTGATCGAAATGTCATGGGCGTGGCCCGGCGCGCCGCCGGTGAGCTTCGCCCAGGCCTGGTCGAGCGCGGCCTCCGCGGCGCGATCCGCCGGCACCAGCCAGGTCTTTATGCCGGCCAGTTTCTCGAGCCGGAAATCGGTGCGCGAGTCGAGCCGGATCACATTCATATGGGCTTCGATCTGCTTGATGAACGGCAGGAACAGCGCGCGGTTGAGACCGCCCTTGTAGAGATCGACCGGCTCGACGTTGGAGGTAGCAAATACCACCGTGCCGAGTTCGAACAGCCGCGAGAACAGCCGCCCCAGGATCATCGCATCGGCGATGTCGGTGACGTGGAATTCGTCGAAGCACAGCAGCCAGGCCTCGTCGAAGATCGAATTCGCCGTCAGCGCGATGACGTCGCCATCGGGCAGCTCGCCGCGCGCGATCTTCTCGCGGAAACCATAGATCCGCTCATGCACGTCTGCCATGAATTCGTGAAAATGCGCGCGGCGCTTGTGCTGGACGTCGCTGCTGTCGAAGAACAGATCCATCAGCATCGTCTTGCCGCGGCCGACTTCGCCGTGAACGTAGAGACCATCAGGCGGTCCGCCGTTCTTGTCGGCGAACAGGCGGCCGAGAAAGCTCTGCTTGCGCAGCGGCGTGTAGCCGGACAGCGATTCGTCGAAGGCCGCGATGGTCTCCACCGCAGCCGCCTGCGCCGGATCCGCCTCGATGGCGCCGGAGGAAACGAGAGCCTGGTATTGCTGGCGGAATGAACTGGGCGGGGCAGACGACATGGCGCCTAACGGCCCCACGCCGCCGCAAAATGCAAGATGCGAATTGGGAGGGGGATATGCGCTGTCTATCGCCCACACTCAGCTGTCATCCCCGCGCATGCGGGGATCCAGTAAACGCTGTCGCATCGGCTCTATCACCGCGCACTGCGTATACTGGGTCACCCGGTCAAGCCGGGTGACGACAGCCTTACACCCTCTACGCACTCAGCGCGTAGGCATCCTCCACCACATAGGGCCCGCCGCCGGTGGAGGCGCGCGACGAGAACAGCACGAAGCGTTGCGCCTTGAAGGTCTTGGTGGGGAAATAGCCGCGCACCGAGAGATAATCGGCGACGTCCTGGTTGGAGGCGTCGCGCAACCGCGCCAACGTCACGTGCGGGATGAATTTGCGGCCCTCGGGATCGAGCCCGCATTTGCGGATCAACCGTTCGAGTTCGGCCTGCAACTCGATCAGCGGCCGGCTTGGCACCACCTGCGCCACCACCGCGCGCGGCTTCTTGCCGCCGAAGCTGGACAGCCCTTGCAGAGCGACATCGAACGGCTTGCGGTTGACCCGGTCCAGCAGCGAGGCGATTTCATTCGCCGCAATGCCGTCGATGTCGCCGATGAAGCGCAGGGTGACGTGATAGTTCTCGGGGTCGATCCAGCGTGCGCCGGGGAGGCCGCCACGCAAATTGGAGAGGGTCTGGCCGATCTCGGCCGGTATTTCCAGTCCGGTGAACAAACGCGGCATTGTAAGCTCCTCAATGCAGGGGCGCGATCTTCGCCGAAGAGTGGCTTGCACTTCTCGGCGAAGATCATGCCCGAACAAAAGGGCCGGTGACGAATCACCGATGGCTTTTTTAGCGTAGTTATGTGACTCTGCGAAGCATCGGACTCCGGATCGGATCGTCGCTCCGGGGAAATCTCCTGTTAAGGTTGAGGCTGCCTGCTTTTCAACTGCGTTGCCCAACGATAGTGCCGAGAAATGCCTCGACGCTGGGCAGGATTTTCTGGACGATCACGTCGACGCCCTCGGCGGTCGGATGCAGGCCATCCTCGAGTTTCAGCTTGGCGTTGTCGACCACGCCGTCGAGAAAGAATGGGTACAGCGGCACGGCGAACTGCTTCGCCAGGTCCGGATAGATCGAATTGAACTTCTCCGCGTAATCGGCGCCGTAATTGGGCGGAGCCAGCATGCCGCACAGCAGGACTGGAATTTTCCGCGCCTGCAGGCGCTGGATGATTTCCGTCAGCGCGGCACGAGGCACCTTGGGGTCGGTACCGCGCAGAGCGTCGTTGGCACCCAGTTCGAGGATCACGCCCTCGGTGCCATCAGGGACCGACCAGTCAAGCCGGCCAAGCCCGCCCGAGGTGGTGTCGCCGGACACCCCCGCATTGCCGATTTCGGTCGCTATCCCCTTGTCCTTGAGGGCTTTTTGCAGCCGGGCGGGGAACGCGGCCGGCCCCGGAAGCAGGTAGCCCGCGCTGAGGGAATCGCCGAGCACCACCAGCTTGACCGGCTTCGCGGCGTCGACCGCGGCCGGCTGCGCCGATGCGGGCGTCGCCGCGACCATGGACGTCATGCTGAACGCCAGCAGGCACAGAAACGTGCGCGCCAGCCCCTCGACCGCCGCAAAGGAAGTGCCATATGAAGCCCGCATGGACAGTATCATCGAAGCCTCATCACTGGCCGGACTTGGTCCGGACACCATTTCCATTTCGAACGTCAACCTCTCGCTCGGCAGCGGCGCGGCGCGGGTTCATATCCTCAAGGATATCAGCCTGCGCGTGGGCTCGGGCGAAGCGATCGGCCTGATCGGGCCGTCGGGATCCGGCAAATCCACCCTGCTGATGGTGATGGCCGGCCTCGAACGTCCTGACAGCGGACAGGTGGTGGTCAACGGTACCGCATTCAATGATCTGGACGAGGACGGCCTCGCACGGTTTCGTGGTCGCCATGTCGGCATCGTCTTCCAGTCCTTCCATCTGATCCCGACCATGACCGCGCTGGAAAACGTCGCGGTGCCCTTGGAACTCGCCGGTCGCGCTGACGCCACTGAGCGCGCCGCGCGCGAGCTGACCTCCGTGGGCCTCGGTGCGCGATTGCATCACTATCCCACGCAGCTGTCCGGCGGCGAGCAGCAGCGCGTGGCGCTGGCCCGCGCGCTGGCGCCGGATCCCGCCATCCTGGTGGCCGACGAGCCGACCGGCAATCTCGACGAGAGCACCGGCAAGCAGATCGTCGACCTGCTGTTCGCACAGCATGCCGAGCGCGGCATGACGCTGGTGCTGGTGACCCATGACACCGCGCTGGCGCAACGCTGCGACCGGGTAGTGCGACTGCGGTCCGGCCGGATCGAGACGGCCTGACATGACCATCGCCATTGAGACCATTCCCGCCAGCCGCGGCCCGTCGCTGGCGCTGCGCTACGCCTTGCGCGAAATGCGCGGCGGGCTGTCCGGCTTCTACGTGTTCGTGGCCTGCATCGCGCTCGGCGTGATGGCAATTGCCGGCGTCGGTTCGGTGGCGGCCTCCCTCAGCGAAGGGCTGGCGCGCGAGGGCCGCACCCTGCTCGGCGGCGATGCCGCCTTCGCGCTGATCCAGCGCGAAGCCAAGCCTGACGAACTGGCCTGGCTCAACGCCCGCGGCAAGGTCTCGGTGGCCGCAACGCTGCGCGCCATGGCGAAAGCGCCCGATGGCCGTCTTGGCCTCGTCGAGCTGAAGGCGGTCGACGACACCTATCCCATGCTTGGCCAGCTCACGCTGGCCCCCGACATGCCGGTCGGCGACCTGCTGGCCGAACGCGACGGCGCCTACGGCGCTGCCGCCGACGCCACGTTGCTGGCGCGGCTCGACCTCAAGGTCGGCGATCGCGTCAGCATCGGCAATGCCAGCTTCGCGATTCGCAGCGTCATCAGCGCCGAGCCGGACAAGCTGTCCGGCGGCGTCGGCTTCGGTCCGCGCTTCCTGATCAGCGAGGCGGCGCTGCGCGCCACCGGCGCGCTGCAGCCCGGCAGCCTGGTACGCTGGACCTATCGCGTCCGGCTGCCCGACGCCGCCGCCAGCAGCGGCGCGGCCAATGCGCTGGCCGACGACGCGCGAAAGGCGCTTCCGCAGGCCGGCTGGGAGATCCGCACCCGCGACAATGCCTCGCCGCAGCTCGAGCGCACCATCACCCGCTTCACCCAGTTCCTGACCTTGGTCGGCCTTGCCGCGCTGCTGGTCGGCGGCGTCGGCGTCGCCAATGCAGTGAAGAGCCATATCGACCGCCGGCGCGACGTGATCGCCTCGTTCAAGGCGCTCGGCGCCACCGGCCGGGATGTGTTCGCGATCTATCTCACCCAGGTGCTGGTGCTCGCCGGCGTCGGATCGCTGATCGGCCTCGCACTCGGCGCGGCGCTTCCGTTCGCCATCGTCGGCCTGTTCGGCAGCCTGCTGCCGCTGCCGGTGGTGCCCGCGGTGCATCCCGGCGAACTGGCGCTGTCGCTGCTGTACGGCCTGCTGACCGCGCTGGCCTTCGGGCTGTGGCCGCTGGCCCGCGTGCATGAAGTGCCGGTAGCCGCCTTGTTCCGCGACGTCGCCAGCAGCGAGGGCCACCGGCCGCGGCCGCGTTACCTCGCATGGATGGCGCTGGTGATCGCGCTGCTGATCGCCGTGGTGATTGGCCTCGCTTATGACAAGCGCGTCGCGGCGGTGTTCGTGGTCTCCTCGATCGTGGTGTTCGGCCTGCTGCGCGGCATCGCCTCCGCCCTGATGGCGCTGGCACGCCGGCTGCCGCGTCCGCGAATCACCATGCTGCGGCTGGCGATCGCCAATATCTACCGGCCCGGCGCGCTGACGCCCTCGGTGGTGATGTCGCTGGGTCTTGGCCTGACCGTGCTGGTGACCATCACCCAGATCGACGGCAATCTGCGCCGCCAGTTCATGGCGGCGCTGCCGGAGAGAGCGCCGTCGTTCTTCTTCATCGACATCCCCTCCACCGAGGCCGACCGCTTCAGCGCCTTCCTAGCGGACAAGGCGCCGGGATCGACCGTCGAGGACGTGCCGATGCTGCGCGGCCGGATCGTGTCGGCGCGCGGCGTCAAGGCCGAGGACCTCAAGCCGTCGTCGGACGCCGAATGGGTGCTGCAGAGCGACCGCGGCCTCAGCTACACCGGCGAGGTGCCCAAGGGCTCGAAAGTGGTCGAGGGCCAATGGTGGGCGCCGGACTACAACGGCCCGCCGCTGGTGTCGTTCGAGAAGAAGCTGGCCGACGGGCTCGGACTCAAGATCGGCGACCCCGTGGTGGTCAACGTGCTCGGCCGCGACATCTCCGCGACCATCAGCAACATGCGGACGGTGGACTGGCAGAGCCTCGGCATAAACTTCGTGCTGGTGTTCTCGCCCAACACGTTTCGCGGCGCGCCGCACACCCACATCGCCACCCTGACCGACGCCCATGGCGCCGACCCCGCCAAGGATGCCGGGCTCGTCAAGGCCGTGGCCGACGCGTTCCCAATGATCACCAGCGTGCGGGTCCGCGAGGCGCTCGACACCATCGGCAACGTCGTCACCAACCTGACGCTGGCGATTCGCGGCGCCAGCGCGGTCACGCTGCTGTCGGCGATTTTGGTGCTTGGCGGCGCACTGGCTGCCGGCCACCGTCACCGCGTCTATGACGCGGTGATTCTGAAGACCCTCGGCGCGACCCGGGTCCGGCTGCTCGGCGCCTACGCGCTGGAATACCTGATGATCGGCCTGGCCACCGCGGTGTTCGGCGTGCTCGCCGGTTCGGTCGCAGCCTGGATGATTGTGACACGACTGATGACGCTGAGCTTCGTCTGGCAGGCCGGCAGCGCCGCCGGTGTGGTTCTGGCCGCGCTTATTGTCACAGTGGGCCTCGGCCTTGCCGGCACGCTGGTCGCGCTTAATCAGAAGCCGGCAACGGTCCTGAGGAATTTGTGACCCGTTTTGGCACGGATCGCCCTTCATCCGGCTGGTTTCGGGTGAATTCTCTATAGAGTCAGGGCTTCGCGGGCTGGCTGGCCGGTAACCTTGCTGGCGCGCGGGCCCTCTGGAGCGACATTCCGCCACGCGTGGAAGCTTGCGCGAAATGTGTTAGTTTACCACATACCAGATTGGGTCAGACGCCGGATCGATTGCTGAAAATTAATAGCAGCGAGAACGGTATCTGGGATAGATTTCGTGCCGACAGTGCAAACCCTTTGCACGCTGCCGGACAACTTCGAGGTTTCGACCATGTCGGACTTAGACCGCAATTACGCTTCTCCTTTCGGCCGGGCGGCCGGGCGTGTTGACGCCGCTGCCGTCGATGCCGGACTGCGCGCCTACATGCTGCGCATCTACAACTACATGACCATCGGCCTGGCCATCACCGGCCTGGCCGCGCTGGGCGTGTACATGGCTGCAGTGACGGCCGATCCGTCGGGCGCCGCGGCCCGGATCGGAAGCTCCTATCTGACGCCGTTCGGCTACGCGATGTTCGTGAGCCCCCTGAAGTGGGTGTTCATGCTGGCACCGCTGGCGATGGTGTTCGCCATCTCGTTCGGCATCAACCGGCTGA
The DNA here is from genome assembly GCF_026015985.1 of Rhodopseudomonas sp. P2A-2r. Classification (GTDB taxonomy): domain Bacteria; phylum Pseudomonadota; class Alphaproteobacteria; order Rhizobiales; family Xanthobacteraceae; genus Tardiphaga. The sequence goes on along the minus strand of NZ_CP110389.1, from coordinate 504,125 downwards.
AGCCGGCGACCGCACAGCTGCTGTTCTGGGCCTTCTCGGCCTTGATGGGCATCTCGCTGTCGTCGATCTTCCTGGTCTACACGCACACTTCCATCGTGCGGGTGTTCTTCATCACCGCCGCCTCGTTCGGTGCGCTCAGCCTTTACGGCTACACCACCAAGCGTGACATGACGGGCATGGGATCGTTTCTGCTGATGGGCCTGTTCGGTATCATCATCGCCAGCGTCGTGAACATCTTCGTGGCGAGTTCGATGCTGCAGTTCATCGTGTCGGTGGTGGGCGTGCTGGTGTTCGCGGGCCTCACCGCCTGGGATACCCAGCGCCTGAAGAACGATTACATCTACGGCTACGCCTCCCAGGGTGGCGACGTGGCGGAACGGGCGGCGATTACCGGTGCGCTGTCGCTGTACCTGAACTTCATCAACCTGTTCACGCTGCTGCTGCAGCTTCTGGGACAGAAGGAATAACCTTCCGTTTCCTCGCAAAATGCAAAGCCCCGGCCGCAAGGCCGGGGCTTTTTGCTTGTCGGCTGCATGGCCGCTAGATCTCGACCCGGCGCAATGCCGCCCATTCGCGCAGTTGCAGCAGCGCCGGGCGCAGCGCGCGCCCCGCCCCGGTCAGGGCATATTCGACCGCGGCCGGTACCTCGGCTTCGCCTGCCCGCCGCACCAGCCCGTCCCGCTCGAGCTCGCGAAGCTGCTGAATCAGCAGCTTCTGGGAGGCCGCCGGAATCACCCGCTCGAGCTCGGCGAGTTGCAGCACCGGCTCGGCAAGGAGGTGGAAGATGATTCGCGTCTTGTCCTTGCCCTCAAGAATCTTCAGCGCCCCTTCGACGTCGCGCGCCGCGCCGGCAGGCACCGCGCCGGCGGCCTTGCTCTCGGCGGACGAGCCGAGCTTCTTGTTTGTCTTGACCATTCCGCAATCCACCCGATCTGGCAAAGCCACGCCGCGCTGAGCATGACGCCGACGGCAGAATAAATGAAGGACCCGACGGTTGGCGAGTGGCTGCTACGCAGCGAGGCCCTCGCCCGCAACGCGCCCGACCTGCGCAGGCCGGTCGGCGGGGCTTTTATTTTGCCAACGGTATCATTAGGCTCGACGCCATGCCCGACCTTGAAATACGCCCCGCCACCGCCGCCGACCTTGCCGCCATCACCGCGATCTACGACGAGGCGGTGCAGTTCGGCACCGCGACCTTCGAACTGATCCCGCCGGACCTCGCGGAAATGACCCGGCGCTTCGACACGCTCGTCGCCGCCGGCTTCCCCTATCTGGCGGCGCTGCAGGACGGCCAGGTCGCCGGCTACGCCTATGCCGGGCCCTACCGGCCGCGGCCGGCCTATCGCTTCACCGTGGAGAATTCGGTCTATCTCGACCCGGCGGCGCAGCGGCGCGGCATCGGCACGCGGCTGCTGCACCGACTGATCGCGGACTGCGAGGCAGGCGGCTTCCGCCAGATCATCGCGGTGATCGGCGATTCCGCCAATGCCGGCTCCATCGCCCTGCATCGCAATGCCGGCTTCCAGATGATCGGCACCCACCCCGCCGTCGGCCTCAAGTTCGGCCGCTGGCTCGACACCGTGATGATGCAGCGAGCGCTTGGCGAGGGCGGGCAGACGCTGCCTTAGGGGCAGACAGCGAAAAGCTGCCTCACAAGCGCGCTGTCATCGCCCGGCTTGCGCGCATTTGCGCGCCGGACCGGGCGGCCCAGTCAATGCAGGCGTTGGTGATAGAGCCGCAAAGCCTGTGTCTACTGGGTCCCCGCATACGCGGGGACGACAACAGAGCTTGTGGCCCCTCACACCACCGCCAACTTGCGGTCGATCACCAGCAGCACTCGATCCAGCTCATGGCCGCGGCGCAGGATCATGCCGCTGGCCGAGATCACGCTGTAGGCGCCCTGCTTGCGCGACAGCCGCGGGTCCTTCTCGATGCGATAGATCGGCACTTCCGAGGCGCGTCGGAATACCGAGAACACCGCGCGGTCGCGAAGGAAATCGATGGCGTAGTCACGCCATTCGCCGGCGGCGACCATGCGGCCGTAAAGATTGAGAATGCGGTTGAGTTCGAGTCGATTGAAGGTGACCAGCGCGTTCGCGGCGTGGCGATCCGCGGCCCGCGGCTCGCTGGGATCCATTTCCTCCGACGTCGAACTCATGGGCGCCTCCCCGTCATGTGACTGACATGATCGCGCCGTCGGCGCGCCGCCGCAAGGGGCTCGCCGGCCGGCTTTCTCGCGTCGAAACGCCATGTAACGGGATCGTTAGAAGAATCTTATTGCCGCCCGATTTCCGCCCATCGACCGCCCATCTGGGTTGCGACAAGAAGATACTGCGTTGGGCCCGGTTCTTCCGGTCTCGGATTCCTCAGCCCCCAGCCCCCGTGGCCATTGGGATCGGGCCCGTCGCAGGACTACAGACTATTCAGGGGCCAACGCGAGTTGGTCCTTTTTCTTTTGGGGGCGACATGGGGCCCGGACGCGCCGCGGGCGCGGTTTGTCATCGCCCGGCCTGCGCGCACTTGCGCGCAAGGACCGGGCCACCCAGTAATCGCTGTCGTCTGTGATTGAGCCGCAACAGCTGCGTTTACTGCGTCCCCGGATGCGCGGGGACGACAGCCGGTGCATAATGCTACTGTAGCAGCGTGAACGCCGCGCCGAGCATGGCGCCGGGCTTTTCGCGACTGCCGTTCTGCACATAGACCACCGCCGCGTCGACGCCATCGCGCGACACGTTTTCCAGCGGCACCGTCCAGTTCGCCGCGGCGCCGGTCCAGTCGCCGACCTTCAGCCAGCCGCGCACCACGTTGTTGTAGGTCAACTGGCGGCCGCGATTCTCGCCGCGTCCGATGGTGATCGGCACCGAGCGCGACACCGAACAGATCCACACTTCACCATGCGAGAGCACGGCGCTCTTGCCCGCAGCCGCCACCGATACCTTGACCTCTTTGCCTGCGACCGTCATCGCGACCGGCACTGACATCACGGCCTCGCTTTTGCGGGTTTCCTCGATGGCGCTATCGATGCGCGCGCGATCGCTGCCGATCACCTGGCGCTCGCCATTGACGATCATCTGCGGCGTATAGACGTCGCGATCGCCCCGCATGTGGGAATAGGCCTTCTGGCGGGCGCTGAAGCGTGAATCCGCCAGCGTGTCCTTCCAGCCGAGATAGTCCCAGTAATCGATCGGCATGCTGAGCGCGATGACCGACGGATCCTTCGCCAGTTCGCCGACAACCTTGTCCGCGGGAGGGCAGGATGAGCAACCCTGCGACGTGAACAGCTCGACCACCGCGCGCGGTTCGGCGGACGCGGAACTCACCCAAGTAACGATGGCGCAGGCGCTGATCGCAACCGACCATCGAGATATGCCGCTACAGGCCATCATCATTGCTGCCACGTTAAAACCAGAACAAACCCTCCGCCGACGCCTGGCACGCCCAAGCCCTAATGCGGGAAGGCGGCCCTTCATAGGCCGCCTTCCGTTCACTCACCACTCACTTCGCAGTGAGGCAATGGGTCGCATCGCCCGTGTCAGGCCACCAGCTGGCGCAGCACGTACTGCAGGATCCCGCCGTTGCGGTAGTATTCGAGCTCGTCGAGCGTATCGATGCGGCACAGCAGCGGCACCTTGCGCAGGTTGCCATCGGCCGACACGATCTCGGCGGTCAGCATCTGCCGGGGCTTCAGGTCGCCCTGCAGGCCGCGGATCGTGACCTTCTCGTCGCCCTTCAGATCGAGCGACTTCCACGACGTGCCGTTCTCGAAGGTCAGCGGCAGCACGCCCATGCCGACCAGGTTCGAGCGATGGATGCGTTCGAAGCTCTCGCAGACCACGGCGCGCACGCCGAGCAGACGGGTGCCCTTGGCGGCCCAGTCGCGCGACGAACCGTTGCCGTATTCGGCGCCGGCGAACACCACCAATGGCACCTTCTCGGCCTGATACTTCATCGCGGCATCGTAGATCGACATCTGCTCGCCGTCGGGCCAGTGCTTGGTGAAGCCGCCTTCCGGAATGTTGCCGTCGGCGCCCTTCAGCATGAAGTTCTTGATGCGGATGTTGGCGAAGGTGCCGCGCATCATCACCTGATGGTTGCCGCGCCGGGTGCCGTACTGGTTGAAGTCGGCGGGACGCACCTGGTGCTCCGACAGATACTTGCCGGCCGGCGAGGTCAGCTTGATGGCGCCGGCGGGAGATGTGGTCGGTGGTGATCTTGTCGCCGAACACCGCGAGAATGCGCGCATCGATCACGTCCACGATGGCTTCCGGCTCGCGCTTCATGCCTTCGAAGTAGGGCGGGTTCTGCACATAGGTCGAGCCCATGTTCCAGCGGTAGGTCTCGCTCTCCACGGTCTTGATCTTGCGCCAGTTGGTGTCGCCCTTGAACACGTCGGCATACTTCTTCTTGAAGATCGCCGCGGTGACGTACTTCTTCATGAAGGCGTTGATCTCCTTCGTGGTCGGCCAGATGTCCTTGAGATAGACCGGCTTGCCATCCTTGCCGGTACCGATTGGCTCGACCGCGAGGTTCTTGGTGACCGAACCGGCGAGCGCATAGGCAACCACCAGCGGCGGCGAAGCCAGGTAGTTGGCCTGCACGTCCGGCGAGACGCGGCCTTCGAAGTTGCGGTTACCCGACAGCACGGCAGCGGCGATGATGCCGTTGTCGTTGATCGACTTGGAGATCTCCTCCGGCAGCGGACCGGAATTGCCGATGCAGGTGGTGCAACCGAAGCCGATCAGGTTGAAGCCGACCTTGTCGAGATCCTTCTGCAGACCCGAATTCGCCAAATATTCGGCGACCACCTGGCTGCCTGGAGCCAGCGAGGTCTTCACCCACGGCTTGGTCTTGAGGCCCAGCGCCACTGCCTTGCGCGCCAGCAGGCCGGCACCGATCAGCACCGAGGGATTCGAGGTGTTGGTGCATGACGTGATCGCGGCGATCGCCACGTCGCCATGGCCGAGGTCGAAATTCTTGCCCTCGACGGTGAAGCGCGCGTCGTGGTCAGTGGCCTTCTTGTATTCCGCGGTCATGGCAGCGGCGAAGCCTTCGGCGATCGCCGGCAGCGCGACGCGGCCTTCCGGACGCTTCGGGCCGGCCATCGACGGCACGACGTCGCCGAGATCCAGCTTCAGCGTTTCGGTGAATACCGGATCCGCCGACTTGGCAGTGCGGAACAGGCCCTGCGCCTTGGCATAGGCGGTGACCAGCGCCACGCGGTCCGCCTTGCGGCCCGAGGTTTTGAGATAATCGAGCGTCGCGGCGTCGACCGGGAAGAAGCCGCAGGTGGCGCCGTATTCCGGCGCCATGTTGGCGATGGTCGCCTTGTCCGCGACCGAGAGGAAGTCGAGGCCGGGTCCGAAGAACTCGACGAACTTGCCGACCACGCCCTGCTTGCGCAGCATCTGCGTGACGGTGAGCACGAGGTCGGTGGCGGTGACGCCTTCCTTGAGCGCGCCCGACAGCTTGAAGCCGATCACTTCCGGCAGCAGCATCGACTGCGGCTGGCCGAGCATCGCGGCTTCCGCCTCGATGCCGCCGACGCCCCAGCCGAGCACGGCGAGACCGTTGACCATGGTGGTGTGCGAATCGGTGCCGACCAGCGTGTCAGGATAGGCGACCTCATAGGTCGCGGTCTTCTTGCCGACGGTCATCTTCTGCTTCTTGGTCCAGACCGTCTGGGCCAGGTATTCGAGATTGACCTGGTGGCAGATGCCGGTGCCGGGCGGCACCACGGAGAAGTTCGAGAACGCCTTCTGGCCCCACTTCAGGAATTCGTAGCGCTCCTGGTTCTGCTTGTATTCCTCGGCGACGTTCTTGCCGAACGCCTTGTTGTCACCGAAGAAGTTCACGATCACCGAGTGATCGATGACGAGATCGACGGGGACCAGCGGGTTGATCTTCTCGGCGTCGCCGCCGAGCGCCTGCATGGCGTTGCGCATGGCGGCCAGATCGACCACCGCGGGGACGCCGGTGAAATCCTGCATCAGCACGCGCGCGGGGCGGAACGACACTTCATGTTCGAGCTTGCGCTTCTTCAGCCATTTGGCGACAGCGAGAATGTCGGCCTTCTTGACGGTGCGGTCGTCCTCATGGCGCAGCAGGTTTTCCAGCAGCACCTTCATCGAATAGGGCAGCTTGGAAATGCCCGTCAGACCGTTCTTTTCGGCCAGCGGAAGGCTGTAATAGACATAGGTCTTGGCGCCAACCTTGAGGGTCTTCTGGCACTTGAAGCTGTCGAGCGAGGTCATGTGAGGCGGTCCCAATTCATCGTTTCAGGGATACCCGGCAAAAGGTATCAATACACCGTTGCAACCACAGCCTGATTGGCTTGCAGGCGCCGATTGTGTGCTGCATCAAGTTCCGGCTTATAGAATCTTTCCAGACGCGCCGCCACAGCGACAATCGTCTCGAAGCAATGCGATGGCCGGGGCGCGGATCGAACATGAAATGGGGATCCATGCGGCTTTCGGGACGCGGCGTCAGGTGCATCAGGGGCGGCCGCGAGGTCTTCGCCGGGCTCGATTTTCACGCCGAGGCCGGCGAGGCGCTGGCGATTGTCGGCCCCAACGGCGCCGGAAAGACCTCGCTGCTGCGCCAGATCGCCGGCCTGCTGGCCATCGCGGACGGCAGCATCGACCTCGCCGGCGGTGACGCCGAGCTGACCCTGATCGAACAGGCGCACTACCTCGGCCACCGCGACGCCATGAAGCCGGCGCTGACGGTGACGGAAAACCTGACCTTCTGGGCGGACTTTCTCGGCGGCGAAGTCACCGCCCCTCCGAATGCATCGCAGCGGTCGGCCTCGGCCACGCCGCGCAGCTGCCGGCCGGCTTTCTCTCCGCCGGCCAGCGCCGCCGGCTGTCGATCGCCCGGCTGCTGACGGTGTGGCGCCCGATCTGGCTGCTCGACGAGCCGACTTCGGCACTCGACCTCGCCAGCCAGCGCATCTTCGCCGGCCTGATGACCACGCATCTCGGCCGCGGCGGCATGATCATCGCCGCCACCCACGCCCCGCTCGGCATCGACGCCCGCGAGTTGGTGATCGGGGGCGGGATGACCGCCCTCGGGGCGCTGATTCGGCGCGACATCCGGATCGCCATGCGGGTCGGCGGCGGTGCGCTGATCGGCGTGCTGTTCTTCCTTACGGTGGTGGTGCTGATGCCGTTCGCGCTCGGCCCCGACCTCGCTTTGCTGGCGCGGCTCGGCCCGGCGATCCTGTGGCTCGGCGCCCTGCTCGCCAGCCTGCTGACCCTCGACCGGCTGTTCATGGCCGATCACGAGGACGGCTCGCTGGACCTGCTGCTGATGAGCCGCACCCCGCTGGAACTGGCTTGCGCCGCCAAGGCGCTGGCGCACTGGATCGCCGCCGGCCTGCCGCTGATCCTCGCCACCCCGGTGCTCGGCCTGCTGCTCAACCTCGACGGCAACGCCACTTTGGCGGTGGCCGTCACCCTGCTGGCGGGAACCCCGGCGCTTACCTTCACCGGCATGATCGGCGCCGCTTTGGCGGTCACGCTGCAGCGCGGCGGGTTGCTGCTGGCGGTGCTGGTTTTGCCGCTGTCGATCCCGGTGCTGATTTTTGGCGTCGCCGCATCAAACGCGGCCATCACCGGCCCGTTATCGTTCGGCACGCCGTTCTCCATTCTCTGCGCGCTGTCGCTGGCCAGCCTCGTCATCGGACCGTTCGCGGCGGCGGCCAGCCTGCGCCACGGGCTGGATTGATCCCGGCGATTGTCAGGCGCTTAAAAACGGCGACAATACAGCCGGTTGGAACCGAGGCGAGCAAGGCACGATGAACCTCTTCAATGCTCATGGACCGTCATGCGGCTGCGGCGTCAGCCGGCGCCGTCTCCTCGCCGGCGGCGCGGCACTGGCCGTCGCTTCCGCCCTGCCCGGCGCGGCAACCGCGCAAACCCCGCCGCCGTTCCGCGTCGACGTGCATCACCACCTGACCCCGCCCGACTACATCGCCGCGGTCAATCCGCGGATCAAGCTGTCGCCACCGTCGCTCGGCTGGAGCGTGCAGAAATCCCTCGACGACATGGACGCCGCCGGCGTGCAGACCGCCGTGCTGTCGATCACCACCCCCGGCCTGTGGTTCGGCGACGCCGCTGCCGCAGCAAAGCTGTCGCGCGGCTGCAACGACTACGCCGCTCGATTGATAACAGACCATCCGGGCCGCTTCGGCTCGTTCGCGGCATTGCCGATGCTCAATGCCGACGCCACCCTGGGCGAGATCGCTTACGCCTTCGACACGCTGAAGGCCGACGGCGTCTGCGTGTTCACCAGCTATGACGGCAAGTGGCTGGGCGACGCCGCCTTCGTGCCGATCTTCGACGAATTGAACCGGCGCAAGGCGGTGGTCTCGGTGCATCCCACCACGGCGGCCTGCTGCGGCAATCTGATGCCGTTCATTCCCGACACGGTGATCGAATTCGGCACCGATACCTCGCGCACAATTGCCAGCTTGGTGTTTTCCGGCGCCACCGACCGCTGGCCGGACATCAGGTTCATCTTCTCCCATGCCGGCGGCACCATGCCGTTCCTGATCGAGCGTTTCGAGTTTCTCGCCCGCCAGCCGCAAGCGGCCAAGATGGTGCCGGGAGGGGTGCGAGCCGCGCTGCGAAAACTGTTTTACGACACCGCGCAGGCCTCCAACCCCGCCGCCATGGGCGCGCTGCGTGACCTGGTCGAAACGTCGCAGATCGTGTTCGGCACCGACTTCCCTTACCGAACCGGGCCGGAGCACGTCACCAACCTCGCCAATTGCGGCTTCGAGGCGCGCGATCTCCGCCGAATCGAGCGCGACAATGCGCTCGGCCTGCTGCCGCGGCTGCGCGCCTGACCGCGCAAATGACCGCAACGACGTCGCCAAACATTGATCTGGATCCACCTGACATCGCCCGCCGGGCTGCTATAACCCCGCCATGACCCTGACCGACCTCGCCAATCCCACAAAATTCCTGTCGCTGACCACACGGCTGCTGCCGTGGCTGGCCGGCGTGACCGCTGTCCTGCTCGCGATCGGGCTCTATCAGTCGGCGATGGCGCCGGACGACTATCAGCAAGGCGCCACCGTCAAGATCATGTTCATCCACGTGCCCAATGCCTGGCTGTCGATGTTCGTCTGGGGCGTGATGAGCCTGGCTGCCCTGGGCACGCTGGTGTGGCGGCATCCGCTCGCCGACGTCGCCGCCAAGGCTGCCGCGCCGATCGGCGCGGCCTTCACCTTTCTGGCCCTGGTCACCGGCTCCCTGTGGGGCCGGCCGATGTGGGGCACCTATTGGGAATGGGACGCGCGGCTGACCTCGGTGCTGATCATGTTCCTGATGTATCTCGGCCTGATCGCGCTGTGGCGCGCGGTGGAGGATCCCTCGCGCGCCGCCCGCGCAGCCGCGATCCTCACTTTGGTCGGCGCCATCAATATTCCGATCATCAAGTTCTCGGTCGACTGGTGGAATACGCTGCACCAGCCGGCCTCGGTGATGCGGATGGGCGGCTCGTCGCTCGACAAGGCCTTCCTGATTCCGCTGCTGGTGATGGCAGTGGCCTTCTCGCTGCTGTTCGTCACGCTGCACCTCGCCGCCATGCGCAACGAGATCCTGCGCCGGCGCGTGCGCGCGCTGCAGATGCAGCAGGCCAGCCAGCGACCGGCGCTGTCGTGATGGCGCTCGGTCCCTACGCCAGCTTCATCGTTACCTCCTACCTGCTGGTGGCAGCCGTGGTGCTGATCCTGATTGTCTGGATCGCCATCGACCATCGCCGCCAGAAGCAGCATCTGCGCGCGCTCGAAGCCAGCGGCATCGTCCGCCGCTCCGGCCGCAGCGCCACGGACATGTCATGAGCGAGCAGGCCCTCCCCAAGCGCCGCTCCTGGCTGATGGCGCTGCCGCTGCTGGCCTTCGCGGTGATGGTGGCGCTGTTCTGGTTCAAGCTCGGCTCGGGCGATCCCTCGAAGCTTCCCTCGGCCCTGATCGGCCGGCCGGCGCCGCAGACCGCACTGCCGGCGCTGGACGGACTCACCAATAACGGCGCGCCAGTGTCCGGCCTCGATCCCGCAGCCTTCATGGGCAAGGTCAGTCTGGTCAATGTCTGGGCGTCGTGGTGCGTGCCTTGTCACGAGGAAGCGCCGCTGCTGACCGAGCTTGGCAAGGACAAGCGGCTGCAGCTGGTCGGCATCAACTACAAGGACGCAGCCGACAATGCCCGGCGTTTCCTCGGCCGCTACGGCAATCCGTTCGGCATTGTCGGCGTCGACGCCAACGGCCGCGGCGCCATCGAGTGGGGTGTCTACGGCGTGCCGGAGACCTTCCTGGTCGGCCGCGACGGCCGCATCGCCTACAAGCTGGTGGGCGGCATCACGCCGGAGAATTTCGAGCGCGTGCTGAAGGTCGAGATCGACAAGGCGCTGAAGGCGGGGAGCTAGCTCCGCGTCGTCCCGGACAAGTGAGCGCAACGAACGCGATCCGGGACCCATAACCCCGCCTTCTCGCTTCTCGTGGTATCTTTCTGCCTGAACACGTCATCGGAGGTGATGGGCCCGCGCTCGCGCTGGCGCGCGACTTGCCGGGACGACAGAAATAATCTTTTGCTTTTATCTGCGGTTCATTTCACCGCCTTGCGTCCGCCATGAATGGACCGCTAGCTTGGATTGTTACTTAAACAGTCCTTGGAGGACATCCCATGCGTCACTTCTCGATTGCTTCACTCACTGCCGCTGCACTCACCCTCGGCCTGCTCGCCGCCTCGCCCTCGATGGCCCAGACCGCGCAGCCCGCGGCGCCTGCCACCAAGATGGCGCCTGCTGCCACGGGCAAGATGGCTCCCGCCACTGAATCCAAAATGGCGCCGGCACCTAAGGCCGAACTGATCGACATCAATTCCGCCAGCGCCGACGTGCTCGACGCGCTGCCCGGTATCGGCAAGGCCTATTCGGCCGCGATCATCAAGGGCCGCCCCTACAAGGGCAAGGACGAACTGGTCCAGAAGAAGATCGTGCCGGAAAAGACCTATGACGGCATCAAGGACAAGATCATCGCCAAGCAGAAGAGCTGATCGATCTGTTACTTGAGTTGATCTTCAAACGCATCGGCGCACCCGCGCCGGTGCGTTTTGCTTCGGAGACGAATGCCGAACGGGGCCCCGTCCTCGTTCCCCGGACGCGGTGCACTGCGCCGCTCCCGACGATGCGAAGCATCGTTTGGGGCGGCGTGGTGCGCCGCAGATCCGGGGTCCAGGCGATGCGCAGAACAAGCCGGGATCCCGGATCTGCGCAGCAGCGTGAAGAACGCTGCAGCGCGTCCGGGACACGAGGGAGGCGCTATTTCGTGACGTCACCTTCGTCGACCGCGCTCTCGGCGAGCGACACCGGCTCCAAATGATAGCGCTTCACCAGCGGCATCTGCGACACCGCAAAGATCATCGTCAGCGGGATCACGCCGAACGCCTTGAACGCTACCCAGAAATCGGTGGTCTGGGTCCGCCAGATAATCTCGTTCAAGATCGCCATGGCGAAGAAGAACATCGCCCAACGCAACGTCAGCGCCCGCCATCCGGCCGGCGTCAGGTTGAACATCTGGTCGAACATGATGGCGATGAACGAGCGGCCGAACAGCAATCCGCCGCCGAGGATCGCTGCGAACAACCCATAGATGATGGTCGGCTTGACCTTGATGAACGTCTCGTCGTGCAGAACCAGCGTGAGGGTGCCGAACACGATGACGATCACGCCGGTGACCAGCGCCATGATCGGCACGTGCTTCGTCACCACATAGGACGCGATCATCGCCACCACGATGGCCACCATGAAGGCGCCGGTGGCGATGAACAGATTGCCCTTGGCGTTGGCGATGAAGAAGATCACCAGCGGCCCCAGTTCGGTGGCGAGCTTGAAAAGCGGGTGCGGCTGGGTTTTTGTCATCGTGTCCATCGATCGTCGTTTGGTGAGGAAGAAGCTTGAGCGATCTTGTCAGAATTCTGCTGGAAAGGCTGTTGGGCTGGGCGCAAAAGCATCTCTACCGAGGCCCTTCGCGCCATTGGAACGAGATCGATGCCATCGACCGGCTAGGGCGGCTCGCCTTGATGGCCATTGTGCTGATCGTGATCTTTGCCCCACTTGGCTGGCTTCTGTTTGGCTAGTCGATACCCGCAATCGCCTGGGCGAAATCCCGCGCGGTGAACGGCGCGAGATCGTCGATGCCCTCGCCGACGCCGATGAAATGCACCGGCAGTTTGAACTTCTCCGCCAGCGCCACCAGGATGCCGCCGCGCGCGGTGCCGTCGAGCTTGGTCATCACCAGGCCGGTGACCCCAGCCATACGATGAAACGCCTCGACCTGCGACAGCGCGTTTTGTCCCACCGTGGCGTCGAGCACCAGCAGCACCGCATGCGGCGCCGACGCGTCGACCTTTTTGATGACGCGGACGACCTTCTCCAGCTCGACCATCAGCTCGGCCTTGTTCTGCAGCCGGCCGGCGGTATCGATCAGCAGCACGTCGCGGCTGTTGGCGCGGGCTTCGGTGACGGCGGTAAAGGCGAGGCTCGCCGAATCCGAGCCCTGCGCGGCGGCGATGACCGGTGTCTTTGTCCGCTCGCCCCAGACCTTCAACTGCTCGATCGCCGCTGCGCGAAGCGTGTCGCCGGCGGCGAGCATGACCTTGCGGCCTTCGGCGGAGAATTTTGCGGCGAGCTTGCCGATGGTGGTGGTCTTGCCGGAGCCGTTGACGCCAACCACCAGGATCACAAAGGGCTTCTGCTGGGAGTCGACGACCAGCGGCTTGGCCACCGCCGACAGCACCTTTTCGACCTCGGTGGCGACCACGCCCTTCACGTCGTCGGCGGAGATCGCCTTGTCGTAGCGACCGTGGCCGACTGCCTTGGCGATCCGCGCCGCCACCTCGGTGCCGAGGTCGGCGCGCAGCAGCACGTCCTCGATATCCTCGAGCATGGCGCGGTCGAGCTTGCGCTTGGTGACGAGGTCGGCGACCGCGGTTCCCAGCGAGCTCGAGGTGCGTTTCAGGCCGCTGGACAGCCGCCGCCACCAGCTCAGTTTCGGCGTTTCAGGAGTGTCGTTCATGTCGGGGCTGTGTTAGCCGTTTCGCGCCATGAACGAAAGCCAAGACGAAATAGAAGCCGAAGCCCGGCTGCCGCGCACCGACGCGGTTGAGCTGACCGAGGCGGAGATCCTGTCCCGGGTGCTGCACCGCGACGGCTTGATGCTGGTGATCGACAAGCCGGCCGGGCTGCCGGTGCACCGCGGCCCCAAGGGCGGCGCCAACCTGGAAACCGCGTTCGAGTTCCTGCGCTACGGCCTGCCGCGGCCCCCGGTGCTGGCCCACCGGCTCGACCGCGACACGTCCGGCTGTCTGGTGCTCGGCCGCCACCGCAAGGCGACGGCGTCCCTGGGCCTGCTGTTCAAACACAGCCGGATTTCCAAGACCTACTGGGCGGTTGTCGAAGGCGGCCCGGTCGAGGACGAGGGCACCATCGACATGCCGCTCGGCCGGCTCAACGCCGAGCGCGGCTGGTGGATGAAGCCGGACGCCGAGGGACTGAAGGCCGTTACCAATTTTCGGGTGATGGGGCGCGGCGACGGGCTCGCCTGGATGGCGCTGGAGCCGGTCACCGGCCGCACCCACCAGTTGCGGGTCCACAGTTCAGCCTCGGGCTGGCCTATCGTCGGCGACAATATCTACGGTACCGGCCCGCGCTTCGGCGAGCCCACCCTGCATCTGCATGCCCGCGAGATCGTGATCCCGATCTCCCGCAACAAGGACCCGATCCGCGTGGTCGCCCCCGCCCCGCCGCACCTGCATGCGCGGCTGCGGGCCTGCGGCTGGAACGGGGAGTGACACGGCGGGCTTGACGGCTATACGACCAGCCCCTGCTGGATATCCCAGTTCTGATTGGGTGTGAGCGTTGCGGTCATGGCCGTGACATTGGGCGGGAACGCCACCTGTGTCTTTTCCGCGAGCTGGGACAGGTCCATCACCTCGCCCTGCGTCACATCGGCAACCGTCACCCAGTATTCGGGAACGGGCGTGAAGACACATCTGATGTTCGGCACCGCCTGAACCACCATGATGGGCGAGCCGCTCATGCCGATGCCGACACCCAGCGTGTTCATGGGGATCGTGCCGTCGCAGGAAACGATCAACTCGTTGGCCGGGCCGCCGAAATTCTGGCCGGTGAAGCTGAACGCACCGTCGGCGCCGGTCAGCGTGATGCTGTTGCCGGCCGTGACCGGCACGACCTGGACGCGGCGTACTGCACGCCCGGCGCCAGCAGGCCCGTCTCCAGCCAGGCCAGATCGTAGGCCTGCCGCCACCTGAAATTAACCTCGACGCCGCTGGCGATCGGCATCGCGAACCAGGCCAGCGCATGGCCGTTCGGGTCGCGTCCGGGCGCCTGGTAGCAAACGAAGGTCTGCGTCCTGCCGCTGTTGTTGTGAAAGCGCAGCGTGTGCACCGGCGGCTGCCCCGGCGCCGCCTCGAAGATCACCACGTGGCTGTTGTCGATATCGCTGCTGCGGTTGATGAAATCGATCGAAATGGCCGACGGCATTGTCCCCTCCCCCAAATGGAGCGACCCTCTCTCGCCGCGTGGCGGAACGGTATCACTATCTTGGGTTGAGGCAACTGCTAGACCGCCAGCCGTGCGCCGTCGTGCCCCGCCACGGTCAGCTGCCGCACCGCGCCGGGCGTGTCGCCCGCGATCGCCACCGGGATGAAATGCTCGGTGCGGCCCTGCGTCGCGCTCTCGATCAGCACGTTTCGCACGGCGCCGATTTCCGTCGCAAGCCGCCGCTGCAAGGCCGTCTCGCCGGTGGCGCGCAGACGTTTTGCCCGGTCCTTGATGACGGCGCCCGCCAGCTGCGGCATGCGCGCCGCCGGCGTGCCCGGCCGCGGCGAATAGGGAAACACGTGCAGGAAGGTCAGGTCGCACTCCGCGACCAGATCCTGCGAGCGCGCGAACATGCCTTCCGTTTCAGTGGGAAAGCCGGCGATGATGTCGGCGCCGAAGGCGATGTCCGGCCGCAGCCGCCGCACCTGGGCGCAGAAACCGATGGCGTCGGCGCGCAGATGACGGCGCTTCATGCGCTTCAGGATCATGTCGTCGCCCGACTGCAGTGACAGATGCAGATGCGGCATCAGCCGATCATCGTCCGCGATGACGTCGAGCAGGTCGCGGTCGACCTCGATGGAATCGATCGACGAGATCCGCAGCCGGCGCAACTCCGGCACATGGCGCAGGATCTGCTTGACCAGGAAACCGAGCTTCGGCGCGCCCGGCAGGTCGGCGCCATAGCTGGTGAGATCGACGCCGGTCAGCACGATCTCGGCGTGGCCGGCTTCGACCAGAGCGCGGACCTGATCGACCACGCCGCCCATCGGCACCGAGCGCGAATTGCCGCGGCCATAGGGAATGATGCAGAAGGTGCAGCGGTGATCGCAACCATTCTGGATCTGCACGAACACCCGCGGCAGCCCGCTCTGGAAGCCGTCAAGCAGATGCGGCGCCATTTCGCGCACGGCCATGATGTCGGCCACCGCGATCTTTTGCTCGTCGCCGGTGCCGAAGGCGGGCTGGTCCAGCGCCGCGCGCGCATCCCGCCAGGCCATGCTGCGCATCTTGTCGCCATTGCCGACCACGCGGTCGACCTCGGCCATGCCGGCGAATGTTAAAGGCTCGGTCTGCGCCGCGCAGCCGGTGACCACGATGCGGGCATTCGGCCGCTCCCGCTTTAGCCGACGGATCGACTGCCGGGCCTGGGCCACCGCCTGGGACGTGACGGCGCAGCTGTTGATGACGATGGTATCCGACATGCCGGCACCTTCCGCCTCTCGGCGGATCACCTCCGACTCGTAGCTGTTGAGGCGGCAGCCGAAGGTGACGACCTCGACGCTCATGTCACGCGACGGACTTGAACAGCGCCGGATCGAATCGCCCCGCGTATTCGAAGGTGGCGGGACCGGTCATCAGGACGTGATCGTCGCGCTCGCGCCACTCGATGGTCAGTTCGCCGCCGGGCAGCGTCATGTGCACGATGCGGTTGGTGCGCTTCAACCGGGCTGCCGCCACCGCGGTGGCGCAGGCCGCCGAACCGCACGCCTTGGTCAGCCCGGCGCCGCGCTCCCAGGTCCGCATCCCGATGTGATCGCGGTCGACGACGTGGGCCAGCGTGATGTTGGCGCGGTCGGGAAAGATCGGATGGTTTTCCAGCAGCGGTCCGAACTTTTCGAGTTCGTAGGCGGCGATGTCGTCGACCCAGAAGATCGCATGCGGATTGCCCATGCTGACCACCGACGGCGTATGCAGGATCGGCGCGTCGATCGGCCCGATCTGCAATTCGATGCCGCGGGTGTCGCGAAACTCCTCGGCCAGCGGGATGTCCTGCCAGCCGAACTTCGGCACCCCCATGTCGACGGTGTAGAGGTCCGCGGCCGGCCCCTGCCAGCAATTGATCAGCCCAGCCTTGGTCTCGAAGGTGAGCGCGGTCTTGCCGCCATCGGCAAAGGTCTGCTGCGCCACGCAGCGCATGCCGTTGCCGCAGGCGCCGGCCTCCGAGCCGTCATTGTTGTAGATCGACACGAAGGCATCCGTGCCCGCCAGCCGCGGCTTCTGCAGCACCATCAGTTGGTCGAAGGGCACGCCGCCGGGGCCGGCCACCGCGCGGGCCTCGTCCGGCGTCACGGCGGCCGTGCTATCGCGCAGGTCGATCACGACGATCTCGTTGCCGATGCCGTTCATCTTGGCAAATGCGTGGTTGGCCAGCGCGCTCATGTCATGTCCCGGTTTCGCCCGCTTTATATGGCGAAGCTGGCTGGATTGGCCAGTGCGGCGAATCCGGCCTGCCATTTGACGACGTATTGGCCGATCTCGCATGGGACGAAATGCGGAACTGCGTGTTAACGTATTGCCGGATCGCGCATCGCCAGCGCGTCGGATCTGCCGCATGTTGCGGCGCTGGAGACGATTTGAATGAATGGTTCTCGCTTGTTTCGCCTTGCCATCGCTGCGCTGATCCCGGCCGCGGCGCTGTTGCCGGATCTCGCTCTGGCGCAGGCGCCGCCCGCGACCCCGCCGGCCGCCACCGCTCCCGCAACCCCACCTGAAACGCCCGCGCCGGCAGTGCCTGCCACGCCCGCCCCGGCCACGCCGGCAGCGCCAGCCGCCCCGGCGGCACCGGCCACTCCTCCGGCGTCGACGGCGGCTCCGGTCGTGCCGGCCGTCCCCCGGTGCAGACCGCCGACCCGTTCGGCGAGGAGATCACCCTGACGCCCAAGGCGGTGCTGACCTTCAACGGCAAGGCCAACTGGGACTCGGCGTTCGACACCCTGATGGATTCGTTCAAGCAGCTCACCGCGCTGCTCGACAAGCAGGGCATCAAGTCATCGGGCAATTCGATGATCGTCTACACCTCCACCGACGACACCGGCTTCACCTTCCTGGCCGAAATCCCGGTCGACCAGGAGCCGAAGAACCTGCCCAAGGCCATGACCATGGGCAAATCGCCCGAAGGCAAGGCGCTGAAGTTCGTGCATCGCGGCTCCTACGACAACATGGACAACACCTATGAGGCGATCACCAATCACCTCGACAACAAGAAGCTGGAAGCCAAGGACACTTTTATCGAGGAATACATCACCGATCCGCTGAAGACCGCGGAGGACAAGCTGGTGATCAACGTCTATGTGCCGTTGAAGTAGCGATGCGACGGACCGCCCTAAAGAAATCGCCATAAAGAAGCCTTGGACAGGTCAGAAGGATCGGGAATGAAACAGCATCTCATTCTCGCCGCACTGGCCGGCACGCTCGCCGTCACCCCCGCACTTGCGCAGGTCATTCCACCGCCGACGATCTCCGTGACAGGCGAAGGCACCGTCTCGGTGCCGCCGGACATGGCTGTCATCGATGGCGGCGTCACGTCGGAAGCGAAGACCGCGCGCGCGGCTTCCGAGGCCAACAACAACGCCATGGGCAAGGTGCTGCTGGAGCTGAAGAGCGCCGGGATCGATCAAAAGGACGTCCAGACCTCGCGGCTGTCGCTGCAGCCGCAATATGCGCAGCAGACAAAGCCCGGCCCCAACGTCGTGACCGGCTATCGTGCCAGCAATCGCGTCACCATCCGGCTGCGTGACGTCACCAAGGTGGCGGCCACCATCGATACGCTGGCGGCCTCCGGCGCCAACGAGATCGGCGGCATCAATTTCATGGTCGAGAAGGCGTCGAAGCTACTCGACGAAGCCCGTGACCAGGCGATCGCCGATGCCCGTCGCAAGGCCGAAATCTACGCCAAGGCGGCAGGGGTCACCCTCGGCGCGCCGGTCAGTATTTCCGAAGAAGGCGGCGGCGCTCCCGCACCGATGATGTACCGCAAGATGGCTGACATGGCGGCTTCGGCGCCGATCGCGCAGGGTGAAGAAACGCTGCGGGTGACGGTCAGCGTTTCCTGGGCCATCAAGCCGGCGCAGTAGTAACATCGGTCTCGTGTCCCGGACGCGGTGCGGCATTCTCAGGCGATGCACTTGCATCGCCGCTATGCCGCACCGCAGATCCGGGATCCAGCTTCCTGCGATAGGGGGCCCCGGATCTGCGGTGCACAACGCCGCAAGAGCGGGGCAGTGCACCGCGTCCGGGGAACGAGCCCTTCGCTAGCCTAAATCTCAAACACCTGCCCGGGCTTCAGCGCGACAAAGCGCTCGCGCGGCACCTCGGCCCCGTCGAGTGCCTGATGCAATCCGGTCACCGGCGCATCGATGGCCTCGTCGGTGAGTTGGAACGTGCCGTGGTGGTGCGCCAGCGCCTGCTCGGCGCCGCAATCCGCCAGCGCCATCACGGCGTCCTCGGGATTCATGTGCTGGTCCTTCATGAACCAGCGCGGCTCGTAGGCGCCGATCGGCAGGATCGCCAGCCGCAGCGGGCCGTGGGTGTCGCGCACCCGCTTGAAATGGGTGCCGTCGCCGTAGCTGGAATCGCAAACGATGTAGAGCTTGCCAGCCGGCGTCTCCAGCACGAAGCTCGCCCACAATGACTTGTTGCGGTCGAACAGCCCGCGCGCGGTCCAGTGCCGCGTCGCCACCAGCGTGACGCCGACGCCGGAACCGAGGTCCACCCGATCGTTCCAGTCGAAGGCATCGACCCGGATACTGGCGTCGTTGCTGCGCATGGTGGCGTCATTGCCGAGCGGCGTGATGAATCGCGGCGCAATCTGCGCATTCAGCTTCGACAGCGTGGGAATATCGAGATGGTCGTAATGGCCATGGGACACCAGCACGACATCGATCTTCGGCAGCGCGTCGAAGGCGATGCCCGGCGCATGGTGCCGCCTGGGGCCGGCAAACGACACCGGTGAGACCCGATCGGACCACACCGGATCGACCAGAATGTTCAGCCCCGCCGTCTGGATGAGCCAGCTTGCATGGCCGACATAGGACAGCCGCGCGCCTGTCGTCACCGCCGACGGCGGCGCATCGGCATGCTGATTCTCGACCCACTCCGGCCAGGCTTCGCGCTTTCGGCCGCCGCCGAACTGCCAGCGCAGCACCTCGCCAAGTTTCTTCGGCGGCACGCCGTCCGGATCGAAGAAGGTCTTGCCGTCGAAATGGTCGGAGACGGGACCATCATAGTTGCTCATGCGGGAGATCCAGGCGGTCGACAGGCCCGCGGTCACGGCGAGCCCGGCCAGCGATGTCAGAAGACGGCGGCGCGTGAGCGGCATGAGGCGAGACAGGTCCATGCGAAACAAGCCACGCCTTGGGGAGGCGCGGCTTGCATCAGATGTAAATGGCCGGCCTGTTTGGCAAGCCGGGCAACGGGTTTAGTAGCCGACCGTGAAGCGCGCGCGGGAATGCGCCGGCTTTTCGATCTCGTCAGCCATGGCGATGGCATAGTCCTCGAACGAAATGCTGCTGCCCTTGTCGTTGGCCAGCAACTGATCGCCGCCGAGCCGGAACTTGCCGGTGCGCTCGCCGGGGATGAACAGCGCTGATGGCGACAGGAAGGTCCAGTCGAGGCTCGGTTCCTTGCGCAGCACATCGAGGAATACGCCACCGGCAGCGGCCTCGGCCTTGTAGATTTCCGGAAACTCCGGGGTATCGATCAGCTTCACGCCGGGCGCGACCTCCAGGCTGCCGGCGCCGCCGACCACCAGATAGCGCGGAACACCAGCCGATTTGACGGCCTCGATCAGCTTGTGCGGGTCGCTGGCGAGGAAATGCACCGAACTGATCACGGCGTCGTGGCCCTTCAGGACCGGCACCAGGGTGGCGGCGTCGTTGGCGTCGGCCTGCACCGGCGTCACCCCGGGCAACGCCGGTGTCTTCGCCGGATTGCGGGAAATAGCCGTCACGTGGTGGCCGCGGCGGCTGAGTTCGGCGAGAATTTGCGAGCCGGCACGGCCGGTGGCGCCGATCAGGGCGATTTTCATTGGATTCTCCATGTAGTAACTATTCGGTACTAGCTATGGAATTTGTTAGCAGCTGTGAAGAAGGCACCCTCACATAAGCTGGTTACCACCAGGAGACCGCCTTCATGTCGCAGACCCCCAACGCCTATTCGGACAACTGCCCGACCCGCATCGTGCTGGACCGGATCGCCGATAAATGGGCCGTTCTGGTGCTTGGCCTGCTTGGCGACGGACCGGTCCGCTTCAACCAGCTGCGGCGCCAGATCGAGGGCATTTCGCAGAAGATGCTGTCGCAAACCCTGAAAAGCCTGGAGCGCGACGGGCTGGTCAGCCGCAGGGCCATCGCCACCGTGCCGGTGACGGTGGAATATTCCATCACGCCGCTGGGGGCGACCTTGTCGGCCACCGTCGATAGCCTGCGGATCTGGGCCGAAACCCATATCGGGCAGGTTCTGGCCTCGCAGCAGCAATACGACGCGGGTGCAGGCAGGGCGGCCTGATCAGGCTGATATCAACGGCACCGCTTCGGCCGACGCCGCGCGCGCCAGCGCCTGATCCAGCGTCGCCAGCGCGACCTTTTCGCGCTGCGCCAGTTCGAGATAGGCGGCGTCGTAGAAGGTGAGATGGTGGCGGCGAGCCAAATTCAGGATTGCATTTGGATCCGCAATCGGAGCGATTGTGATAGGCAGTTCACCTATCAGGTCCTGGAACTGCGCTGTTTGCTGTAGCGTCGAACGTCCCCGTCGTTCGCCACGCACCAGGACATTGTAAATCTCGAACCACCAGATCCCGGGAACCCGCGCCTCGTGCTTCCTGCCGCGCAGCATCTCAAGGATCGCGGCACTCTCAACGTTGTATTCGTCAGGGAAATGCCAGCTCGCCATGACGGACACGTCGATGACGAGCGGCATCTGCTATTCTCGCCCTTCGTTCTTCCAGGCGATGATTTCTTCTATAGAAGCAGGTTTGACATGCTTGCGAAGTTCAAGAATGCCATCAATGGCGCGATTGGTCCGCGCGATACGGTCTGCCTCAGCCTCGACAGACGGATCGGGATTGATGGTCACGGCATGCCCCCGCGCGACCTCGGCAAACACTTGGCCGATATCGGCTTTTGCTTCGCTTAAACTCACATGTTTCATGGCATTTGCCCTCATGAAGCCCATAATATAACAGTTTTTCGGTCGTTTCGGGAGCCATTCCGGCCTCCCCCACCTCAAAACATTGACTTCCCGGCAGTTTGCCGTATTGATGCCCTCAAATCTCGGAAAGTTCTCTTTTCGACCCGCCGACCGGCCCGTGAGGCCGGAGGTCAACGCCCGACAGCGCGATGCGCCCTCGGGCGCAAAAGTGTTTGGTTACTCGTCCATCATCCGGATGGCGACGCAGGGTGCGATGATCTGATGTTCGACAATCTGTCGGAAAAGCTTGGCGGAATTCTCGACCGGTTGACCGGGCGCGGCGCGCTGTCGGAAGCCGATGTCGATGCCGCCATGCGCGAGGTGCGCCGCGCGCTGCTCGAGGCCGACGTCTCGCTCGACGTGGTCAGCGACTTCGTTGCGCGTGTCCGCGAACAGGCCATCGGCGCCACCGTCGTCAAGTCGGTGACCCCCGGCCAGATGGTCGTCAAGATCGTCCATGACGAGCTGGTCAAGACCCTTGGCGCCGACGGCGAAGGCGGCATCGATCTCGTCGCCGTGCCGCCCGTGGCCATCATGATGGTCGGCCTGCAGGGCTCCGGCAAGACCACCACCACCGCAAAACTCGCCCGCCGCCTGACCCAGCGCGACAAGCGCAAGGTGCTGATGGCCTCGCTCGACATCTATCGCCCGGCGGCGATGGAGCAGCTCGCGGTGCTCGGCCGCGACCTCGACATCCAGACCCTGCCGATCGTTGCCGGCCAGAAGCCCGCCGATATCGCGCGACGTGCGCTGTCGGCCGCAAAACTCGGCGGCTACGACGTGGTGCTGCTCGACACTGCCGGCCGCACCACCCTCGACGAAGACATGATGGCGGAAGCCGCGGAGATCAAAGCCGCCGCCAACCCGCATGAGGTGCTGCTGGTGGCGGATTCGCTGACCGGTCAGGACGCCGTCAATCTGGCGCGCTCGTTCGACCAGCGCGTCGGCCTCACCGGCATCGTGCTGACCCGCGTCGACGGCGACGGCCGCGGCGGCGCGGCGCTGTCGATGCGCGCCGTGACCGGCAAGCCGATCAAGCTGATCGGCACCGGTGAAAAGACCGACGCGCTGGAAGACTTCCACCCCAGCCGCATCGCCGGCCGCATCCTCGGCATGGGCGACGTCGTCTCGCTGGTGGAAAAGGCCGCCGCCCATATCGACGCCGAGAAGGCCGCGCGCACCGCGGAACGCATGCGCAAGGGCCAGTTCGATCTCTCGGACATGCGCGAGCAGCTGATCCAGATGACCAACATGGGCGGCCTCAGCGGCCTGATGGGCATGATGCCCGGCATCGCTAAGCTGAAGAACCAGATCGCCTCCGCCAATCTCGACGACAAGATCGTCAAGCGTCAGATCGCGGTCATCGACTCGATGACGCGGCAGGAACGCAAGAACCCCGACATCCTCAAGGCCAGCCGCAAGAAGCGCATCGCCGCCGGTGCCGGCCTGAAAGTCGAGGAAGTCAACAAGGTGCTGAAAATGCACCGCAACATGGCCGACATGATGAAGGCCATGGGTCAGGGCAAGCGCGGGCCGATGGCCGGCATCGCCCAGGCCATGGGCTTTGGCGGCGGTGGCATGCCCTCGCCGGAGCAGATGAAGGCGATGGCCGAGAAGATGCCCGGCGGACTGCCGCAGGGCATGCCGTCGCTGCCCAAGGAATTTCCGGGTCTCGGAGGACTCGGCAAGCCGACGCTTCCGGGCCTCGGCGGTTTTCCCGGTTTCGGGAAAAAGAAATAAGCGTTTCCAATCACTCACATTCAAACGAACACACTCAGGAGAATCCCATGTCCGTCGTCATCCGTCTTGCCCGTGCCGGCACCAAGAAGCGTCCCGTCTATCACGTCGTCGTCGCCGACTCGCGCTTCCCCCGCGATGGTCGCTTCATCGAGCGTCTCGGCTACTTCAACCCGCTGCTGGCCAAGGACAACGACCTGCGCCTGAAGCTCGACATGGAGAAGGTCAAGACCTGGCTCGCCAAGGGCGCGCAGCCCTCGGATCGCGTCGCGCGCTTCCTCGATGCCGCCGGCGTTGCCAAGCGCGAAGCCCGCAACAATCCGGAAAAGGCCGTGCCCCGCAAGGAGCGCAAGGCCGCTGCCGAAGCCGCTGCCAAGAAGTAAGGGCTGATGCCCGCCGCACAGATCTGCGTCGCGCGCATCGGCGCGCCGCATGGCATCCGCGGCGCGGTCAAGCTCTGGACGTTTACCGAAGATCCGCTGACCGTGATGACTTACGGCCAGCTCAAGACCAAAGATGGCGGCCGCACCTTCGAAGTGGCCACCGCCCGCGAGGGCAAGGGCCATCTGGTGGCGACCTTCAAGGGCGTCAGCAGCCGCGAGGACGCTGAACGCCTCAACGGCATCGAACTGTACATCCCGCGCGACCGGCTGCCCGAGACCGACGATGACGAATATTACCATGCCGATCTGATCGGGCTGGCGGCTGTCGATGCAGCGGATGCACCGATCGGCCGCGTCATCGCCATCCACGATTTCGGCGCCGGCACCATCATCGAGATCGCCCCGCCCGAGGGCAACACCTTGATGCTGCCGTTCACCAATGCGGTGGTGCCGACCGTCGACCTGAAGGCCGGCAAGGTCATCATCGAACTGCCCGGCGAGATCGACGGCGATTCGCCGGACGAGGCGGAAGGGTAGAACTCTCGTGTCCCGGACGCGGTGCGGCATGGCGATGCGCAGCATCGCATGCTGCTCCGCAGATCCGGGATCCCGGTTTCCAGAACAGCTGGACCCCTGATTAGCAGCGCACTACGCCGCTGCGCGACGTATTGCGCAGCATCCGGGGCACAAGGCCGGCGCCTCACCGTTTGACGCTCTCGCCGAGACACGCCATGGAAAGCGATGACCTCCACCCACACCCCCATATGGCGCGCCACCGTGCTGACCTTGTTTCCCGAGATGTTTCCCGGGCCGCTGGGCATCAGCCTGGCCGGCCGTGCACTGGCCTCCGGCCTGTGGACGCTGGAAGCCCGCGACATCCGGGCCTCCGCCACTGATCGCCATCGCAGCGTCGACGACACCCCGGCCGGCGGCGGGCCGGGGATGGTGCTGCGCGCCGACGTGCTGGCGGCGGCGATCGATGCCACAGGTTTGCCGCAAGACCATCCTCGGCTGGTGATGAGCCCGCGCGGTCGGCCATTGACCCAGGCGCGGGTGGCGGAACTGGCCGCCGGACCGGGACCGTTGATCGTCTGCGGTCGCTTCGAGGGCATCGACCAGCGTGTCATCGACGCCCGCGGTCTCGAGGAAGTCTCGATTGGCGATTACGTGCTGTCCGGCGGCGAAATTGCCGCCATGACCGTGATCGACGCCTGTGTGCGGCTCTTGCCCGGCGTGATGGGCAAACTCGAGATCCGGGACCGACGAGAGCTTTTCCGACGGTCTGCTGGAATACCCGCAATATACCCGGCCGCAAATCTTCGAAGACCGCGGGATTCCGGAGGTATTGGCCTCCGGTGACCACGCCAAGGTTGCCAAATGGCGGCGTGCCGAGGCGGAAAGACTGACCGAAAGCCGCAGGCCTGATCTTTGGGCGGCACGTCCGATTGCGCCAGAATCGGGCAAAAAACGAAAACCACCAAAAATCACGACGGACGGGTGACAACCGCTTTGGTTTCCCGTATAGCAGCGCCAAATCCGTGCAATGGCAGGGTATGAGTTTCGAGCGCAGCCCGCGCGACGTCTGGGCGCGCCGCCGATGGAGATTTCGATGAACCTGATTCAGACGCTCGAAAAAGAGCAATACGACAAGCTGATCGACGGCAAGACCATTCCGGAGTTCGGTCCCGGCGATACCGTCATCGTCAACGTGAAAGTTGTCGAAGGCGAGCGTTCGCGCGTGCAGGCCTATGAAGGCGTCTGCATCGGCCGCAACGGCGGCGGGCTCAACGAGAGCTTCACCGTCCGCAAGATTTCCTACGGCGAAGGCGTCGAGCGCGTTTTCCCGGTGATGTCCCCGATGATCGACTCGATCAAGGTTGTGCGTCGCGGCAAGGTGCGTCGCGCCAAGCTGTATTACCTGCGCAACCTGCGCGGCAAGTCGGCCCGCATCGTCGAGAAGAAGACCGAGCGCCCGGTCGCTGCGGCTGCCAAGTAACTTCCGAAACTACCTCGAAATCATCGCGTCGCTGCATTGATTTGGTACAGAAAGCGTGGCGCAAGCCGCGCTTTTTTGTTGGCTGCGTGGGGCTGACTGCGGAGCTCCCAATCACCCCTCGGCATTGGCGTAACCGCCCGCGGGTGCTATATGGTTGGAATGTTTCCAGACCTGTACCAGCGCGCTGCCCGCATCGTGATCGACGATCACTGCCGGCTGCCGGGAAGATTCTTCGGGCGTTTCACGACGTCGATCGCCGCCGAACTTCGAAAGCTCTGACGCTGTCCGTCTAGCCGCCGCTTTTTCAGCGCGTGCCTCGCCGCCATACGGCAACCACCTTGCGCGACACACCCGCTGGCTCACCCATCCTTTCGAGGCTTGATCCAATGACCGACTCCGCAAAACCGACCACCCTGTACGACAAGATCTGGAACGACCATCTGGTGCATGAGGCCGATGACGGCACCTGCCTGCTCTACATCGATCGCCACCTGGTCCATGAAGTGACTTCGCCGCAGGCCTTCGAGGGCTGCGCACCGCAGGCCGCAAGGTCCACGCCCCCGAGAAGACGCTGGCCGTGGTCGACCATAACGTGCCGACCACCGATCGCTCGAAGCCCAATCCGGATCCGGAGAGCACCGAGCAGATCGCGACGCTGGCGGAGAACGTCCGCGAATTCGGCATCGAATATTACAACGAATTCGACAAGCGCCAGGGCATCGTCCACGTCATCGGCCCCGAGCAGGGCTTCACCCTGCCGGGCACCACGATCGTTTGCGGCGACAGCCACACCTCGACCCACGGCGCATTCGGTGCGCTGGCCCATGGCATCGGCACCTCCGAAGTGGAGCACGTGCTGGCGACCCAGACGCTGATCCAGAAGAAGGCGAAGAACATGCGCGTCACCGTCGACGGCGCGCTGCCGGACGGCGTCACCGGCAAGGACATCATCCTGGCGATCATCGGCGAGATCGGCACGGCCGGCGGCACCGGCTATGTGCTGGAATATGCCGGCGAGGCGATCCGCGCGCTGTCGATGGAAGGCCGCATGACCGTCTGCAACATGTCGATCGAGGGCGGCGCCCGCGCCGGGCTGATCGCGCCGGACGAGAAGGCCTACGCATTCCTAAAGGGCCGTCCGATGTCGCCGAAGGACGCCATGTGGGACGAAGCCCAGCGCTATTGGGAAACCCTGCGTTCCGATGAAGGCGCGTTCTTCGATCACGAATTGCGCCTCGACGCAGCCAGGCTGCCACCCATCGTGACCTGGGGCACGAGCCCTGAGGACGTCATCTCGATCAGCGGCAAGGTGCCTGATCCTGCCGAGATCGCCGACGAGGCAAAGCGCCTCTCCAAGGAACGCGCGCTGGCCTATATGGGCCTGGTCGCGGGCACGAAGATCACCGACATCAAACTCGACCGCATCTTCATCGGCTCCTGCACCAATGGCCGCATCGAGGATCTGCGCGCCGCCGCCAAGGTCGTCGAAGGCAAGACGGTGAACGGGAATGTCAGCGCCATGATCGTGCCGGGCTCAGGTCTGGTGAAGGAGCAGGCGGAAGCCGAAGGCCTCGACAAGATCTTCCTCAAGGCGGGCTTCGAATGGCGCGAGCCGGGCTGCTCCATGTGCCTGGCGATGAACCCGGACAAGTTGTCGCCGGAAGAGCGCTGCGCCTCGACCTCGAACCGCAACTTCGAGGGACGTCAGGGCCACAAGGGCCGCACCCATCTGGTGTCGCCGGCGATGGCTGCGGCCGCAGCGATCGCCGGACACTTCGTCGATATCAGGGAGTGGCGCTGAGGCGACGCCTTACACGCTCCTCATACGCGAACTGTCGTCCCCGCGTATGCGGGGACCCAGTAAACGCGATCTTGAGACTTTATTCCCGACGACAACGTTTACTCGATCGCCCGGTCCTGTCGCGCAATTGCGCGCAGGGCGGGCGATGACAGCTGCGTTGTTTGGTTACGGCGACGGTTAGCTACCAATACACATTGAAGCGCCGGTGATGGTGCCGCCAGTGATGGCGTACCCACGGGCGATGGCGACAGATTTTTCGCGGTCCGTAGTAGGTCATCACGATCCGACAGAAGCGGCGCGGATGATAGTAACGGGGCCCGTAGTAGACCGGCGCATAGCCGTAGTAGCGCGGGCGGAAGTGATGCCGGCGAGAACCATAGTAGGGCGCGGGTGCATAGACATGGCGCCGCGCGATGAACGGCGCGCCGTAGCGCAGGCCGCCGCCATGGAAACCGTGGCCGTGCCGGAAGCCGCCGCCGTGAAAGGCCGGACCGGCGCGAAAGGACGGCGCAGCCCTGAACCCGCCGCCCCCACCGTGGAATGCCGGTGCTCCGCCGCGGAATCCACCGCCACCATGAAAGCCACCTCCGCCGCCGTGGAAACCGCCACCGCCATGGTGACCGCCGAAACGGATCTGCGTCGTCAACGCGTCTGGCGCCTGCCGTGCGGCCGGCGATCCACCCGCGCCGATCGGCGACAGCGCCTGCGCCGCAGGCGCGGCTGATATCACAAAGGCGGCTGCTGCAGCCGCGCCGAACGCGCGCACCAGCCCACGCCTGACGATTCGCATGTTCATCATCGAGGTTCCTCCCAACGGCCGAGATTGTGCCCTTGGGAAAGGGCTACCGAAGCCGAGGTGAATGCATCATGAATGCTGCGACGGCCGAAACGAAATGGGCGCCCGATGGGCGCCCGTTGATGTTTACGTGAGTGACGAGGTCCTGCTACCAGCCGCCGAAGCCGAGACCAAATCCGACACGGAGCGGTCCGCCACCGAAGCCATATCCGCCGCCGTAACCGTAGGCGCCATAGGCATAGCTGCGATACGGGCGATAGCCGCCGTAACCATACGGCCGCGGGCCATAGAACGAGCTGCCGTAATAGGCCGGCCGGGCATAACCATAGGATCCGTAGTACGGGGAGCCGCTATAATATGTCGGGCCGACATAGGAGCGATAGTAAGGACGCGCGTAACCGTAGCGTGGACCGTAGTAGCGCGAATGGTAGCCGTGGTGCCTGTGGTGATGGTGCCGGCGGCGCGCGCTGACATCGGTGGCCTTGGTTGCCTTCGACTTGCTGGCAGCGTCGGCTTTTTGCTGCGCTTGCGGCGCCGCATTCGCCGATCCGGCTGTCAGACCGCCGCTCAAACTGACCGTTGCCGCGATGAAGGCTGCGCCAATCCAGGTTTTCATGTCTGTCCTCGTCGTCGTTGGTGACATCTCATATAATTCACATAATGCATTTCGCCGCATATCGTTTCCGCGACAACGCGACGCGCGGCACAGTGCAACGGCCCGCAAGCGGGCCCGTTGGTGTTCGATCGTGAGTCGATCAATAGCGGAAATGACGGCGGTGATGCGGACGGCCGTGATGCCAGCCGTGGTGCCGACGGATCACGGGCGGGCGGTGCCAGCCATGGTGACGACGGTAGCCGTGATGCGGGCGATAGCCGTGGTGATGACGCCGATACTGCACCTCGGTGGTGAGTTTTTCACCGGCACCATTCTGCACGGCTGCGGCAACACCGGGGCTACCGAGCGACATCGCGCTGGCCTGCTGCGCCGGGGCCGTCACGAACAGCAGTCCCGCGACGGCAAACAAGCCGAAAATCTTTTTCACGTTCATGTGGTGTCGCTCCTTCGTTGGGCATCATTGCAGTGTTGTTTCATCGCCCGTGAAGCAACGCTAGGTCGCCGGACGTGAATACAAAGTGAATGGCTGATGCGACAACAAGATGCGGGATGTTCTGTCGCAGCGACGGAACAAATCGACGCGATCGTGAATGCGAGTCGGCGGACCGAGACGATTTAGCCCGGACGCCAGAAGCAGTTCATGCGCGGAACGATGACCGTGCCGCTCGGGCGGAACTCCTGCACATAAGTGGCAGTGCAATCGCGCACGGCGTTGGGCCCGGGATTGTAGCGCGGGGAAACATCAGGCCTGCCATCGTTGCGATAGATCCGCACCCGCGCGCGCGGCCTTCGGCTTTGCGCCGGGAGTTCCGCCTGCTGCGCCTGCGCCAGGCGCGGCGCTGCGGTCTGGGCCTGCG
Source organism: Rhodopseudomonas sp. P2A-2r (assembly GCF_026015985.1). Lineage (GTDB taxonomy): Bacteria > Pseudomonadota > Alphaproteobacteria > Rhizobiales > Xanthobacteraceae > Tardiphaga. The sequence goes on along the minus strand of NZ_CP110389.1, from coordinate 474,348 downwards.
CCGAGGCTGACGGCAGCGATGCCATCGCCAGCGATCCCGTCGCCATCGCAAACCCGATCATTGCTGCTGTAAGCCGCATCATAACGCCCCGAACCGAACCCATTCGGAGGGCAAAGTCCCCGATTGTCGCCCCGCCGTCAACCGCATCCGCCGGCCGGAAACCCGGCTTTTGCGCAATCCGCCGCGATCTCCTAAGAAGACGGCATGTGGCCGTCAGCAAGATCCCCGACCCTCGCCGAAATGGAAGAGATGGCGCACGACATGTTCGCGCGCCTGCCCCAGACCTTTCGCGCGCTGTGCGAGGGTGTGATCATCCGGGTCGACGACTTTCCCACCGAGGAGGTGCTGGAAGAGATGCAGGCCGAGACCGAATTCGACCTGCTCGGCCTGTTCCAGGGCGTCGGCCTGCCGTTCCAGAGCCACGACAACACCGGGCAGCTGCCCAACATGATCTGGCTGTATCGCCGGCCGATCCTGGATTACTGGGCCGAACACGACGAGACCCTGGGCCATATCGTCCGCCATGTCCTGATCCACGAGATCGGCCACCATTTCGGCCTGTCGGATGACGACATGGAGGCCATCGAGGCGCAGGTGAAGGACTAGCCCTGCGCAAATCGGCCTTGGACCCCAGCCCCGATCGGGCTAAAACGCCACCTCAATCTGGGAAAACGCTCATGGAAAAGTTCACCACGCTGGAAGGCGTCGCCGCGCCGATGAAGGTGATCAATGTCGACACCGATATGATCATCCCGAAACAGTACCTGAAGACAATCAAGCGCACCGGTCTCGGCAAGGGCCTGTTTTCCGAAGCGCGCTACAAGGACGACGGCAGCGAGAACCCGGACTTCATCCTCAACAAGCCGGCCTATCGCAACGCCAGGATCCTGGTCGCCGGCGACAATTTCGGCTGCGGCTCGAGCCGTGAGCACGCGCCCTGGGCGCTGCTCGACTTCGGCATCCGCTGCGTGATCTCGACCTCGTTCGGCGACATCTTCTACAATAACTGCTTCAAGAACGGCGTGCTGCCGATCCGCGTCTCCCAGGACGACCTCGACAAGCTGTTCGACGACGCCGAGCGCGGCGCCAACGCCACCGTCTCCATCGATCTGGCGGCCCAAGAAATCCGCGGCCCCGACGGCGGCACGGTGCATTTCGAGATCGACGCGTTCCGCAAGCACTGCATGCTCAACGGCCTCGACGACATCGGCCTGACCAAGGAAAAGCAGACCTCCATCGACGCCTACGAAGCCAAGGCGAAGACCGAACGCGCCTGGGCGTAAGCACCGAACGCGGGATGGGTTGAGCGCTTGCGAAACCCATCCCGCTATTGACTGCTGCGATGGGTTTCGCGGAGTTTATCATCGGGCGCGCTTCGCGCGACCCGTTGGCTCACCCCATCCTACGGCAGCAATGTCCTCGTCACCCCATGGCCGCGATCGCATCCGCAATCGCGATGGTGCGCTTGGCCATCTCGGCGTGCAGCCGCTCCACCATCTTGCCGTCAAGCTGAATAGCGCCGCGCGAGGCGTTTTCCGGCTGTGCGAAGGCCGCGAGGATGCGACGCGCCTGCGCCACTTCGTCGTCCGGCGGCGTAAAGATCCGGTTGCAGGCCTCGATCTGGCCGGGATGGATCAGCGTCTTGCCGTCGAAGCCAAGGTCGCGGCCCTGGGCGGCTTCTTCGGCAAAGCCCTCGGCATCGCCGATGCCGCTATAAGGGCCATCGAGGATGTCGAGGCCGTACAACCGTGACGCCAGCACGCAATGGGTGATCATCGGCAGCATGGCCGCGCGGCCGGGCCGCATCGCGATGCGGGTCTCGCGGGCGATGTCGTTGGGGCCGAACACGAAGCCGGCCAGCCGCATCTCGGAATCCTTCGAACACGCCGCCAGTTCCTCACAATGCAGGATGGCGCGCGAGGTCTCGATCATCGCCCAGACCTTGATCGCCATGTCGGCATTGATGTCGCTGAGCCGGTCGGCGATCGCCGACAAATCCTCCACGCTGGACACCTTGGGCACCAGGATGCCGTCGGGCCTGACCTTGCCGGCCATGGTCACGTCGTCGATCCACCAGGGGAATCCAGCGCGTTGATGCGGATAATCACCTCGCGCTTGCCGAAGCCGCGGGCGGCAACCGCCGCGGCGATGTTGTCGCGCGCGGCGGCCTTGGCGTCCGGCGCCACTGCGTCCTCGAGGTCGAGGATGACGCCGTCCACCGGCAGGGTGCGGGCCTTTTCCAGCGCACGCGGGTTCGATCCCGGCATGAACAGCAGACTGCGGCGCGGACGGATCATGGCGTTCTTCCCTCGGTTTATGGCCATGCCGCGATAACATTTCGGCCGGCGGCCCGAAAGGCTTGTTCGCAGCTGCGTCCTATGGTGAATCGGGGCAACCCATGAGGTACCCATGACCTTCCCAGCGAACCTGATCTCCGGCTACCAGACCTTCACCGCGCAGCGGCTGCCCACCGAGCAGTCGCGCTATCGCGAACTGTCGGAGCGCGGGCAGTCCCCGGAAGTGATGGTGATCGGCTGTTGCGATTCACGCGTGTCACCGGAGGTCATCTTCGACGCCAGCCCCGGTGAACTCTTTGTGGTGCGCAACATCGCCAACCTTGTGCCGGTGTATCAGCCCGACGGCGGCGCCCACGGCGTTTCGGCGGCGCTGGAATATGCCGTTCAGGTGCTGAAGGTGAAGCACATCGTGGTGCTCGGCCACGCACAATGCGGCGGCATCCGCGCCTTCGTCGACAACGCCGCGCCGCTATCGCCCGGCGATTTCATCGGGCGCTGGATGTCGATGTTCATCAAGCCCGGTGAGAAGGTCGAGATCCGCGGCCATGAGACCATGACGGATTTTGCCACCCGCATCGAAAAGGCCGCGGTGATGCGCAGCCTGGAAAATCTGCTGACCTTCCCGTTCGTCAAATCCGCCATCATCCGCGGCGAGCTGCAGCTGCACGGCGCCTATTTCGGCGTCGCGGTGGGCTCGCTGTCGGTGCTGGATCAGGAAGCGAAGGAATTCGTGTCGGTGAGGTAACTTCACCCTCCCCTGGAGGGGAGGGTCGACGTGCGGCACGCGAAGCGTGATGCGCGTCGGGGTGGGGTGAAGCTCCGATCGCAGTCCGAACCAATGGTCAAAGAAGCGGGCAGAGCAGGAGGAGAGACCATCGTCTCACCGAGGCGCTGTCACCCCACCCCGCTCGCTGCCGGCTCCGCCGGCAACAAACGACCCTCCCCTCTCGCGCAGCTTCGCTGCGCTAAGGGAGGGTAAGCAAGTTACGCCGCTTTCTTCTTCGCGCTGATCAGCTTGCGGTTGATCAGGCATTCCGCGATCTGGATCGCGTTGAGCGCCGCACCCTTGCGCAGGTTGTCGGACACGCACCACAGCACCAGGCCGTTTTCCACCGTGTTGTCCTCACGGATGCGGCTGATGTAGGTGGCGTCCTCGCCGGCGGATTCATAGGGCGTGACGTAGCCGCCGGGCTCACGCTTGTCGATCACCAGGCAACCCGGCGCGTTGCGCAGGATGTCGCGGGCTTCATCGGCCGAGATCGGGTTCTCGAATTCGATGTTGACCGCTTCGGAGTGGCCGACGAACACCGGCACGCGCACGCAGGTCGCGGTCAGCCTGATTTTGGGATCAAGAATCTTCTTGGTCTCCATCATCATCTTCCACTCTTCCTTGGTGAAGCCGTCTTCCATGAACACGTCGATCTGCGGGATGACGTTGAAGGCGATCCGCTTCGGGAATTTGGTGTTGACCAGTTCGCTGTTGGTGTAGACGGCCTTGGTCTGCGAGAACAATTCGTCCATCGCTTCCTTGCCGGCGCCCGACACCGACTGATAGGTCGAGACCACCACGCGCTTGATCACAGCCTTGTCGTGCAGCGGCTTCAGCGCCACCACCAGCTGCGCGGTCGAGCAGTTCGGATTGGCGATGATGCCCTTCTTGGTGAAGCCGGCAACCGCGTCGGCGTTCACCTCCGGCACGATCAGCGGCACGTCCGGATCCATCCGCCACTGCGACGAATTGTCGATCACCACGGCGCCGGCCGCGGCGATCTTCGGCGACCATTCCTTGGACACGGCGCCGCCGGCCGACATCAGGCAGATGTCGACGTCGCTGAAGTCGTAATGCTCCAGCGCTTTGCATTTCAGGGTACGGTCGCCATAGGACACTTCGACGCCCATGCTGCGGCGGGAGGCCAGCGCCACCACCTCGTCAGCGGGGAATTTACGTTCGTCCAGGATGTTGAGCATTTCACGCCCGACATTGCCGGTCGCTCCGACCAGCGCGACTTTGTAACCCATCGTTCACTCTCCGAAGAAAAATGCTTCGCCCCCGCTCACAGCGGAAAGGGAAGAGGCAGCGCTTCTATGCGAAAAACGCGAGCAAGACAACTTCCGACGATTTCGCGCCCACCTGTGTGTTCTGATGCGTTCAATTCCAGCCGAACATCGTGCCCGCCATGCCGGCATCCACCCGGCCTTGCAGAGCTTTGCCGACGACTGCCAGCGCACCATCGTGCACTTGGTGGCCTATATGGGGGGCCTGGCCTTCCTTGTCATCGTCGCCGTCACCCTGTTCGACCGCATCGAACTGGAGACGCCCACGGAGCCGGCCCGGACAGGCTGGAGCGTGGCTGCGCGTTCGCATCCGGCTTTTGCCGTCAGCCAGTTCGATTCTTCTGGCAAAACAGAGACTTACGAAATCCTTCGGCATCCGGATGGCGGCCGCAAGGATATCCTGCGCTGGGCCGCCCCCCATGAAAGGCCGATTGCCGAGCTGGAATTGTACCGCCCCGGCGCCGAGGCCAGCGCTGACGGGCCGCCGGCCGCCGCCGTTGCCGCCCGCATGGACCCCGACGGCACCAGGGAAATCGCCGGTGAAGGCATCGTCGACAGCAAGTTCGGCCCGGTGTCGCTGTTCGGCTTCGCCGATCGCATGAATGACGTCCAGCGCTGCCTCGGCTTCATGAAAAACCTCGACACCGCCAACCTGCGGATTTCCGGCTGGTCCTGCCAGGGCGACAGCCTGCCGGCGCGCCGCGCCGCCATCGCCTGCACCCTCAATCGGCTGATCCTGCTGACCGCCGGCGGTGACCCGAAACTGGCGGAATTGTTCGCCCACGCCGAACTCAAGCGCGGCAGTTGCTCCACCGGGTCGGCGCTGAGCGCGACCTCTGCCGACTGGGTCACCGGCGCCCAAAATCCGCTGCTGCGCGGCAGTTTGTGAACATCGAAGCGCCCGATCAGGCTCAAGCCTCTGGTCCTGATGCAACATTCCGCCGCGGCGGGCATTATGTGATGGGGTGTGGCCGGATTGACCTTGTGGCCCTATACCTGCGGCAGCTAAACTGGCAGCAAATCAGGGTGCGCCGCATCGCTCGCCCCACCTGACGCCCATGAGGATGTAATGACCGTGAAATTCCCCGCCGCGAAGACGATTGCAAAGCTGCTCGCGGCGATCGCCGTGGTTGCGGTGGGCCTTGGCGCCACCCAGGCCGATGCCGCCAAGCGCAAATATGACGACCGCGGTCGCCCGATTGCCTACGGCCGCAGCGGCCCCAACACCTCCTACATGTCCGGTCCGCGTACCCGCGTGTTCGTGACCAAGCGGTCCTGGCTCGATGCCGGCGTCGAAGTGCTGCCCGGCGACCGCAAGTTCAGCGATTACGCCTTCCCGCCGGGCTACTCCTTCGCCCGCGAAAACCTGAACCGCCCGACCGACCGCCAGCCCTTGAATTCGCAGTGGGATCTCGGCGGCTATCCGGAGCGCTTCCCGCTGTACTGAGCGCAGCAACATCGATTGACGAAAAATGCCCGGCTGAGCCGGGCATTTTTATTTGCGTGCGCCAAAAGCACCAGCATCGTCATCCTGAGGCGCTCGCCGCCTTCGGCGAGCCTCGAAGGATGCGGCCACCGGTGTCGGCGCTCCATCCTTCGAGGCGCGCAAGAGCGCGCTCCTCAGGATGACGTCGGAGATAGCGGCGGGAACGACTGCGGAGGCGCGACTTACCCGTGCAGCGCCTGCAGCTCGGCCAGCAGTGCCTCGCCCATTTGCGCCGTGCTGACCGTCGCGGATCCCGCAGTTGCGATATCCGCCGTGCGCAGGCCCTTGGCCAGCACCGCGGCGATGGCTTCATCGACCTTGTCGGCGAGCTCACCGAGTTCCAACGAATAGCGCAGCGCCATGCCGAACGAGGCGATCATGGCCAGCGGATTGGCCTTGCCGGTGCCTGCGATATCCGGTGCCGAGCCGTGCACCGGCTCATACATCGCCTTGCGTTTACCGGTCTTGGCATTGACTTCGCCGAGCGAGGCCGACGGCAGCATGCCCAATGACCCCGTCAGCATCGCCGCGATGTCGGAGAGCATGTCGCCGAACAGATTGTCGGTGACGATGACGTCGAACTGCTTCGGCCATTTCACCAGGTTCATGCCGCCGGAATCCGCGAGCTGGTGCTCGAGCTTGACGTCCGTGTATTCACGGCCGTGCACCTGCGTCACCACCTCGTTCCACAACACGCCGGATTTCATGACGTTGCGCTTTTCCATCGACGTCACCTTGTTCTGACGCTTGCGCGCCAGATCGAAAGCGACGCGCGCGATGCGCTCGATCTCGTAGGTGTCGTAGACTTGGGTATCGATGGCGCGCTTCTGGCCGTTGCCGAGATCGGTGATGGTCTTCGGCTCGCCGAAATACACGCCGCCGGTCAGCTCGCGCACGATCATGATGTCGAGGCCCTCGACGATCTCGCGCTTCAGGCTCGATGAATCCGCCAGCGCCGGATAGCACACTGCCGGCCGCAGGTTGGCGAACAGGCCGAGATCCTTGCGCAGGCGCAGCAGGCCGGCCTCGGGGCGCGCCTCATAGGGCACGGCGTCCCATTTCGGTCCGCCCACGGCGCCGAAGATAATGGCATCGGCGGCTTCCGCCCGGGCCATCGTGGCATCCGTGATGGCCAGCTTGTCGGCGTCATAGGCGGCGCCGCCCACCAGGCCGTCTTCGGTGGTGAAATGCGCGATGCCCTGGGCGTCGATCCAGTCGATCAGCCGCTTCACCTCCGCCATCACTTCGGGGCCGATGCCGTCGCCGGGGAGAAGCAGCAGTTTGTGGGTCGCCATGGTCGATATCCCTGAAATTTCTTGATGCGCGCGGAGTGCTAAAGCGCCATTGCACGGTTGGCAAGACAGCGTTGCCGGTTCGCTGCCTTGCAGTGTGCGGCGCACAGCTGACAGACTGCGGCGAAGCCGGAGTTTCCCTTGACAGTCCGCGTCCAGTCGCCTTCGCCCGCATCCCCCGCCGGGTTGATCCTGATGCTGTCGCTGTCCCCGGCGATCGGGCTGGGCGTCGGGCGGTTTGCCTATTCGCTGGTTCTGCCGGATATGCGCGACAGCCTGCACTGGTCCTATTCGGCGGCGGGATTCATGAACACCGTCAACGCCGCCGGTTACCTGGCCGGCGCGCTGGCGGCAGCAAGCCTCGGCAAGCGCTACGGGCTGTTTGCCTTGGTGCGGGCCGGCACGCTCGCTTGCGTGATGTCGCTGCTGCTATGCGGCCTGTCGGCCGATTTTACGGTCCTGAGCGCGGCCCGGCTGCTGGCCGGCTTCGGCGCCGCGGTGGGCTTCGTTGCCGGCGGCACGCTGGCGGCGACCATCGCGCAGCGCACGCCGGCCCGGGCCAGCTTCCTGCTCAGCCTGTTCTATGCCGGGCCCGGCCTGGGCATCCTGGTATCCGGGCTGATGGCCCCGTTCCTGCTGCAGGGGTTCGGAGCCGGATCGTGGTGGATCGTGTGGCTGGCGCTGGCGCTCGTCACCGCAATGCTGACGGTGCCGCTGTTTATCGTCGCCTTCGACGACACGGCCGGACGCCCCGAAGCCACGCCGGCGCCGTTCGCGATCCGGCCGGTATGGATCTATCTGGCCGGCTATTTCCTGTTTGGCGCCGGCTACATCGCCTACATGACCTTCATGATCGCCTACGTCCGCGATCTCGGCGGCGGCGCCGCGGCGCAGAGCGCGTTCTGGTCTCTGATCGGGCTGTCCGCCTTCGTCACGCCATGGGTCTGGCGCGGCGTCCTTGCGCGCGGCCGCGGCGGCAGCGCCACTGCGATCATTCTCGGCGTCAACGCCGTCGGTGCGACCTTGCCCCTGCTTGGTCACTCCGTGTGGTGGCTGGCGGCATCGGCTGCCGTGTTCGGCGTCGCCTTCTTCGCCGTGGTGGCCTCCACGACCGCCTTCGTCCGCTTCAACTATCCGCCGGAGGCGTGGCCCCGGGCGATCGCCGCGGTCACCATCGTGTTCGGCATCGGCCAGATCCTCGGCCCGATCGCCATCGGCGCCCTCACCGACGCCACCGGAAGCCTCACCTCGGCGCTCGTGGTGTCAGCCGCCGCACTGGCCATCGGCGCGGTGGCGGCGGCGTTCCAGAAGCCGCTCAGCTTCCGCTGAAGTCGTTGTAGCCCTGATCTTCCCAGTAGCCGCCCTTGTAGTCGTTGGTGACTTCCATGGAGACCACGTATTTCGGATTCTTGAAGCCGAGCTTTGTCGGCACCCGGATCTTCATCGGGAAGCCATAGGCGCGCAGGAGGATCTTGTTGTCGAACTTGAAGGTCATCTGGGTCTGCGCATGCAGCGCGGTAGGCATGTCGAGCGGGCTCGTATAGCCCTCTGCGCAGCGGAACCAGACATATTTCGCCTTGGTGTCAGCACCGACCAAAGCGAGGAAATCGCGCAGCGGCGTGCCCTGCCATGAGCCGATGGCGCTCCAGCCCTCGACGCAGATGTGGCGGGTGATCTGGCTCACCTCGGGCAGCTTGTAGAGCTCCGGCAGGGTCCATGACTTCTTGTTCTGCACTAGGCCGGAGACCTCGAGTTTCCAGTGTGCGCCATCCACCTCGGGCGCCTCGTCCTCCTGGTAGTAGGCATTGAACGGGAACGGCCGCTTGATGTCCTTTTCCGAAAAGGTCGGCGCCAGTGCGTTGGGATTGAAGATCGCCGCCTGCACGCCATCGTTGAACTTGGAGATCTGCGCCAGCATGCTTTCGGCGGAAAAACTGTCGGAGACGTCGCAGCCGGTGAGAAAGGTCAGCGCGCCCAGGCTGGCGCCCGACGCGATGAAACGGCGCCGCGACAGGTCGGGCATGAGCCGGGTGGCGTCGCGCACCAGCAGATTCTTGTCGACGCCGGGGATGATGAGCGAGCGAATTGTCTTGATCATGTTCGTTCTCCCTAGCGTCCGATGATCATGGCGCGCAGGCTCTTCGGAACCAGCAGCGCCAGCGCGACGTGGATGACGAGAAAGGCGCAGATCAATGCCATCATGGTGAAATGCACGTAGCGGGCGATGTCGTAGCCGCCGAACAACGCGGTGAGGTACTGGAACTGGACCGGCTTCCAGATCGACAGGCCGGACAGCACGATCAGGATGCCAACCACGATGATCCCGGCATAGAGCAGCTTCTGCACGTTGTTATAGCGCGTCAGGTCGTCATGAGAGAGCTTGCCGGTGAGCGCCGCTCTGGCGTCGCCCAGCACGCCCGCCGGCGTGATCGGCAGCAGCTTCCTGCGGAAGCGGCCGGTGGCGAGGCCTGCGACGAGATAGACGAGGCCGTTGATCATCAACAGCCACATTGCCGCGAAATGCCACTGGATCGCGCCGCCGAGCCAGCCGCCCAGGGTAATCGCATGGGAAAAGGTAAAATCGAACAGCGGCGAGGCGTTGTAGATCTGCCAGCCCGACATGATCATCAGCACCATGGCAACGGCGTTGACCCAATGCAGGATGCGCACCCAGGCCGGCTGGATTACCCTGGTGGATGCTGGCGCCGCGTGTTCGTCGGTAGCTGACATGGTCGACATCGGGGAATCCATCGGAAGTGATCGATACGGACAGTTCGTCGGCAATCTAGCATTTGTTACGCGACAGCGAGCCATCCGTTTTTGTGGCGCGCCTCAAACCGATCACGAAAAAGCGAGCCAGGTTGCCCTGGCTCGCTCGTTGCGCGCCCCGTAAGGGACGCACGCGCATCCTGTGGGGACAAGTCAGGGTGCGCAACACACTCCCATGTCATCACCCGCGAAAGCGGGTGATCCAATACACGCTGGACACGCGGCTCCTTCACCGGGACTCGTGTTTACTGGATCGCCCGGTCCTGGCGCGCAATTGCGCGCAGGCCCGGGCGACGACAGTGAGCTTGTCGCTGAACAGATCTTACGCCCTCGGCATCAGCACGGTGTCGACAACGTGGATCACGCCGTTCGACTGGTTGACGTCCGGGATCGTGACGGTCGAGGATCCGCCCTTGGCGTCGACGATCATGACCTTGCCGCCCGAAGCCTTCACGGTCAGCTCTTCGCCTTCCACGGTCTTCAGCTTCTGGCCGTCCTTGAGGTCAGCGGCGTTCAGCTTGCCGGCGACCACATGATAGGTGAGGATCTTCGTCAGTGTCGCCTTGTTCTCGGGCTTCACCAGCGTATCGACGGTGCCGGCCGGCAGCTTGCCGAAGGCGGCGTTGGTCGGGGCGAACACCGTGAACGGACCCTTGCTCTCAAGGGTATCGACCAGGCCGGCGGCCTTCACGGCGGCGACCAGCGTGGTGTGATCCTTGGAATTGACGGCGTTCTGAACGATGTTCTTCGATGGGAACATGGCGGCGCCGCCGACCATCACGGTCTTCTCGCCGGACATTTCGCTCTTCATCATCTTCTTGTCTTCGGCAGATGCGGGGCCAGCAGGCTGCCGGTGATGGCGAGGGTGCTGAATGCGATGGCCGACAGAAGTGCAATGCGCTTGGACATGGATCGTCTCCCAAATGGATTTCATGATCGGCGGATATTCGCCGATGCGGTGAAGAGGTCGTTACAGCGGCGCAGACTGCTTGGAGGACCGGACTGCGCCGCCGATGCCCGAGCTACGGCAGCGTTTTCGGCCGGTTTCAGCGTAAATTTTTCGCCTTGGCTGAAACTTTCCGGACGCGGCGACGTTCGCGCGACTAAATTGCCTTGGGGGTGGTGTTCTTGCTAATGAAGACGCGTCAGTTTGACGCGACCCTTCGCGGTCGCTCCCCGCCTCGAAAAAATGCGTGACACCATGACCGCTGCATTGAACGCCAATCTGTTTTCCCGCCTGTTCGACGATCTCGACGATGCCACCCGCCTGGCGATCGAAACGCCGGAAGGACTGCGCATCACCTATGGCGACCTGATCGCGCTGTCCGGGCAGATCGCGAATGTGCTGGTGAGCCGTGGCGTCAAGGTTGGCGACCGCGTCGCAGCCCAGACCGAGAAGTCGGTGCCGGGGTTGGTGCTGTATCTCGCCACCGTGCGTGCCGGTGCCGTCTACCTGCCGCTCAACACCGCCTATACGCTCAACGAACTCGATTACTTCATCACCGACGCCGAGCCGTCGCTGATCGTCTGCGATCCCGCCAAGGCCGAGGGTCTTGCCGCAATCGCCGCCAAGGTCGGCGCAAAGGTCGAAACGCTCGGGGCCGACGGCAAGGGATCGCTGACCGAAGCCGCGGCGACGCAGAAGCCGGACTTCACGACGGCGCCGCGCGAAAATGACGATCTGGCCGCGATCCTCTACACGTCGGGCACCACCGGCCGTTCCAAGGGCGCGATGCTGACCCACAACAATCTCGCATCGAACTCGCTGAGCCTGGTCGACTTCTGGCGCTTCACCGACAAGGACGTGCTGATCCACGCGCTGCCGATCTATCACACCCACGGCCTGTTCGTGGCTAGCAACGTCACGCTGTTCGCGCGAGCGTCGATGATCTTCCTGCCCAAGCTCGATCCCGAACTGATCATCAAACTGATGGCGCGCGCCACGGTGCTGATGGGCGTGCCGACCTTCTACACGCGGCTGCTGCAGAGCCCGAACCTGACCAAAGAGTCCACCGCGCATATGCGGCTGTTCATCTCGGGCTCGGCGCCGTTGCTGGCGGAAACCCATCGCGAATGGTTCGCGCGCACCGGCCACGCCGTGCTGGAGCGCTACGGCATGACCGAAACCAACATGAACACCTCGAATCCCTATGACGGCGAGCGCGTGCCCGGCGCCGTCGGCCAGGCGCTGCCCGGCGTTTCGGTGCGCGTCACCGATCCCGAGACCGGCAAGGAGCTGGCCGCCGACACGATCGGCATGATCGAGGTCAAGGGCTCCAACGTGTTCAAGGGCTACTGGCGGATGCCGGAGAAGACCAAGGCGGAATTCCGCGACGACGGCTTCTTCATCACCGGCGACCTCGGCAAGATCGACGCCAAGGGCTACGTGCACATTCTCGGCCGCGGCAAGGACCTGGTGATCTCCGGCGGCTTCAACGTCTATCCGAAGGAAATCGAGAGCGAGATCGACGCCATGCCCGGCGTGACCGAATCCGCTGTCATCGGCGTGCCGCATGCCGACTTCGGCGAGGGCGTCACCGCCGTTGTGGTGACCAACAAGGGCGCCGAGGTCAGCGAAGCCGAAGTGCTCGGCGCGCTCGACGGCCGCATCGCCAAGTTCAAGATGCCGAAGAAGGTGATCTTCGTCGACGACCTGCCGCGCAACACCATGGGCAAAGTGCAGAAGAACGTGCTGCGCGACACCTATGCGGGGATCTACAAGAAATAGAGCCGCTCTCGAGAACCGTTCACACCATGTGATCCGGCGCCAGTGCGCAGGGCGAGTTGGGATCGGTCTCGACTTGGATGGTGGCGTGCTCGATGCCGAAATCGCGATGCAGGCGGCGCGCCACTTCCATCAGCCAGGCGTCGCCCGGCGAACCCGCCGGGATCACCAGGTGGCAGGTCAGCGCGACCTCGGTCGTGCTCATCGGCCAGATGTGCAGGTCGTGAACCTGCACCACACCGCTGCACCGTTCGAGATAATCGCGCACGGCGTGGGGATCGATGCCGCGCGGCACGGCGCTTAGCGACATCGCGGTGGAGTCGCGCAGCAGGCTCCACGTGCCCCAGACGATGACACCGGAAATCACCAGGCTGACTGCCGGATCGAGCCAGTTCCAGCCGGTATAGAGAATGAGCAGACCGGCGAGCACCACGCCGGCCGACACCGCGGCGTCAGCCACCATGTGCAGGTAGGCGCCACGGATGTTGAGGTCGCCCTTGCGGCCCGACGCAAACAGCCAGGCCGTAACGCCATTGATGGCGATGCCGATGCCGGCCACGACCATCACCGTGACTCCGGCCACCGGCTCCGGAACGAGCAGGCGCTGGATGGCCTCCCAGGCGATGGCGCCCACCGCCACCAGCAGGAACACGGCATTGAACAAGGCCGCGAGGATCGACGAGCCGCGCAGTCCATAGGTGAAACGTGGCGAGGGCGCCCGCTTCGACAGGATCGCCGCGGTCCACGCCGCCATCAGGCCAAGCACGTCGGACAGGTTGTGCCCGGCGTCGGCGACCAGCGCCATTGAGCCGGACGTATAGCCATAGATCGCCTCCACCACGACGAAGGCGCTGTTGAGGCCGATGCCGATGGCAAAGGCCGCGCCGAAACTGGCGGGCGCATGCACATGGCCAGCGCCGGGCGCGTGGGTGTGCGGGTGGTCGTGGTCGTGATCATGGGCGTTCATGCCCCGGCATAAACAGCAGAACGGAATCGAATACTATCACGCCCGGCATCACGGCGACGCGGGCGAACGCCGAAGCCTGTTCCGCCTGTTGGAATGGCGCGAAGCACCGCTTGAGTACGCCTGTGCCCTTCATAATGTACGGGCGCGAGACCTCGCCCTCTGCCGCCGGCTCAGCCGCCTGTGCAGCGGAAAGAACAAAAGACTTGGAGGGAGCCCATGAAAACCAGCGGAAAGCTGAAGCCACTCGCCGCCGCGCTGTTGCTGGCCGGACTGGGCCATCCGGCGCTCGCACAGGCGGAAGGCCCTAAGCCGCCGATCGTGCTGGACTCAACGGGTGCTTTTGAAGTCGGGGGCAAGGTCATCAGCAAGCCGGATGACCCCAGCCAGACCCTGTCCTGCGACCACGGTTACGTCGAATATTTCATTCCCGCCAAGCGGCGTAGCGTCGGCCTGATCATGTGGCACAGCTCGAGCACCAAGGTGTGGGAAAACAACTGGGAGGGCGGCGAAGGCTACAAGAGCATTTTCCTGCGCAAGGGCTATCCGGTCTATCTATGGGACGGCCCGCGCGTCGGCCGCGCCAACTGGAGCTGCGAGCCGATCACCTATACGCCCGAGTATTTCGACCAGCGCAACTTTGCCGCCTGGCGGTTCGGTATCACCTATCCGAACTGGCATCCGGGGCTGCAATTCCCCACGGCCAATGCCGAAGCCTGGAACCAGGCGACACGCGCCCGTTACGACGAGTTCGATACGCTCGAGAATGCCTTGCTGCAGGCAGAAGCGGGCGGCCAGGCCATCGACAAGATCGGACCGGTCGTCGCCCTGACCAATTCGGCCGGCGGCTGGCGTGCGCTGTTGTCGGCACTGAAGGCCAAGAGCGGAAACATGAAAGGCATCGTCGCCTACGAGACCCCCGGCTTTGTCTTTCCGGAAGGCGAGGGGCCGGCCCCCGAGCCCAAGGCCCCTATGGCCCCAATTCCGTGCCGCTGTCGGAGTTCATGAAGCTGACCAAGTTTCCGATCCAGATGGTGTTCGGCGACTACACCGACACGCGTCCGCTCTGGGCAACGTCGGTCAAGCTGGCCCGGACCTTCTGCGAGATCGTCAATCGTCACGGCGGAGATTGCGAAGTCCTGCTGCTCCCGGATGCCGGTCTGCGGGGCAATTCACACATCGCCTTTGCCGATCTCAACAACCAAGCGGTTGCCGACGAGCTGTCAAAATGGCTGCAGCGCAAGGGCCTCGACAAGTTCGCGCAGCCATAGCGCCTACAGCAGCGCGATGACGAAGCGGCTGCCGACGATGAACAGGTAGCAGCCGAAGGCGGTTTCCAGCGTCCGCTTCGACATGGCATGCGCCGCCCTGACACCGAGCGGCGCTACCATCAGGCTGGTCGGCATTACCAGAACGGCGCCGATCAGCGATACGTAGCCCAGTGCGAACGGCCACTGCAGCAGGACCACGGCCGGATAGGCTGCCGCTGCCGGCCATCCGGCATAGACATAGCCGAGCGCGCCGGGGATCGAGATCAGCACTGCCAGTGCTGCGGAGGTCGCCACCGACTGATGGATGGTGCGGCCGTGAAACGTCATCAGCAGATTGGAAAACAGGCCGCCGCCGATGCCCATCAGCGTCGACAGCAGACCGATGACGAAGCCATAGGCCTTCATCAGAGCGCCCTGCGGCATTTCCTCGCCGAGCCGCCAGCTGTCCTTGCCGAGCAACAGCCGCGCAGCTGCCGACCACGCCACCGCCACGAACACGATCTTGAACAGCCGCTCCGGGGCGTAGCGCGCAATCACGCTGCCGAGGACCACGCCGGCCAGCACCGGCAGCCACCAATGCCTGATGATCGCATGATCGACCGCGCCGCGGGCATGATGGGCCCGCCAGGAGCGGATCGAGGTCGGGATGATGATCGCCAGCGAGGTGCCGATGCAGAGCGGCATCCGCACTTCCAGCGGCACGCCGGCGAGGCGGAAGCATTCGTAGAACACCGGCACCAGGATGGCGCCGCCGCCGATCCCGAATACGCCGGCGAGAAAACCCGCGAGGGCACCGACGCCGATCAGCAACACGGCCAGTTCCAGTAGTTGGGAAAGCTCAAGCCCGGCCATGCGATGTTCCGCCCCTGCGCGCTGTACCCTTGTGAATCGCGCTTCACCGGCGATTGCCATCAATACTGGCGGAAGCTGTCAATACCTTCAAATGCAAGCCTCATCCGAAGCTATGAACCTGCATTCGAAAAATGCAATTTCGGCGTTGCACTGGCTGTTTCGACTTCGTAAATAGAATTGCTCTACGCGATCCCCCACGGGCGCTTTCGCTCGCCCGCAAACCTGTCAAAGTTGCTGATGACCGCCAGGATCGAACGCCCGCTTTCGCCGCATTTGCAAGTCTATCGCTGGACCCTGACGATGGCGCTGTCCATCGTGCATCGTGCCACCGGCGTTGCCCTTTATGCCGGCACGCTGCTGCTGGCCTGGTGGCTGATCGCCGCCGCCTCCGGCCCCGCCGCCTACGCCAATGTGCAGGCCTTCACCGGCAGCTTCATCGGCCGCTTCATTGCCTTCGGCTACACTTGGGCGTTGATGCACCATATGCTGAGCGGCGTCCGCCATCTGGTCTGGGATCTCGGCTACGGGTTCAAGGCCTCGGAGCGCGAATGGCTCACCTGGGCGGCGCTGATCGGCGGCATCTCGCTGACCATCGTGCTGTGGCTCGCCGCCTATGCCCTGGGAGCCGGACGATGAGCGCACCTGACACCCATTCCGCCAAATCCATGCGCACGCCGCTCGGCCGCGTCCGCAGCCTCGGTTCGTCGCATTCCGGCACCAGCGATTTCTGGCGCCAGCGCATCACGGCCGTGGCCATGGTGCTGCTGATGATCCCGGTGGTCGTGATCGTGATGATGCTGCTCGGCCGCAACCAGGCCGGCGCCGCACAGATCCTCGGCTCGCCCTTCGTTGCGCTGATCATGCTGTTGTTCATCATTGCCAGCGTCTGGCACATGAAAATCGGCATGCAGGTCGTGCTGGAAGACTATGTGCAGAACGAAAAGCTGAAGCTGGTCTCGATCATGGCCAACAACTTCTTCTCGGCCGCCGTCGCGCTGGCCTCGATCTACGCCATCCTCAAATTGTCATCTGGAGTGTAGCGCATGGCCGCGAACGGCAACGGCGCCAACGGGGCGGGCATCGCCGCCTACCCGATTGAAGATCATACCTACGACGTCGTCGTGGTGGGTGCCGGCGGCGCCGGCCTGCGCGCCGTGGTCGGCTGCGGCGAGGCCGGGCTGCGTACCGCCTGCATCACCAAAGTGTTTCCGACCCGCTCGCACACTGTCGCGGCGCAGGGCGGCATCTCCGCTTCGCTCGGCAACATGCATGCCGACGACTGGCGCTGGCACATGTACGACACCGTCAAGGGGTCGGACTGGCTGGGCGACCAGGATTCCATCGAATACATGGTGCGCAACGCGCCCGACGCCGTCTACGAGCTCGAACACTGGGGCGTGCCGTTCTCGCGCACCGAAGACGGCAAGATCTATCAGCGCCCGTTCGGCGGCATGACGCTGGACTACGGCAAGGGCCAGGCGCAGCGCACCTGCGCCGCCGCCGACCGTACCGGCCACGCCATGCTGCACACCATGTACGGCCAGGCGCTGCGCCACGCCGCCGAGTTCTTCATCGAATACTTCGCCATCGACCTGATCATGGATGACCAGGGCGTCTGCCGCGGCGTCATCGCGCTCAAGCTCGACGACGGCACGCTGCACCGCTTTAAGGCGCAGACCACCATTCTGGCCACTGGCGGCTACGGCCGCGCCTACGCTTCCTGCACCTCGGCGCACACCTGCACCGGCGACGGCGGCGCCATGGCGCTGCGCGCGGGCCTGCCGCTGCAGGACATGGAGTTCGTCCAGTTCCACCCGACCGGCATCTACGGTTCGGGCTGTCTGGTGACCGAAGGTGCCCGCGGCGAAGGCGGCTATCTCGTCAACGCCGAGGGCGAACGCTTCATGGAGCGCTATGCGCCGTCCGCCAAGGATCTCGCCTCCCGCGACGTCGTTTCGCGCGCAATGACCATCGAGATCCGCGAAGGCCGCGGCGTCGGCAAGAAGAAGGATCATATCTTCCTGCACCTCGACCATCTCGATCCCAAGGTACTCGCGGAACGTCTGCCGGGCATTTCCGACTCCGCGCGCATCTTCGCCGGCGTCGACGTCACCAAGCAGCCGATCCCGATCGTGCCGACGGTGCACTACAACATGGGCGGCATCCCGACCAACTTCCACGCCGAGGTCGTCACCAAGAAGGACGGCGACGACAATGCCGTGGTGCAGGGCCTGATGGCGGTCGGCGAAGCCGCCTGCGTCTCGGTGCACGGCGCCAACCGGCTCGGCTCCAACTCGCTGATCGATCTCGTGGTGTTCGGCCGCGCCGCAGCCTTGCGCTGCGCCGAGAAGCTGACGCCCAACGCCAAACAGCCGGACCTGCCGGCCGGTTCCGCCGACAAGGCGCTGAACCGTCTCGACCACTACCGCTATGCCAAGGGCGGCACGCCTACGGCGAAGCTGCGCGAAAACATGCAGCATGTGATGCAGACCAACTGCGCCGTGTTCCGCACCGGCGAGGTCCTGAGCGAAGGCAAGGAGCTGATCCACAAGGTGCACAGCGGCATCGTCGATGTCAGCGTGTCGGATCGTTCGCTGACCTGGAATTCGGACCTGATCGAGACGCTGGAATTCGACAACCTGATCGTTCAGGCCGTCGTTACCATGGACTCGGCGGCCAACCGCACCGAGAGCCGCGGCGCCCATGCCCGCGAGGATTTCTCGGCGCGCGACGACGTCAACTGGATGAAGCATACGCTGGCGTGGCTCGATGGCGGCGGCAAGACCGACATCAAGTATCGCCCGGTGCACGATTACACGATGACCAACGACGTGCAGTACATCCCGCCCAAAGCGCGCGTCTACTAATGACCGCGCGTGTACTGATGACAGCGAAGGCTTGAGACCATGGTCGAGTTCGCACTTCCGAAGAATTCCAAGATCACCGGCGGCAAGGAATGGCCGAAGCCGGCCGGCGCCACCGAGACGCGCGAGTTTCGCGTCTATCGCTGGAATCCCGATGACGGCAAGAATCCGGGCGTCGACACCTATCACATCGACACCAAGGACTGCGGTCCGATGGTGCTCGACGGCCTGATCTGGATCAAGAACAACATCGATCCGACCCTGACCTTCCGCCGCTCCTGCCGCGAAGGCGTGTGCGGCTCCTGCGCCATGAACATCGACGGCCAGAACACGCTGGCCTGCACCATGGCCATGGACGACGTGAAGGATGGCCCGGTGAAGGTCAATCCGCTGCCCCATCAGCCGGTGGTGAAGGACCTGATCCCCGACCTCACCAACTTCTACGCCCAGTACGCCTCGATCGAACCGTGGCTGCAGACCACCACGCCGACCCCGCAGAAGGAATGGAAGCAGAGCCACGCCGACCGCGAGAAACTCGACGGCCTCTACGAATGCATCCTGTGCGCCTGCTGCTCGACCTCGTGCCCGAGCTACTGGTGGAACAGCGACCGCTTCCTCGGCCCGGCCGCCCTCCTTCAGGCCACCCGCTGGGTCAAGGACAGCCGCGACGAAGCCACCGGCCAGCGCCTCGACAATCTCGAGGATCCGTTCCGGTTGTATCGCTGCCACACCATCATGAACTGCGCCAAGGCCTGCCCGAAGGGACTGAACCCCTCCGAAGCCATCGCAGAACTCAAGCTGAAGATGGTCGAGCGCCAGATCTGATCGACGGACGGCTCACCAAATGCCACTGTCATCGCCCGGCCTGCGCGCAATTGCGCGCCAGGACCGGGCGACCCAGTAAACGCGAACGCTTGCGATAGAGCGGCGTTTCCAGCGTGTACTGGGTCACCCGCTTTCGCGGGTGACGACAACCGAGTGTCGTCCGTGCAATGCCCGGCAATGAATTAGACTGAATCCCATCATGGCAGCGCTCGAACTCGGCCTCGACACATTCGGCGACGTGACCAACGACGCCGACGGCACGCCGCTGTCGCACGCGCAGGTGCTGCGCAACCTGGTCGACGAAGCGGTTCTCGCCGACCGCATCGGCATCGATTTCATCGGCATCGGCGAACACCACCGCGCCGACTTCGCGGTGTCCGCGCCCGATGTGGTGCTGGCGGCGATCGCCTCCCGCACCTCGCGCATCCGACTCGGTTCCGCCGTCACCGTGCTTTCTTCCGACGATCCTATCCGGGTGTTTCAACGCTTCTCCACCCTCGATGCGCTGTCGAACGGCCGCGCCGAGGTGATCCTGGGCCGCGGCTCCTTCACCGAATCGTTTCCGCTGTTCGGCTTCGCGCTCGCCGACTACGAAATGCTGTTCGAACAGAAGCTCGACCTGTTCGCGGCCCTGATCCATGAAAAATCCGTCACCTGGGAGGGCAGCATCCGCCCGCCGCTGAAGGACCAGCAAGTGTTCCCGCCGATCGAGGTGGGAACACTGAAGACCTGGATCGGCGTCGGCGGCAGCCCTGAATCCGTGGTGCGGGCGGCGCGCTATAATCTGCCCTTGATGCTGGCGATCATCGGCGGCGATCCGACGCGCTTTGCACCCTATGTGGATCTCTCGAAGCGAGCTTACGCCCAACTTGATCGGCCGGTTCAGCCGATCGGTGTGCATTCGCCGGGCTACGTCGCCGACACCGACGAACTGGCCCGCGAGCAGCTGTGGCCGGACTATAAGATCATGCGCGACCGCATCGGCGCCGAGCGCGGCTGGCCGCCGATGCAGCGCCGGGAGTTCGACCAGGAGGCCGATCACGGCTCGCTCTATGTCGGCTCGCCGGAGACCGTCGCGAAGAAGATCGCCGCGACGGCGAAGGCGCTCGGCCTTTCCCGCTTCGACATGAAGTACTCCGCCGGCGGTTTGTCCCACGAGCGGATCATGCATTGCATCGAGTTGTACGGCACCCGGGTTATCCCGATGGTGCGCGAGATGCTGGGGTAGATCCTTTAAGCTTGCAGGGAACGTACCCCGGATGCTGCGCAACGCGCGGCCCTGGCCGCATGGTGCGCTGCTGATCCGGGGCCCACGCGATCACGCACAAGGACGGGGTCCCGGATCTGCGGAGCGGCATATCGGCGATGCAAGCGCATCGCCTGAGAATGCCGCACCGCGTCCGGGACACGATAGCAAAGCTTCCTCACGATCCCGGCGTCCACCTCCATACGATCTCCTTCACATCGATCGCCTTCGGAATCAGTCCGAGCTTGAAGAAACGATCCGCGGTGGCCTGCTGGCTCGCCACCACCCTGTCGGTGATCGGCGTGACCAGGAACGTCGAACGGTTCACCGCCCGCGTCAGCGCCTCGCTGTCCACGCCGGTGGTCTCATGCAGGCTGGCGACGATCTCGGCGCGGTGCTCGCCCGCCCATTTCGATTCTTCGGCAAAGGTCTGGTTCAGCAGCGCGACGATGTCGACGTGCTTGGCGGTGAAGTCGCGGTTGGCCAGGAAGAACGAGTTGGCGTCGTGCACATCCTTCGCGGAAGCGATGACCCGCACCTTGCCTTTCTCCGCTAGCGCCAGATAGGGATCCCAGATCGTCCAGGCGTCGAGGTTGCCGCCGGCGAAGGCCGCCACGGCGTCGGCCGGGCCAAGCGTCACCGGCGTGATCTCCGAATAGGCAATGCCGCCCTTCTCCAGCGCCGCCACCGTCGTGTTGTGCGCGCTCGAGTCCTTGGCAAAGCCGATCTTCTTGCCCTTGAGATCCGCAAGCGTCTTGATCGGCGAGTTCTCCGGCACGATGATCGCCTCATTGGCGCCGGCCGACGGCAGCGCCGCAACGTAAAGCAGGTTGGCGCGCGCAGCCTGCGCGAAAATCGGCGGCGCGTCGCCGGTAAAGCCGAAGTCCACATTGCCTGTGTTGATCGCCTCTAGAATCGGCGGCCCGAACTGGAATTCAACCCACTTCACCTGGATGCCGCGCGACTTCAGCACCTTCTCGAGCGTGCCGCGGGCCTTCACGGCGGGAAAGATGCCGGCCTTCTGGAAGCCGATGCGGACCTCCTTCAACTCCTGCGCCATCGCAGGCAATGCGGCGAGGCCGGAGAATAGCAGCGCGGCCGAAAGGCCGGCGAGGATCGTTCTGCGGGATCTGGACATTTGCTTTCTTGCTCCGTTGCCATTGGCCATGGGGTGAATGCGGCATGACAAAGCTACGCCGGCGCCGCGAGATTATGCTTTCAAAGAAAAGCGCCAACCGACAACGTTTTGTTTTGATAGTTTTGCGGCGCGCGCGTTTACGTCTCTTTGCGGCGCGGGCGCGTGGAGGCGACGGCGGAACTCGCCGGTAATACCGGAGAATGTTTTCGCTACGTGAGGGGCGCTGCGCAGAACAATCGCGCCGTCGCGGTCACAACTACAGTCGGCCGTTCCATTGACTGGCGCTGGTCTGAGTCTAGCCTTCGGTCACCGTCTTCACAGCCCGCAAAGCACAGCCCTTCATGATCACCATCATCCTTGCCAATCTATTCAAACGTATGTCCGAGAGGTCAGCCCTGCTGCCTCTTGCCGCTGCGGCGTCGATCATGTCGGTGCATTTTGCCTGCGCCCAGACGCCTGCCGCCACCGAGACGATCCGGATCGGCTATCAAAAGTCGTCGACACTCACGGCCATCCTGAAAACCAACGGCGACCTCGACAAGGCGCTGGCGCCGCTCGGCATCCGCGTGTCCTGGCATGAGTTCTCAAGCGGTCTGCCGCTGCTAGAGGCAATCAACACCGGCAATATCGATTTCGGCGCTGACGTCGCCGACACCGTACCGATCTTCGCGCAGGCGGCCGGAGCGAAGCTCGCTTATATCGCCGAAGAGGCCGCATCGCCATCGGCGCAGGCGATTCTGGTGCCGGCGGAATCGCCGATCAAGACGCTGGCCGATCTCAAGGGCCGCAAGGTCGCCGTCACCAAGGGCGCCGGCAGCCACTTCCTGCTGCTCGCCGCGCTCGGCAAGGCCGGCCTCAACTTCAAGGAAATCACGCCGGCCTATCTGCCGCCGGCCGACGGCCGCATTGCCTTTGTCGGCGGCAACGTAGATGCCTGGGTGGCATGGGATCCATTCCTCACCAGCGCTCAACGCGCTTCAAATGCACGCGTACTCGCCGACGGCAGCAACGGGCTGGCGAGCTACAAACGCTATTATCTGTCTTCGGCCGCCTATGCCGATCGCCATGGCGATGCGCTCAATGTGATCTATCGCAAGCTCGATGAGACCGGCCAGTGGGTCAAGGCGCATCCGAAGGACGCCGCCGCCCTGCTCGCGCGCCTGTGGGGCATCGATGCCGCCACGGTCGAGGAGGCGAACAGCCACCGCTCCTATCGAGTCGGCACCGTCACTCCGGAAAAGCTCGCCGAACAGCAACGTATCGCCGACGCCTTTCACGCCGAAGGCCTGATACCGGTCAAGGTCAACGCGGCTGATGTAAAACTATGGGCTCCGAAATAGCGTGCTATCAACACAAGCTGAAGATGATCGCGCGCCAGATCGGACGTACAGCGGAATTGACAGGCGGGCAGGCGCGAGCTCCTGACTGATCGGACATCTAGCGGCGCCGTGAATCGATTTGCACGGCGCCGTTATCGTTCGGCAAAATGACGGAACCTCACGTTTCGCATTCAGGCAGAAATCGCCACGACGCGCAGCCGATTCGCGATAGCCACGCATGATCGAGCGGCCGCGCACCTCCGCACGTTGCTGCTCAAGCATTCAAACACCTCGGATTGCATTGCGGTAAGCCCTTATAATACCGTGGGTATTATAAGGCGCGCGCATTAGAGTTAACCGACAGGTAATGACAGCGAGGTACAATTAGTACCAAGTCATACAGGGGGCACTCAGCGTCTGAGCGTGTTGCTCAGACTCCTAGAATGACGACGATCATATTTTATTCGTTTCTCGGCTGCACGAGCCTCGTAGCCGATCTAGCACTGCCCCCATTTCAGCAACGTGCATTCGGAGCCATCAGAAGATGCTGTCCTTTTTCTCCAATCTTAAAATCGCCCAGAAGATCGCAGCAGTTTTCCTGCTGATGACGCTCATTTCGCTGACGGTCAACGGGCTGATCTGGCGCAATGTCTCCACGATGGAAAGCACCTCAGAGCGGATTGACCATACGCACAAGGTCGTCGAACAGATCAACCGCATCGTGGCGGCGATGGTCGACGGCGAAACCGGCGTTCGTGGATACCTCGTATCCGCCAAAGAAGGTTTCCTTGAGCCGTATCTCGCGCACGAGAAGAAATTCTCCGCGGCGGTGGACGAGGCGCGCCGACTGACGTCCGACAATCCGGTTCAGCAGCAGCGCTTTGCCGATATCAGCAAGGCCGCCCAGGGCTGGCGAACCGAGGTTGCTGAAAAGGAAATCGCGCTGATGAAGAATTCGCAGACCCAGACCGAGGCGCGACAGATGGAAGCCGGCGGCGCCGGCAAGAAGTACATGGACGGCATCCGTGAGTTGGCGAGCGCCGCAAGCGACGCCGAAGCCTCGTTGCTGGGCGCCCGTGCCGCTGCCAGCGCTGCGGCCGCCTCTTCGTCCTACACCACCATTGTCGGCGGCGGCGTCGGCATGGTCGCAATTGCGCTCATCGGCCTGTTCACATTGAGCCGCGGCGTTGCCCGCCCGATCGTCACGATGACCGGTGCGATGTCGCAACTTGCCGCCAACGACCTCGAAGCGGCGATTGAAGGCTCGGACCGCCGCGACGAAATCGGTGCGATGGCCAAGGCGGTTCAGGTCTTCAAGGACAATGCCATCCGGGTAAAGGCCCTGGAAGCCGCACAGGCTGAAACGGAACAGGCGAACGCTGCCCGGCGCAAGGCCGAGATGTTCCAGCTGGCGGACGATTTTGAAAGTGCCGTCGGCCGGATCGTGCAGACTGTCTCGTCCTCGTCGACGCAGCTCGAGAGCGCCGCCGGCACATTGTCGAAGAATGCCGATCGCGCGCAGGAGCAAACCACGATGGTTTCGGCCGCATCGGAAGAAGCCTCGACCAATGTGCAGTCGGTTGCTTCAGCGACCGAGGAAATGACGTCGTCGGTCAACGAGATCAGCCGCCAGGTCCAGGAGTCGGCCCACATCGCCCGCGAAGCCGTGGAGCAGGCACGCAAGACCAACAGCCGCGTCAGCGAACTCGCAAAGGCGGCTGCCCGTATCGGTGACGTCGTCGAACTGATCAACACCATCGCCGGTCAGACCAACCTGCTGGCGTTGAACGCCACCATCGAGGCAGCGCGTGCCGGCGAGGCCGGACGGGGCTTCGCGGTCGTGGCGTCCGAGGTCAAGGCCCTGGCGGAACAGACCGCCAAGGCCACCGGCGAGATCAGCCAGCAGATCACCGGCATCCAGGGCGCGACGCAGGAATCCGTCGATTCGATCAAGGAGATCGGCGACACCATCGGCAGGATGTCTGAAATCGCTTCGACCATCGCATCCGCGGTCGAGGAACAGGGCGCGGCGACCCAGGAGATCTCCCGCAACGTCCAGCAGGCTGCGCAGGGAACCCATCAGGTTTCGTCGAACATCACCGACATTCAGCGCGGTGCCGGAGAGACCGGGGCGGCCTCTGCCCAGGTGCTGTCGGCAGCGCAATCGCTGTCAGGGGAAAGCGGCCGGTTGCGCGATGAGGTCGGCAAGTTCCTGAGCACCATCCGCGCCGCCTGACGCGGGGCACAGCACAGCAGCTTCAAGCGGGCGCCCCTCCGGCGCCCGCTTTTGTTTGAGGGCCACAGGCGCGGACCGGCACGGCGTGCCGTCAGCCACGCAGCAGCTCGTCAAATCTGCGAGGGAACCTGACGCACGAACTCCGGGAACCCGATGGAACCTTCTGATATCGTTCGCGTTGTTCGCGCATGAACAAACATTCTCCGAACGATTCCGCTTCTCCCTCCCCCGCGACCATCGTTGAAGTGGTTGCCGAGACGGGCAAGCAGGTCGAGCCACCGCCGCCGGAATTGCTGGAGCCTGATCCCGACCTGACTCCTGAAGAAGCGGAACAGGCGCGGAAAGATTATCTGCTGACGCGGTTCTGGATCAGCGCCAAGGGATTCTGGGGCGCTGCGGGCGACAAGCTGGCCTGGGCGTTTTCGATCGGCTTGCTGTTGCTGATCGTCACCAATGTCGGCTTCCAGTACGGCATCAACGTCTGGAACCGGTCCATTTTTGACGCGATCGAGAAGCGCGACGCCGCGAGCGTCTGGCATCTGACCGGCATCTTCTTTCCACTGGCCATCGGCAGCGTGCTGCTGGGAGTCGGCCAGGTCTATGTGCGGATGTGGCTGCAGCGGAACTGGCGCGCATGGCTGACCAACTCGGTGGTGTCGCGCTGGCTGACCTCGGGTCGCTACTACCAGCTCAATCTGGTCAGCGGCGATCATCAGAACCCGGAATATCGCATCGCCGAGGACCTGCGCGTCGCCACCGATTCGCCGATCGACTTTGCCTCCGGCGTGGTCTCGGCGTTTCTCTCGGCGACGACCTTCATCGTGGTGCTGTGGACCATCGGCGGCGCGCTAACGCTGACATGGGGCGGCTCGACCGTCACCGTTCCCGGCTTCCTGGTGATCGCAGCCGTGCTTTACGCAGGCATCGCCTCCGGCTCGATCATGGTGATCGGCCGCGCCTTCGTACAGACCTCCGAAGACAAGAATCAGGCCGAGGCGGAGTATCGCTACGCGCTGACGCGCGTCCGCGAGAACGGCGAGAGCATCGCGCTGCTCGGCGGCGAAGAGGAAGAACGCGCCGGCATCGACAAGACCTTCGGCAATACGCTGCGCCAGTGGGCCCGCCTGGCGCACCAGCACATGCGCACCACGCTGGTGTCGCAGGGATCCGGCCTGATCGCGCCGGTGGTCCCGCTTCTACTCTGCGCGCCAAAATTTCTTGAGGGCAGCATGTCGCTGGGGCAGGTGATGCAGGCGGCCAGCGCCTTCACCATCGTGCAGGCGGCGTTCGGCTGGTTGGTCGACAACTATCCGCGGCTTGCCGACTGGAATGCCTGCGCGCGGCGCATCGCCTCGCTGATGATGTCGCTCGACGGGCTGGAGCGCGCCGAGCGCGGCGATGGCATCGGCCGCATCACGCGCGGCGAAACCACCGGCGACACCGCGCTCAGCCTGCACGATCTCTCGGTGACCCTCGACGACGGTACCGCCGTGGTCGGCGACACCGAAGTCAAGATCGAGCCCGGCGAGCGCCTGCTGGTGGCCGGCGAGTCCGGCACCGGCAAGAGCACGCTGGTGCGCGCCATTGCCGGTCTGTGGCCGTGGGGCGGCGGCAGCATCAATTTCCATCCCGACCGCCGGCTGTTCATGCTGCCACAGAAGCCCTACGTGCCATCCGGCACGCTGCGCCGCGCCGCCGCCTATCCGGCTGCCGCAGAGGATTGAGCGTCGAGGAGATCGGCCGCGCGCTCGACAAGGTTGGGCTCGGCCATCTCAAGGAGAAGCTCGAGGAAGACGCGCCATGGGACCAGACCCTGTCCGGCGGCGAGAAGCAGCGACTGGCCTTCGCACGGCTGTTCCTGCACAGCCCCGATATCATCGTGCTGGACGAGGCGACCTCGGCGCTCGACGCCAAGAGCCAGGACAAGATGATGGAGCTGCTCACCGAGGAACTGCCCAACGCGACCGTGGTCTCCGTGGCCCATCGCGAAGAGCTCGAAGTCTTCCACAGTCGCAAGATCGTGCTGGAACGTCGCAAGGGCGGCGCCAAGCTCGTCAGCGACATCGAGCTGGTGCCGCGCAAAAGCAAGCGGAAGCTGCTCGGCCGGTTTCTGCGGGGCCGCAAGGCACCGACGAAGGCCGCGTGATTGCCGTTGTCTGTGGGGCGGGAATCGACTTAGGATTTCGGTTCAGAAGCGAGGTGGTTGCTGATGCTCGACCATATCGGTTTTTCGGTTTCCGACTACGAGCGTGCCAAGGAATTCTACGTCCGTGCGCTGGCGCCGCTGGGCTATGGCGTGGCCATGGAAGTCACCGAAGAGGAAACCGGCGACTATGCCGCCGCGGGCTTTGGCGCCAATGGCAAGCCGGATTTCTGGATCAGCGGTCAGGGCGCGATCAACATTCCCGTGCACATCGCCCTTGTCGCCAAGGATCGCGCCACGGTCGATGCGTTCTATCAAGCCGCGATGGCTGCGGGCGGCACCGACAACGGCCCGCCCGGCATCCGCGCCCATTATCATCCGAACTACTACGGCGCCTTCGTGCGCGATCCCGACGGCCATAACATCGAAGCCGTCTGCCACGCGCCGGCGTAGCTACTTGAACGCCGGCAGCACGAAGATCGCGATGTTGACGAACAGCGCTCCGGCATAGGCCATCGAGCGCAGGCTGGGCTTGTCCGCGACATAAAGCAGCCCGTGGGCAACGCGGAAGGCGATGTACAGCACCGCGAGCCAGTCCACCACGCCCGGGCTGGCGCCGAAGCTTAGCGCCGCCATCACCGCCACGGCGAAGAACGGAAAATTCTCGTAGGCATTCTGGTGCGCGGCATAAGCGCGGCGCTTGGCGCCGTCGAGCCGGTCCGCGTCGTCGCGCGGCGCGTTGTTGTCACGCGATCCCGATTTGGCATAGCCGACCCAGACCAGCGGCAGCAGCGCCGCAATCAAAATACACCAATAGGCAACCGGCATTGCACCCTCCCCTGCTTCATCCATGTGATGCGAGGTTCCTTGATCGCTGTCAAACGATGTTCGCGGAACCTCGTCGCCGCCGCGCCGTTATGCCTCCGACCGTCACAGGAGAATGCACATCATGGCCACCGACACCGCCGCCGACATCGACCGTACCTGGGAGTTGATGAAGAAGATTGGCTTCGCCATGCTGGTAACCCATGACGGCGACAAGTTGCGTGCCCGACCGATGGCCGCGCATGTGGATCGCGACGCCAACACCATCTATTTCCTGACCGATGCCCGTCGTCACAAAGACGAGGAGATTGCACGCAATCCCAACATCAATCTGTCCTTTGCGGACGCTAGTGACCAGAAGTATGTCTCGGTCACCGGCACCGCCGAAGTCTCCAATGACCGGGCCAAGATAAAAGAGCTGTTCTCGATGCCGGCAAAAGCCTGGTGGGACAGCGCCGAAGATCCCAACATCCGCGTGCTCAAGGTCACCCCTGACGATGCGGAGTTCTGGGATTCGCCGGGCTCGGCAATCAGCTATGTGAAGATGGCGGCGGCGGCTGTCACCGGCACGCGGCCGGACATCGGGACCAACCGCAAGGTTGCGATCTGATGGTCGGCCCGGTCGAGGACCCGCCCATCCAACCTGGCAAGCCGACGGAGCCGCCGCAGGAACAGCCGCCGGGAAATCCGCGACCCGAAATTCCTCCTCCGGTCCGCGAGCCCGGCGAGCCGCAACTGCCGGACGAATTGCCGGGCTATCAGCCTGAGGAAATTCCGGAGCGCGGACCCGACATCAATCCCGGGCCGCCCGAGCAACCCGCGACGATGTAGTTCGGCATGACAAGCGACGGCCTGAATGCGCAATGAACGAAGCGCATTCGGGCCGTTGTCATATCAGAAATAAAAGCTGACCGCGTCGGATGGGGTGCCACACTGCGGCCTTACCATTGTCAGTTGATTGCTCGCTGCGCCGGTGTGCGACCACCAGCGCTCGTTAGAATTTTCCAGAGGACTTCAGTTCATCATGACAAAAATTCGCCTCGTACTACTGGCCACGACAGCGCTCAGCGTTGCGTCGTTCGCAGCACCCGCTTTGCATGCGACGCAAACCGATGCATCGTTTGTAGTTGCACAGGCCGCGCCACCGGCACCCGAGGGAGAGCCGAAAGGTGAACCGAAGGCACCTCCGAAAGCCCCGCCGGCTGCAGCACCGCGTCCTGCTGCTCCTCCGGCTGCTGCGCCGCCGCGCCCTGCCGAGGCACCGCGTCCCGCACCACCGGCAGCCGAACGTCCGCCTGCGCCTGCCGCTGCGCCGGAACGCCCCAAACCGCCAGCGGCCGAGCCGCCGCGTCCTCCTGCGCCGCCGGCCGCCGAGCGCCCCGCACCGACGCCTCCGGCTGCGGAGCGTCCGCGCCCGGTGACACCGCCCGCCGCACCCGAACGTCCAGCTCCGCCCGCCGCGGCGCCCAAACCTGCGACGCCAACGCCACCCGCTGCACCGACGCCGCCCGCCGCACGGCAGACCCCGGCTGCAGTCGCGCCTGCTGCCAAGCCTGAAGCTCCTGGTGCCAAACCAGCAGCCCCCGCTCCCGCCGCCGCTGCGCCCGAACCCGATCGCCCCGCACCTGGTGCCGGCCGCCCCGGACGTCCCGGTGAGCCAGAGTCCGGTCGCCCCGAGCGCGACCGCAACGGCCCGCGCGGTCCTGCAGGGCCGAATGGCGCAGCTGCACCTGCTCCCGGCACGCCGGCGGCAACCGCTCCCGGCACCCCTCCCGCGGCTCCTGCAGCGCCGAACGCTGCCCCGCCAGCGCCGGCTGCTCGTACGCCTGGTGCGCCGGCGACCGCTCCAGGTGCGGCAGCTCCTGCAGCACCCAGCGCCGTTGCGCCCGGTGCCGCAGCGCCGGCCGCGGTAGCACCCGCCGCGCCTGCCGCAGGGGCGCCCGCCGCCGATCCCAGCTTCCAGCAGCGCCGCGAGCTGCAGAAACAGTCGACGTTGCCGCCCGGCGCACCGGTAGCGCCCGTTGCACCGCCCGCCGCAGCGCCGATCCCGGCGGCGCCCCCGCCGGCCCAGGCACTGGCTCCGATCGCGCCGGGTGCTCAGGCTCCAGGTCCGCGCAACATCACCGAATTCCGCGGCCAGCGTGTCGAGCGTCGCGAGGGCGGACGTACGGTGTTCACCGAACCCGGTCGCATCATCGTGCAGGATCCGAACGGGCAGTCGTTCATCCGGCACGACGAGATGGATCGCTTCCGCTACGGCGCACGCGATATTCGCGTCGAGCGCGACGGCGCCGATTCCCGCACGATCGTGATCCGTCCGGATGGATCGCAGATCATCACCGTCACCGGCCGCGACGGCCAGCTGCTGCGCCGCATCCGCCGCGACGACCGGGGCCGCGAGGTGATCATCATCGACAACACCTATCGCGATCCCCAGGCGATCGGTGGCTTCTATGTCGACCTGCCGCCGCCGGTGATCCGCATCCCGCGCGACCGCTACATCGTGGAGTCGGAAGATGCATCGCCGGAGCTCATCTACGACACCATGCTGGCGCCGCCGGTGGAACGCGTGCCACGACGCTTCTCGCTGGACGAGATTCGCTACAGCCCGTCGGTGCGGCAGCTGATGCCGTCGATCGACCTCGACACCATCAACTTCGCAACCGGGTCGTGGGATATCGCCCCCGACCAGGCGGCCAAGTTGCAGGCCATCGCGGACGGCCTCAACAAGGCGATCTCGCGCAATCCGAAGGAGGTCTTCCTGATCGAAGGTCACACCGACGCGGTCGGCTCGGACGTCGACAACCTGTCGCTCTCTGACCGTCGCGCCCAGGCCGCCGCCGAATTGCTGACCCGGCAGTTCCAGGTGCCCGAAGAGAACCTGACGTCGCAGGGCTATGGCGAGCAGTATCTGAAGGTGCCGACGGACGGCCCGGAACGCCGCAACCGCCGCGTCACCATCCGCCGCATCACGCCGCTGCTAAACGGCGGACAGGCGTCATTGCCGCCGCCGCCGGCCGGCATCGCGCCGCCACGCTGATCGGCTGGATTAAGAAAATGGCCGGGAGCAATCCCGGCCATTTTTATTTTGATAGTTGAAAGGCAGAGCCGGAAAAAGTCAGCGCTTCTCCGCCAGCCCCAGCGCATCGGCGATCACGCGAAACACCTCGGTATTATCCATCGATCCATGCACGCGATCGCTGCCCGGTCCGGTCGCGGTGAGGATGACGTCCTCGCCGGAATGCACGCTGGCATTCATCATCGCCGGCAGGTTGCCGAGTCGTAGCACCGCACCGGGCACATCCTTGTATTTCGCATTGGCCTTGAAGCTGCCGGGCGTGTCGCCCTTCTCGGTGGGCTCGTTGGGATTGTCGAGCTTGGGACGCAGCGTCTCGTAGTGATCGGGGATGCTCGCCGAGAAGATCGCCAAGCGGCGGCTGACGTCGACCCGCGAAGGATAACCGTCAGCGTCGGGAGCGGGATAGTTCGGGAAGCCGGCCTTTTCGTAGACGCCGACGCGCTCGCGCAGCGGCGTGTTGGGCAGCGCAGCCATGTCATCATTGACGGTGCCGACCAGGCTGTTCGGATGGTTGTGATCGGCGACCACCAGGATCAGCGTATCCTCGCCGCGCGCGGTCGACCAGTCGCGCGCCAGCCGCACAGCATTGTCGAGCATGATGGTGTCATAGACCGCGCGCTCCATGTCGAGGGCATGGGCATATTTGTCGATCAGGCCGGATTCGACCATCAGGAAGAAGCCGTTGTCGTTACGCGACAGGATGTTCAGCGCGCCCTGCAATTGCTCGGTAAGATCCGGCTGTTCCGGATTTTTCCTGACCCCACCGCCTTTCAGGAACTTGCGGTCGAGCACGCCGTCCATGTTGCCCGGCGCGAACAGGCCAAGCAGTTTGCGCGTGTCGGGTTTCGCCGCCAGCGCGTTGAGTTCGGGCGCGGTCGCCGCGAACGGATAGCCGGCGTCGCGGAATTTCGCGATGTAGTCGAGGTCATCCTTGCGCTTCGAGGCATCGTTGGCCTGCGGCAGGAAGTTCGCCGCGCCGCCGCCCATCAGCACATCCGGCTTCGCGGCGAAGAACTGCTCGACGATCTGGTCGTAGGCAGCGCGGCGGCGGGTATGCGCCACCATGGCCGCCGGCGTGGCGTCCTCGATCTCGGTGTTGGTGACGATGCCGATGGCCATGTCGCGCTGCCGGCGGATCACGCTGGTGATGGTCTCGACGCGCGGATCGTCGAACGGGTTGGCGGTGCGGTCCGCATAGACGCCCATCGCGTTGACCGCGGTCTTGTGGCCGGTGGCATAGGCGCAGGCCGCATTGGCAGAATCGGTGATGATCGAATCCGATCCTGCCGTCGCCACGAAAGCCATGTGCGGCATGTCGTCGATGGCCAGCTTGCCGAGGCTCTTGCCCTCGCTGATGCCCTTCGACAGCAGCCGCGCGCCGATGCGGTGCGCCGGCGACAGGCCGTCGCCGATGAACAGGATGACGTTCTTCGCCTTGCGGACGCCGGTGCCGTACACGTTCCAGGCGATGGAGCGGCTGGTCGTGCCGTCGCTGACCTCGATCGTGTAGGCCCCGGGCTTGCTCAGCGCGACGTCGCGCAGCAGCAGCGCCGACTGTTCCTTACCATCCTCGCGCGCGATGTAGGTCGCAGCCTTGCCGAACGCGGTGGCAACGTCTGCGCCGTTGACGGTGACCTTGATATTCCCGGCGTCGACCGGTCCGGGGAATTCCACCTTGAAGTCGAAAGTCGCGCCGGCAAGGATATCGGCGCGGTCTATCGGATAGATGGTCTGCGCGGCGAGCTGCGAAGCGCTGGACAGCAGCAGGGCAAACGCTGCGGCGGCAACGGGATACTTCATGATGGAGGCCTCAAGCGCCCGTCACGGGCGGGTGGCCTCCATTACGACGGCCGGATAACGGGTCAATGACGGAGCTGGAGTCAGTTCGCGGTGGTCGTTCCCCGGACGCGATGCACTGCGCCGCGTCTTCGCGGCGTGGTGCGCCGCAGATCCGGGGTCCAGCTTGCTGCAAGAAAGATGGGTCCCGGATCTGCGGAGCGGCACTTCGCGCCGCACCGCGTCCGGGACACGATCCTCAGCTCTTGTCGTTATCCAGCTTCGGGATGCTGGAGCCCTCGCCGGCGCTCAGCAGGCCGGCCTTGGCGTAAAGGTCCAGCTTGGCGCGGGTGTCGCTGATGTCGAGGTTGCGCATGGTGAGCTGGCCGATGCGGTCGCCCGGCGTGAACGGCGCGTCCTCGACCTTTTCCATGCTGAGCCGCTCCGGCGCATAGGTCAGGTTCGGGCTCTCGGTGTTGAGCAGCGAATAGTCGTTGCCGCGGCGCAGTTCGAGCGTGACTTCGCCGGTGATGGCGCGCGCGACCCAGCGCTGCGCGGTCTCGCGCAGCATCAGGGCCTGCGAGTCGAACCAGCGACCCTGATACAGCAGCCGTCCGAGCTTCATCCCGCTCATGCGGTACTGCTCGATGGTGTCTTCGTTGTGGATGCCGGTGACGAGGCGCTCATAGGCGATGTGCAGCAGCGCCATGCCCGGCGCTTCGTAGATGCCGCGGCTCTTGGCCTCGATGATCCGGTTCTCGATCTGGTCGCTCATGCCAAGGCCGTGACGGCCGCCGATCGCGTTGGCCTCGAGGAACAGAGCGACGGGATCGGCGAAGGTCTGGCCGTTCAGCGCCACGGGCTGGCCTTCGACAAACCGCACCGTGACGCGCTCGGCCTTGACGACGCAATCGTCGCGCCAGAACGGCACGCCCATGATCGGCTTGACGATCTGGATGCCGGTGTTGAGGTGTTCGAGATCCTTGGCCTCGTGCGTGGCGCCAAGCAGGTTGCTGTCGGTCGAATAGGCCTTTTCGGCGGACATCTTGTAGGCGAAGCCGTGGGCGGTCATGAACGCCGACATTTCGGCGCGACCGCCCAGCTCGTCGATGAACTGGTCGTCGAGCCAGGGCTTGTAGATCTTCAGGTCCGGATTGGTCAGCAGGCCGTAGCGGTAGAAGCGCTCGATATCGTTGCCCTTGTAGGTCGAGCCGTCGCCCCAGATATTGACGCCGTCTTCCTTCATGGCCGAGACCAGCATGGTGCCGGTCACCGCGCGGCCCAGCGGCGTGGTGTTGAAATAGGCGATGCCACCGGTCGAGACGTGGAAGGCGCCGGCCTGGATGGCGGCGATACCTTCATGAACCAGCTGCGAGCGGCAATCCACCAAGCGGGCCTTCTCGGCGCCGAACTCCATGGCCTTGCGCGGAATCTCGTCGTAGTCGGCCTCGTCGGGCTGGCCGAGGTTCGCGGTATAGGCGAAGACGCGAGCGCCCTTCTGCTTCATCCACAGCAGCGCGGCGGACGTATCGAGCCCGCCGGAGAAGGCGATACCGACGTTTTTCCCTGGGGCAGGCTCTTCAAGATCGTGATCATCGAACGTCCAATCGGGGCAATTTCTGCCGCCAGCGATAGCCCGGCCAGGCAAAGCGCGTCAACGCGGCATCGCAAGCGGCCTGCTCAATCGTGATGCTGCTCGGTGATCCGGTCGACGAAGGACGGCTTGGAGGGCCTGCGGCCACCCAGCAGGCGCCGCCGCCAGGCATAGCTTGGCCAGGCCAGCTTGGTCAGTTCGGCATCGATGCCCTCATCCGTCAATCTTGTAGAGGGCCAGCGGTAGATGTAACCGTGGATCAGCCAGATCACCAGGAAGGTCACCAGCCCGGCAATCGCCACGTCGGTGAAGAAATGCCCGCCGAACGCCATTCTGAGGCCACTGGTCACCGCGCCGAACGCTGCGGCGGCCACATAGGCCACCGGCCGCCAGGCGGGTGGCGTCAGGGCGGCGGGCGCGAAGGTCCAGAATGCGGTGGCGCCCTCGCCCGAGAAGAACGAACAGTTGCGGCCGCATTCGCCGGTCGGATCCCACCACGCCTTGAACTGCCACGGACCGCTGAATTCGCTCACCATCACCGGCCGCGGCCGGCCCCAGTGGCTCTTGAAGGTCAGGTTGGTGAGGATGCCGGCAGCGAGGATGATGGTGACCAGCAGGAACATGACGGTGCGGCCGGGGACCAGCAGCTTGCGATTCGGCCAGATCAGCTTGACGAGCAAAGCGACGATGGACGGCAGAACGAAGGCCCAGCAGATCCACATGGCTGCATCGCGCGCGAATGCGGCCAGCGCATCGGATTTCAGCGGAAATGACTTGGTGGCGGGGTCGTAGAACAGCGCCGCCAGCTTCAGGTCGAGTTCCGGATGGAGCCCGAAGGTCAGTCCGACGACGAGGCAAAGCCCAAGCGCAATGAAGAGTCCGGTCCGGTTCATGGCGGGCGGTTTAGCCGACGAGGGTGCAGATGAAAAGGCTGCGAAATGTCATCCTTCGAGGCCGTCGCACCTGCGGCGGCGCCTCAGGATGAGGGCGGGGCTGGCGGCTGCGGCAAAACGCCCCTCGGCTGCCGCCAGCGGCCGGCATTGCGACCGGCGATCACCCAGTAGATCAGGCCACCAACGATGCTGGCCCCCGTCATCACTTCGAGGTGACGGCGAACGATGCCGTCGAAATGCAGTGTCGCGGGATCGAAGGGGATCAGGCCGAGATAGCAGGCAAGACCCACCACCGCGCCGCCGATCGCATAAGCCAGCGCGCTGCGCACGTCGAAGGCCTCGGTGATGACAACGATCACCAGCGCCGGCAGCAGCGCAAATCCGCTGACGAAGATAAAGCCGAAGCCGAGCAGAACATTGAGCGCGTCGGGATCGAAGCCGCCGGTGTCGAGTGCGCTCATTTCCGGAAATAGGATCGCACAGACGACAATGCCGCCGGCCACGAGGCAGGCGGCAAGGAAGCCGAACAGGACGACGAACAACCGGCCGATCAGGGACATTGTAATCTCTTCTTCGCCGCATCATGTGCTGGCCCCTCACCCTGAGGAGGCGCATTTTGCGCCGTCTCGAAGGGCGAGGGCAGTTCATCCTCATGGTTCGAGACGCGCGAAGTCGCGCTCCTCACCATGAGGTTCTGCATCAGTCCGTCATCGCCATGGCGCGCAATGCGGCGCGCTCGCGTGCCGAGAGCTTTTCGGTCTCCGACTTCAGCTGCCCGCAGGCGGCGAGAATGTCGCGGCCGCGCGGGGTGCGCACCGGCGAGGAGTAGCCAGCGTTGAAGACGTATTCGGAAAACTTCTCGATCTGGTCCCAGTCCGAGCACTCGTATTTGGTGCCAGGCCACGGGTTGAACGGGATCAGGTTGATCTTGGCGTGGATGCCCTTCAGCATCTTCACCAGCAGCTTGGCATCGTCGAGCGAATCGTTGACGCCCTTCAGCATCACATACTCGAAGGTGATGCGCCGCGCATTGGAGGCGCCGGGATAGTCGCGGCAGGCCTGCAGCAGTTCCGCCAGCGGATATTTCTTGTTGATCGGCACCAGCTCGTTGCGCAACTCGTCGCGCACCGCGTGCAGCGAGATCGCCAGCATCACGCCGATCTCGTCGCCGGTGCGGAAAATGTTCGGCACCACGCCGGAGGTCGACAGAGTGATCCGGCGGCGCGAGATGCCGATGCCTTCATTGTCGGAGACGATCAGCAGCGCGTCGCGCACCGCGTCGAAATTGTACAGCGGCTCGCCCATCCCCATCATCACCACATTGGTGACGAGACGGTTGCCGTTCGAGGTCTCCCGGTCGGCCCAGTCATTGAGGCGATCGCGGGCGACCATGACCTGGCCGACGATCTCGCCGGGTGTCAGGTTGCGCACCAGCCGCTGGGTACCGGTGTGGCAGAACGAACAGGTCAGGGTGCAGCCGACCTGCGAGGAGACGCACAGCGTGCCGCGGTCGGTCTCGGGGATATAGACGCACTCGACCTCATGGGCCTTCTCGCCGGCGGTGCCGCTCGGCAGCCGCAGCAGCCATTTGCGGGTCCCGTCATTGGAGATCTGCTCGGCCACGACTTCCGGCCGCGCGACCGTGAAATGCTGTTCGAGCTGCGCCCGCATATCCTTGGAAATGCTGGACATCTCCGCAAAGTTCTGGACCCCGCGGACATACATCCAGTGCCACAGCTGCTGGCTGCGCATCTTGCGCTGGGCCACCGCGACCCCGATCGAGCCGAGCTGATCGGCGATTTCCGCCCGCGACAGGCCGATCAGCGACGGTTTCGCCAGCGGAACATAGGTCTCGAGGGCAGTCTTCTCGAGCGGCGCTTCGCCGTGCGGAACGCCCGTCGGGACGTCAATGGCGGAACCGGCCTCGGCTGAAACAGGGGTCATGGTGGTCGATCTGTGATGTCGCGGGAATGTCAGCCTCAGATAGGCTTTCCGGCACGCCCTGAAAAGGCGCTAATTGCGGCAATATTAACGGCGGCAATGATTTAGCGGGAAATCGGCCACTTGTCCCGGACGCGGTGCGGCGCGAAGTGCCGCTCCGCAGATCCGGGACCGTTACGGCCACGGCTTTTTGGCGGTCCCGGTTCTGCGGCGCACGCGCCCGGGACAAGAAATTAGCGGCGGCAATCCTGAGCCAGCCGGTCCAGCGCCTGCGCCAGCCCCTTCAGCGAGAAGGTATCGGTGGTCTCGGTGCCCTTGGCAGAGACGCCCTTGACCGTGACATCGGGCGCCTTGCGCAGCGCTTCGACCATGCGCTCTTCCTCGGCGGCGTTCTTGATCCACAACCCGTCGCCCTGGGTATACATGGCGTAGCGCGCACCGCCGACTTCCAGCGCCGATTCCGAGCCGGGCTTGAGCTGGTAGCCGATCATGATCGAGACTTCGTTGACGACCTTCTCGGCCGGACGCGTCGAGATGAACGCATAGGCGGGATCGCGCGGGCGATTCGGCGGATTGGTTTTCGACGACGACGGCTTGGCCAGCGCGAAGCAGACCTTCTTGCCGTTCGGGGTCGCGGTGTAGGCGCCCCAGGTACCGAACTGGCCGATCAGGGTCGGCTCGGCGCCGCCGCTCGCGGCGGCAGGCGTGGCCGCAGCGGGCTTGGCGGCAGTAGTGGCCGGCTTCGCCGGCGCAGGTTTCGCCGCAGCCGGTTTTGCGCCTTTGGACGGGGCGCTCTGCGCATGCACGCCACTGGACATGCTGCCCATCAACGCGCCCATCGCCACAACCGTCAGAATTCGCCGCACCAACATCAAGTCTCGATCCCTCATTATTGTGACTGGAAGATGGCCCGCATCCGCGCCGTCACGTCGTCTGACTTAACCGGGAAACCCCGGTTTGGAAAGGCAGCCCGGCAGGCACGGATGCGAATCAGATTGTAGGCATCCGACAAATCCGGCAAGAAGCACCAACTGTCTCAATCAGAAGGTCAGATGTCGATGAAAGCCATTCTCTGCTCGCAGTTCTGCGAACCCGACGATCTCGTATTGGCCGACATCGCGGATCCCGTCGCCGAACCCGGCCAAGTGGTGATCGCGATCAAATCCGCGGCGCTGAATTTCTTCGACATCCTGATGATCCAGGGCAAGTACCAGATCAAGCCGCCGTTCCCGTTCTCGCCGGCGGCCGAAGTCGCGGGCGTGATCGACAGCGTCGGCGAAGGCGTCAGCGACCTCAAGGTGGGCGACCGCGTGGTGGCCTCGGTCGGCTACAACGGCGCGCGCGAGAAGGTCGCCGTGCCCGCGGCGTCTGCGGTGAAGATTCCCGACAACCTCGACTTCGATCGCGCCGCAGGCTGCATCATCACCTACGGCACCGCGCTGCATGCGCTGGAAGACCGCGCCAGCCCGAAGCCCGGCGAGACGCTGGCGGTGCTCGGCGCTGCCGGCGGCACCGGGCTTGCGGCCTGCGAACTCGGCAGGCTGATGGGCCTCAAGGTGATCGCCTGCGCATCGTCGGACGAAAAACTCGATTTCGCCAAACAGCACGGCGCGGAACTCGGCCTCAACTACGCCACAGAGGATCTCAAGGAAGGCCTGAAGCGGCTGACTGGCGGCAACGGCGCGGATATCATCTTCGATCCGGTCGGCGGCACCTACGCCGAAGCCGCCTTGCGCGCCATCGCCTGGGAAGGCCGCTTCCTGGTGATAGGTTTCGCGGCCGGCGACATTCCCAAGATGCCGCTCAATCTCGCGCTGCTGAAGGGTTGCGACATTCGCGGGGTGTTCTGGGGCGCGTGGGTGAAGAAGAACCCGGCGAAGAACCGCGCCAATCTGGAAAAGCTGGTGAGGTGGGCCGCCGAGGGCAAGATCTCATCCCACGTCGACCGCACCTTCCCGCTGGCGCAGACCGCCGACGCGCTCAACGTGCTGGCGGGACGGCAGGCCATGGGCAAGGTGATCTTGAAGCCGTAGCTATCCGCTTATCATCCGCAGCTACCTAATGCTCCGTTGTCATCGCCCGGCCTGGCGCGCAATTGCGCGCCGGGACCGGGCGACCCAGTAATCGCCGGCATTGGCGATGGATCTCGACGACAGCGTTTACTGGGTCCCCGCTTTCGCGGGGACGACAAGCGAGTGTGTGGTCGAATTATTACGCGGCGTGGATCGACTTCTCGATGTCGGCGATCGAATGCCCCGTGAGGTCCTTGGCGATCTCGCCGACCAACGCCTCTTCCAGCTTCTTGTGATAGTGCTTGCGCATCTCGCCCAGCGTCTTCGGCGCGGCGATGATCACGATATTGCTGAACTTGCCGGCCAGCACACGCTGGTTCAGCATCGCGACAATGCCGGTGGCGAAGCCGTCTTCCTCGACGCGGCTCTGGTCGGGATTGGCCGACGAGCTGTTCGTGCCGCCGGCGCCGACGGCGGCTTCGACGTCCTGATCCGCAGCCGCAACAAGGCTCATCTCGGTTTCGGTGCCGGTATTGCGGAACAGATTCAGCTTTTCGCCGTCGGCGACGGCGACGATGGTATCCGTGGGAAGGATCATCGAATTCTCCATGATGGGATGATTGCCGGAGTGAGATCGCTCAAACGGCTCATCGCACCAATGGATCAGACGTCGCGAAGTTCCTGCCGCGCGCCGCGACAAATCAGGCCGCGGCGTCGCCCTTGTCGAGACCGCGCGCCATCGCCGCACGCGCCGCCTCGTGATGCTCCGGCCTGATGTGGCTGGCGACCATGCGCAGCGCGGTAGCGAGGATCGCGGCGTCGTCGGTGAAGCCGAGAATGGGCAGCATGTCCGGCACGAAATCGAACGGCAGCACGAAATAGGCGATGGCGCCCAGCAGCGCTGCCTGGACATGGCGCGGCGTCTGGCGGTCGAATGCGCAATAATACGCAGCCAGCAGATCCTCGACAAAAGGCAGCCGCACGGCCAGCCGCTTCAGCTTGATCCAGAACCGCCTGCGCACGCTGTCATGGTCCTGCGCCAGCCGGTCGGCCGGCTCGAAGCCCACGCTATGCTCGAATTCCATCGACAAGATCCTCTCGACCGTAACCGGCCGCTGTCAGGAAAGTGGTGATGTCGGCCGTGCCTCGCAAGATTGGGCGCTCAGGCAACGCCGGACTGCGCGGCGATGGCGTTCATGGCGGTGGCCAGGGCAACGTCGCGCGCGGTCACGCCGTCGGCGTCGTGGGTCGACAGCACCACCTCCACCACCTTGTAAACATTGCGCCATTCCGGGTGATGGTCGGCCTTCTCGGCGACCAGTGCGGCACGTGACATGAAGCCGAAGGCCTCGTTGAAATCCTTGAAGGTAAAGGTCCGGGCAATGGCATCGCGCCCGGTCACCTCGCTCCAGCCCGGCAATCCGGCCAGCGCCGCCTTGCGCGCCTCCGCCGACAGACGTTCCACCATCGCGACCTCCTGCTTCACTCACTGTTGACCTTAACACCCCGTGACAGCGGAAGGATCCCTGCCACAATAAGGCAGCAATGCCGTGCAGGATGCGAAAGGTAACCAAGGCCGCCGGTAACCATCATGCCGATGGAACTGCGCGCCGTCTGTGCGATTTGCTAAGCTCGATACACTGTCCCCGCAATCCGACCGTATGGCCAAATGACCTTCAGGCTGAAGCGATTGTTTTCGAGATCGATTGCGGACGGTCCCGAGGTGATCGCACCGGTCGGTCCGCCGTCGCCGCGTTCGGTCAAGCGCAAGATGACGCTGATCGTATTGGCCGGGACGCTGGCGCTGGTCGGTGCCATCTCCAGCGCCTATTATTTTGCGATGAAGCCGGTGCCGTTGCGGATCGCCGTCGGCCCGCCCAACAGCGACGACGTCAAGGTGGTGCAGGCGCTGGTGCAGGCGTTCTCCCGCGACCACAATACCGTTCGATTGCGCCCGGTCCTGACCGAGGGGCGACCGCCAGCGCCAAGGCCCTGGCCGACGGCAAGGTCGATCTCGCCATCATCCGCGGAGACCTCGACGTGCCGAAGAATGCCCGCGCCGTTGCCACCTTGCGCAAGAACGTCGCGGTGCTGTGGGTGCCGCCGGCGGCAAAGGGCAAGAAAGCTGCGCCGAAGATTACCAAGATCTCACAATTGTCCGGACGGCGGATCGGCGTGATCGGCCGCACCCCGGCCAATATCAACCTGCTCAATATTATTCTCCGACAGTACGGCGTGGATCCCGCCAAGGTCACCAAGGTGCAGTTCTCCACCACCGAAGTGGCGGAAGCGGTCAAGGATCAGAAGGTCGATGCGTTCCTGGCGGCAGGCCCGGTCAACAGCAAGATCACCAACGACGCCATCACTGCGTCGTCGCGCGATGGCGGCACGCCGACCTTTCTCACCATCGATTCGGCGGAGGCGATCGCACAGAACTTCCCGATGTACGAGGCGGCGGAAATTCCCGCCGGCGTGTTCGGCGGCTCGCCGGCCCGGCCCGACGACGATCTCAAGACCATCAGCTTTTCGCACCATATCGTCGCCCGCCAGGGCTTGTCCGACGCAACGATTGCGGCATTCACCCGACAACTGTTCGCGATCCGCCAGCAATTGATCACCGACTTCCCGCTCGCCGCCAAGATAGAGACTCCCGATACCGACAAGGACGCGGTGATCCCGGTGCATCCCGGCGCCGCCGCCTATGTCGACGGCGAGGAGAAGACATTTCTCGACCGCTACAGCGACTATATCTGGTGGAGCCTGATGGGCCTGTCGGCGATGGGCTCCGCGGGCGCCTGGTTCGCCAGCTACATGAAGCGCGACGAACGCAACAACAACAGCACCCTGCGCGAGCGGCTGCTCGACATGCTGGCGATCGCCCGGCACAGCGAATCGCTGGAAGAACTCGACCGGATGCAGGCGGAAGCCGACGCTATCCTGCGCGACACGCTGAACTGCTTCGAGCATGGCGCCATCGAGGAGGGTTCGCTGACCGCCTTCAACATCGCGCTCGAGCAATTCCACAACGCCGTCGCCGACCGCAAGGCGCTGATCGGCATGATCCCGCCGGAGCCGGCGCGGCTGAACCGGGTCCAGGTGGCGTAAGCTGCGACACACTCGGTTGTCATCCCCCGCGAAAGCGGGGGACCCAGTAAACGCTGACGTTGTGGCTATCACCACTGCCTGTGTAGTGGGTCGCCCGGTCCTGGCGCGCAAATGCGCGCGACCGGCGATGACAGCAGAGAGTGCGGAGGCGTCGCAACGCCCTATGTCTTCCTTAGATACCGCCAGCCGATGACCACGCCGCTGACCGAAACAATCATTCCCAGCAGCGACAACAGCCACACCACCACATCCCAGGCTGGACGATAGGTCAGCAGCAGCGGGAAATCGAAGCTGTGCAGCGCATTGAACAGCCAGCGATAGCTGCGGCGGCTGGTATCGCTGCGGCCAAGCACGTCACCGGTCACGGGATCCAGATGAAACCAGCTCTGCGCGACATCGTCGAAGCCGGCGCGCAGCACCGGCAGCACGCGGGTTCCGTGATGCGCGTACCAGTATGAATCGTATTGGTCCAACCGCGCCTGCATGGTCATTGCGACGTCGGGCAGCAGGGTGCGGGCCGCTGCGAATATCCGATCATCGGACAAAGGCGTCGCTGTTCCAGTTAAGGGATCGACGGCAGCTTGCGCCCCTGACGATTTGCCAGCAGCATCAACGGCGCGCCGCCCAGCCAGACGAAGCGCGCTTCGACGGCACGCGACGACGGCGTTACGGCAACGACAGCAGCGACGGTCGGCGCGTCATGGCCGGCGTAACGCTGCAGCATCTCGCGCGACGGCCCCCGGCTGCTGAAGACCTCGCCGGGATTGACCGACAGCCAGCCTGAGAACATCCAGGTCAGCACGAACACCCCCGCGAACAGGCCGGTGACGTGATGCCACGCCATCCAGCCGCGATAGGGCGTGACACGGCCGCCGCTATAGCGCCTGCGCAGCCGCACGCGCAGGATGCCGATCCAGATGCCGCTGACCGCCACCACCAGGCAGATCCCGGACAGCCACAGGATGACCTGTCGCCACAGCGCGTTGTCCTTCCGCAGAACGGTCGGATAGATCCAGTGCGGAATTGATCCGAGCCAGTTCCAGACGCGCTCGGTGGCGCTGGTATCGAGCACGATTTCGCCGGTACGCGATGACACGTAGAGCCGCGTCCCGGCGGCGTCGTTGAGAGCGATCTGATACAGCGGCCGAAACGGATCGTAGCGCGCGGTGACGCTCCACTGGTCACGCTCAACCATCTCGATCGATTGCACATCGGCGGCCCCCGGATAGTGGCGCGCCACCGCCAGCGCCCGATCCAGCGTCACGCCGTCGATGCCGTGGCCGTCACTGGCGGAGAT
The DNA here is from genome assembly GCF_026015985.1 of Rhodopseudomonas sp. P2A-2r. Classification (GTDB taxonomy): domain Bacteria; phylum Pseudomonadota; class Alphaproteobacteria; order Rhizobiales; family Xanthobacteraceae; genus Tardiphaga. The sequence goes on along the minus strand of NZ_CP110389.1, from coordinate 430,344 downwards.
CGTCTGGCGCTGTCCATCCCAGCCGGTCAGCCGGTACACCGGTTCGTCGTCCAGCATCTGGAGCCGGAGATCGCGCGGAAAGGTCTTGGCGCCGGCCGCGGCCATCGCCGCGTCCGGCGACAACCGGACCTTTTCCCACGCCATGTCGGGCAGCGCCGCCAGCCTCTCCTTTTCGGAAAGGCCGGGAAACGCCACATACATCATCACCACGCCGGACACGAACCACATGGCAAAGAACAGACAGGTGATAATCCCGATCCAGCGGTGGCCGATATACAGCCACCGCCGCAGTGTCCGCGTCAGTCTGCGCGGCACGCTCAGAACTTCACGTTCACGGCGAGTTGTGCTGTGCGCGGCATGCCGAGCAGCCACTGATTGATGCCGCCCGACGTCGCATAGATCGTGTCGAACAGGTTATAGACGCGCAACGAGACGGTGGTGTTGACGTCCGGCTTCCATTGCAGGCCGGCGTTGACGACGTTGTAGGCCGGCATTTCCAACGTATTGGCGAGGTCGGCAAAGCGCTTGCCTATGATCTGCACGCCGGCATTGGCCGACCAGTTCTGCGCGAAGGCCCAGGTCACCCAGATATTCGAGACGTTTTGCGGCACGTACACCGGCACGTTGCCGGCGTAGTTAATCGGGACGCCGCTGACCACCTGCAGGTTGTTGTCATACTTCGCACGCAGGAAGGCCGTGTTGGCGTCGATGCGCCAGCCCTGGTCGAGGGCAAGTCCGACCGAAGCCTCGATTCCACGCGACGATTGCTGGCCGATCTGCAACGTCACGTTCAGGTTGTTCGGATCGCGCGCCAGCAAATTGTTCTTCACGATCTCATAGCCGGCGAGCGTCCACTCGCCGCGCCCGTTCCAGAACAACTGCTTGACGCCGACCTCCACTTGGTTGCCGTTGGACAGCTGATAGGTGCTGTTCGCCGCCGAGTTGGTGATCAGGTTGCTCACCGGATCGACGGCCACGGAATACTGGCCATAAAAGGCGAGATCCTTGATCGGCGTATAGACAGCACCGGCGCGCCAGCTGGTCGCGTGATACGACTTCTCATAACTGTTGGCGGGCGTCACGTAATCAGTGCGCGCGACGGTCGGCTCGTCCTGACGGATACCTGCGATCAGCGCCAGCTGGTCGGTGACCGAAAGGCGATTTTCCGCAAATACGCCATACTGGTTGGTGGTGGAGCTGAAGCCCGGAACGGTCGGTGACGTGGTGGCGGAGAACGAGCCGGGATTGAAATTGAACAGCGGCACTGACGACGCGCCCGCATAGGGCGAGTTGTTGGTGTGGGTGAAGGAAATGTTGTTGACGTCAAAGCCGGTGACGAATTCGTTGGCCATGCCGAGGAGATGGCCGTGGAACGTCGCATCGAAACGATCGCCGATCTGCGCTTGGTCGTGAAAGATTTCGATATAGTTGCCGCCGCCCCGATCGATCAGGCCGGTTCTGGCGTTGTAGACGTAGCTTTCCTCGTCGCGCCAATGCCGCTGGCTGTCGAGGTAATACAACGTATTGCGCAACGTGACCCCGTCGCTCACCTGCCACTCGGTCTTCACCTGACTCTGGCTGTCCTGATAGCGGATGCTGCTGTCGCCGACGTTGTAGTTCTGGAAGCGCAGCGACGTGTCGAGCTTGCCGTTGATCAGCGGCGTGCCGAAATAGCGCGACGGGCTGCGATCGCCGTAATCGGTCGAGATTGTCCAGCTGATGTCTTCGGTCTGCTTGATCTGCACGGCAGCATGAACTTCGACATTGGACTGGCGGTCGCGATCGACCCAGCCGTCCGACATGTTGCCGGTGGCGGTGATGCGATAGGCGAGGTCCTTGCTGATCGGGCCGCCGCTATCGACGGCGATGCGGCGCTCCAGATTGGTGTCGAGCGAAATTTCCGCCTGGTTGCGCGGCACCCACAGCGGCAGCTTCGAGATGACGTTGACGGCGCCGCCGATGGCGCCTTCGCCATACATCACGGATGCCGGACCGCGCAGCACTTCGATGCGCTCCGACGACCAGGTGTCGTAGGGAAAGGTCAGCGTACCCGAGCCGACATAGAGACGGGTGCCGTCAAGCAGCGTCATGACAGTGCCGTTGCCGGTAAAGCCGCGTGTGTTGAAGGCGATGCTGCCGTTGCCCGGCGCCGGCGCGGCGGTGAAGCCGGCGGCATTCTGCGTCACAGCGGCAATGATGTTCTGCTGACCACGCTCGGCCATTGTCTCGGCGGTGATGATTTCGACACTTGCCGGCGTCTGCAATCGTGTCAGACCAAGGCGGCTGCCGGTCGATGACGTACCGGTGAGGTTGAGCGTCGGCGCGGCAAAAGCTGCGGGGCCGGCCGGCGATGCCACGGGCGCACCGGTGGCTGTCGCACGCTGCTGGCGCGTCCGTATTGCGCGCGACGCGCTGCCGCTGTTGGCCACGCGGCGCCTGGCGGACGGTGCGGCCGGCGATTGCACCACGACTGGGTCGAGCGCCTGGCTGGGGCTGGCACCCTGGCTCCAGCCGTCAGTCGGGCAGAGCAGGCAAGAGAATGCGACGGAATACAGGAAGGGATTGCATCGGTTCGATGCAGAGACGACGGAGGTCATGTTCGACTCGCGGTTACGTGGCACGTCACCGCGAACGAAGTCGGACCAAATCCCTGAGGGGATACGGTTCGGCTACCACCAGGACACCCCGCCCAATGTGCTCGCGTGTGACCACGACTGGCGGCAGGTCTCCTGGCTCGCGGGTCAGTGCCTTGTGCCGCCTTCCCAGACGCGAACGTCCAGTGGCTGATGGCAGAAGGCTCGCCGCTTACAGTTGCGGGGGCAGCCGCGGAATCGGGAAATCCCTCACCGCATTCCCTTTTGATCCCCGAAGGGAACCGTCGCGGCCACGTTACGGTGCGATTTCGGAATGTGTCAATGCGGATTCATCTGTCGTGCCGGCGTGCGCCAGGACGAAGGAAAGAGCTGCGACCGCATGTCACAGCGCCGTCAGCAAAACTCTTTAGAGCCGTTCTCATCCGGGACTTCAGGAGTTTTCCATGGCCACGACCTTTTCGCGCCGCCGTTTCCTGTCCACGACCGCCGCCGCCGGCATGGGCGTGCTGGCGATGCCCTATCTCAGCCGCGCCGCGGACCGGCCCGTGATCGGCCATGGCGTGCAGTCCGGCGACATCGGCGTCGACAGCGGCATGGTGTGGTCGCGCGCAGACCGGGCGTCGCAGATGATGGTCGAGGTCTCGACCACCGAATCCTTCAAGAATGCCCGCGCGCTGCCGCCGATCAACGCCCTGCCGGAGAGCGACTTCACCGCAAAAATGCTGCTGGAGAACCTGCCCGCCGGGCAGGACATTTTCTACCGCGTCAAGTTTCGCGATCTCTCGCACTTCGACATCGTCAGCGAGCCGGTGATCGGCCGCTTCCGCACAGCGCCGGCCGATCGCCGCGATGTCAGCTTCGTGTGGGGCGGCGACGTCGCCGGCCAGGGCTTCGGCATCAATGCCGACGATGGCGGCATGTTCACCTTCGCCACCATGCGGAAACACAATCCGGATTTCCTGATCCACTCCGGCGACACCATCTATGCCGACGGCGTCATCACCGCGGAAACCAAGACCACCGACGGCAGGGTCTGGAAGAACACCACCATTGTACCGGAGAAGGCAAAGGTCGCCGAAACGCTCGACGAATTCCGCGCCGCGCACAAATACAACCTGCTCGACGAGCATGTCCGCGCCTTCAATGCGCAGGTGCCGGTGTTCGGCCAGTGGGACGACCACGAGGTCACCAACAACTGGTCGCTGTCGAAGCAATTGCCGGCCTCCTACAAGGAGCGCGACGTCACGCTGCTCGCGGCGCGGGCCGGGCGCGCCTATCACGAGATGTATCCGATCCGCGAGAGCATCGTCGAACCCGGCCGGGTCTACCGCACGCTGAATTACGGTCCGTATCTCGACGTCTTCATGCTCGACGAACGCAGCTATCGCGGCCCCAACGGCGCGAACCTGCAGGAAAAGTACGGTCCCGATGCGTATTTCGTCGGTCCGGACCAACTGGCCTGGCTGAAGCGCGCGCTGCTGGCCTCGAAGGCGACCTGGAAGGTGATCGCGTCGGATATGCCGATCAGCATCATCGTCGAGGACGACGCCGTCAACCACAAGGGCTCCGAGGCGATCGCCCAGGGCGATGGCCCGGCGCGCGGTCGCGAGCTGGAAATCGCCGAGCTCCTGCGCTTCATCAAGTCCTCGGGCGTCCTCAACACCGTGTGGCTGACCGCCGATGTGCACTACACCGCCGCGCACTACTACAATCCGGAGAAGGCCCAGTTCCAGGATTTCGAACCGTTCTGGGAATTCGTCTCCGGCCCGTTCCATGCCGGCTCGTTCGGCCCGGGCGGCATGGACAATACGTTTGGACCCGAGGTGAAGTTCGTCAAGGCACCGGGCGCCGACAAGCAGAACCTGCCGCCCTCCGCCGGCATGCAGTTCTTCGGCCACGTCAGGATCGACGGGGCCTCCGGCCAGATGACCGTCACCCTGCGCGACCGCGCCGACGTGGCGCTGTGGGCCACCACGCTGGATCCGAAGATCGCCTGATCGGCATTGCGGGGCGCGCAAGGCGCCAGCCGCACGCGCCCCGCAACGACAGTGAATTGGCGGGACATCCCCGCCGCATCCTTGCTACGCTTCTTTCATGAGCGGATCGATCCACGCCATCTTCGATATCGCGGCATGGCTTGCCGCCGGCTTTGCCGGCCTGTGGCTGTCGCGGGTGCGGCATCTGCAGTTTCCGAAACAATCCACCGCGCTGCCCTATGTCGCGGCGCTGGTGTTCGGCGCCGGCGTCGGCGCCTACCTGTTCGGCAGTCTGAATCTCTGGCTGTCGGGCGTGCCGGGCGTCGCGCGCTCGGTGGAAGGCGCCATTGCCGGGGGCGTCGTCGCCATCGAACTCTACAAATGGCGCCACGGCATCACGCAGCGCACCGGCGCGCGTTTCGCGCTGCCGCTGGCGGTGGGCATCGCCGTCGGCCGGCTCGGCTGCTACTTCGCCGGGCTCGACGACTTCACCTATGGCACGCCGACATCGCTGCCCTGGGCGCATGACTTCGGCGACGGCATCTTGCGGCATCCGGTGCAGCTCTATGAAAGCATGGCCATGGCCGGCTTCGCTGCCGCCTATGCCGTCGCCGTATTCCGGCACAGTACCTTCATCATCGCCAACGGCTTCTATCTCGCGCTCGCCTTCTATGGACTGCAGCGCTTTGCGTGGGAGTTTTTAAAACCCTATGCTGCGGTGGTTGGCCCACTGACGCTGTTTCACCTGCTGTCGCTCGGCATCGCGGTCTATGCCGCGCTGATGCTAGGCACGGCGCCCGTCGCGAGATTGAATGATGAACGCGCCGCTGCGTAGATCGCGCCCTTACATTTTCTGGGGCCAGACCCAATCGCTGTGCGAAGTCTGCCTCAAGCTGGTGCCGACAAAAATCCAGATCCTCGGCAACGAGGTCTGGTACGAGAAGCGCTGCCGGCAGCACGGCGTGCAGTCGACGCTGGTGTCCGATGACGCCGCCTACTGGCGCAAGTGCAAGGATTTTATCAAGCCCGGCGACAGGCCGTTGTCGTTCCAGCACAAGACCGAATTCGGCTGCCCCTATGATTGCGGGCTATGCCCGGATCACGAACAGCATTCCTGCCTGGCACTGATCGAGATCACCGACCACTGCAACCTCACCTGCCCGGTGTGTTTTGCCGAATCCTCGCCGGCGCGCTCGACCTTCCTGCCGCTGCCGACCATCGAAAGGATGCTCGACGCGCTGGTGGCCAGCGAGGGCGAGCCGGACCTGGTGCAGATCTCCGGCGGCGAACCGACGCTGCATCCCGACTTTTTCGCCATCCTCGACGCGGTGCGGGCGCGACCGATTCGCCATGTGATGATCAATACCAATGGGCTGCGCATTGCCCGCGACGTGGAATTTGTGAAGCGCCTCGCCGAACAGAAGCGCGGCCTGGAAGTCTATCTGCAATTCGATTCGCTACAGCGCGACGCGTTGGTCAACCTGCGCGGCGCCAACCTGCGAAAGATCCGCCAGCAGGCGCTGGAAAATCTCGAGGCGCACGGAGTCTCGGCGACACTGGTCGCCACCGTGAAGCGCGGCGTCAACGACCACGAGATCGGCGACATCGTGCGTCATGCCTTGACGTGGAAGTGCGTGCGCGGCGTGACCCTGCAGCCGGTGCAGGACGCCGGTCGCAACGAGAATTTCAACAAGGATACCGACCGCATCATGCTGTCGGAGATCCGCCGCCGCGTGGTCGAGACCGGCGTGTTCGGCGATGCCGATATGATTCCCCTGCCGTGCAATCCGGAAAGCATTTCCATCGGCTACGGCGTGCGCAACGGCGACAAGGTGCTGCCGGTGACCTCGCTGATCCCGCAACAGCAGTTGGTCGACATCATGCCCAACACCATCAGCCTGGAAAAACATCCCGTGCTGCGGGAAAAATTCATCGAGCTGTTCTCGCTGTCATCGGGGCCGCTGAACACCGGGCAGCGCATCAGCGAATTCCTGTGCTGCCTGCCGCAGTTCGAGGCGCCGGCCAATCTCGGCTACGAAAGCGTGTTCCGCGTCACCATCGTGCAGTTTCTCGACCGCTTCAATTTCTGCGTCGGCAACGTCAAGCGCTCCTGCATCCACTTCGTGACACCATCTGGCCAGATCATCCCGTTCGACACCTACAACCTGTTCTACCGCGACGGCAGCATCGACGGCATCCGCAAACGCATGGCGAAGGAGGTCATCCCATGAGCGACCCGGCGAACGACGCGCCACAGCAGCAGCAGCCGCGCAGTGGTTGGCTCACGGCCCTGATGGTCGTCACCGGAACCATCCTGCTGCTGCCGGGCCTGTGCGCACTGGTGGTCGGGGCGGTGTCCATCAACGACCCGATAGTCTCGACCTTCCTGCCCCTGATCCTCGTCTGCCTCCTGATCGGATTTGGCGGCATCATGCTGCTCCGGGCCGCGTTTCGGGGGCGCCGGCGTTAAGCATTGGCGCGGGAATCGGCTCCGGGCCGCAAAAATCCCCGAAAACGCCGGGAACGGCCGCCGTTTTTTGGCCGACCCGGCGACCTTTATCGTTGTTTTCTAGCGATTTCCCACTATATTGCGACGCAACGCGTCCGAGTACCCGGCCCCCTTTGGCCGGGTTTGCTTTTGGAGGGATTGCCCCAGCGCGTTTTCAGACGAGGCAGAACCGACGGCGCGGTGAGCGCAAGGCCTGATGGCTTTGTTGGACATGCCTTAGTTGAACCCGCTCCGGGCACCCAGACCGTAGAACCCAGAAGAAGACCTATGAACCTTCGCAACATCGCCATCATCGCACACGTTGACCACGGCAAGACGACCCTCGTCGACAAGCTGCTGCAGCAGTCCGGCACCTACCGCGACAACCAGCGGCAGGTCGAGCGCGCCATGGATTCGAACGACATCGAAAAAGAGCGCGGCATCACCATTCTCGCCAAGTGCACCTCGGTGCATTGGGAAGACGTCCAGATCAACATCGTCGACACCCCGGGCCACGCCGACTTCGGCGGCGAGGTCGAGCGCATCCTGTCCATGGTCGACGGCGTGATCGTGCTGGTCGACGCCGCTGAGGGCCCGATGCCGCAGACCAAGTTCGTGGTCGGCAAGGCCCTGAAGCTCGGCCTGCGCCCGATCGTCGCCATCAACAAGGTCGACCGTCAGGACGCCCGCATCACCGAAGTCGTCAACGAGGTGTTCGACCTGTTCGCCGCCCTCGACGCCACCGACGACCAGCTCGACTTCCCGATCCTGTACGGGTCCGGCCGCAACGGCTGGATGGCCGACAGCCCGGACGCGTCGCATGACGTCGGCATGAAGCCGCTGTTCGACCTGGTCATCAAGCATGTGCCGCCGCCCGTGGTCGAAGAAGGCCCGTTCCGCATGCTCGGCACCATCCTCGAGGCCAACCCCTATCTCGGCCGCATCATCACCGGCCGCATCGCGTCGGGTTCGGTGAAGCCGAACCAGGCCGTGAAGGTCATCTCGCGTGACGGCAAGCTGGTGGAAACCGGCCGCATCACCAAGATCCTCGCCTTCCGCGGCCTCGAGCGCCAGCCGGTCGACATCGCCGAAGCCGGCGACATCGTGGCCATCGCCGGCCTGCCCAAGGGCACCGTCGCCGACACCTTCTGCGATCCCTCGGTCGAGATCCCGATCCAGGCCCAGGCGATCGATCCGCCGACCGTGTCGATGTCCTTCATCGTCAACAACTCGCCGCTCGCCGGCACCGAAGGCGACAAGGTCACCAGCCGCCTGATCCGCGACCGCCTGCTGCGCGAAGCCGAAGGCAACGTCGCGCTCAAGGTCGTCGAATCCGCCGACCGCGATGCGATGGAAGTGTCCGGCCGCGGCGAATTGCAGCTCGCCATCCTGATCGAAAACATGCGCCGCGAAGGCTTCGAGCTTTCCGTGTCGCGTCCGCGCGTGGTGCTGACCAAGGACGAGGACGGCAACGTGCTCGAGCCGGTCGAGGAAGTCGTCATCGACGTCGATGAGGAGTTCTCCGGCGTGGTCGTGCAGAAGATGAGCGAACGCAAGGCCGAGATGATCGAGATGCGCCCGTCGGGCGGCAACCGCCTGCGTCTGGTGTTCTACGCACCGACCCGCGGCCTGATCGGCTATCAGGGCGAGTTGATGACCGACACCAAGGGCACGGCGATCATGAACCGCCTGTTCCACGCCTACCTGCCGTACAAGGGCGAGATCGCCGGCCGCCGCAACGGCGTGCTGATCTCGAACGACGCCGGCGAAGCGGTGGCCTATGCCATGTTCAAGCTGGAAGACCGCGGCCCGATGATGATCGAGCCCGGCTGGAAGGTCTACAAGGGCATGATCATCGGCGAGCATACCCGCGAGAACGATCTCGAACTCAACGTTCTCAAGGGCAAGCAGCTCTCCAACATCCGCACCACCTCGAAGGATGAAGCCGTCCGCCTGACCCCGCCGATCCGCATGACCCTCGAAAAGGCGCTGGCCTATATCGAGAGCGACGAACTGGTCGAGATCACCCCGAAGTCGATCCGCCTGCGCAAGAAGCATCTCGATGCCAACGAGCGCAAGCGCGCGGAAAAGACCAAGGAAGTTATCGCGTAAGCGACGACGACTTGAGTTGATAATTACAAAATGCCCGGCTCATGCCGGGCATTTTTATTTTGAGTGCAGGGTTTTCAGCCCACCACACACGCCGCTGTCATCGCCCGCGAAAGCGGGCGACCCAGTAAACATCGTCGTTCATGAGCCGCGAAGCCGGCGTTTACTGGGTCGCCCCGGTCCTGGCGCGCAATTGCGCGCCGGCCGGGCGATGACAGTTGCGTTGTGGTTAGACCGGCGCACCGATCTGCTTCATCGGATCGGCCTTGGCAAAGGCCTCCAGCGCCTCGCAGCGCGCCACGATGGCACCAATGGTCGGAATATCCTGCACCGTGATGCCCAGCGCACGCATCACCGCGGTGATGCTGGCAAGGCAGATGTCCGCCATGGTCACCTGGTCGCCATGACAGAACGTCCCTGTCGCGGCCTCGCCGGCGAGCCGCGTCTCGACGGCCGCCAGCCCCACCGTGAACCAGTGCACGATCCAGGCGCGCACCGCCGCATCGTCAAAACCGCCAGTACCTGCCAGATATTTCCGCACTCGTGGCGTGATCAGCGGATGGGTGTCGCCGGCCAGCATCTGGGCGATCGACCGCACCCGGGCGCGGCCGTGCGGATCGGCCGGAAGCAGCGGCGGCGCCGGATGGGTCTCGTCGAGAAACTCCAGAATCGCCAGCGATTCCGTCAGCGGCGGATGACCGGGCGTGACCAGCGCCGGGATCGCGCCCATCGGATTGATCTTCAGAAAGGCCGGGCTGAGCTGCTCGCCTTTGTCGAGATCGATGACGTGCTCATGGGCCACCAGCCCTTTAAGATTCAAGGCGACGCGGACCCGGTAGGTCGCCGACGTCCGCCAGAAGCCATAGAGCTCGAAGTCCGGGGTGTCAGTCATGGAACGATCCTTTGTGAACGGGCTTGGGACGGACACGACCGTGACGCCCGGCGGCTTGAATAATTCAAGCAAGACGATATCCCACTGTCACGACAATCCGGCGTGAGGCCGCATCACGATCCCTGCAACCCGCAACGATTCACCGGTGCGATGACAAACTTTCCCTCCGAGATCGACGTCGCCATCATCGGCGCCGGTGCCGCCGGCCTCGGCGCGGCCCGCGCGCTGGAGAATTCCGGCCTGTCAGCGATCGTGCTGGAAGCCCGCGACCGGATCGGCGGCCGCGCCCATACGGTGATGGCCGCGCCCGGCATCCCGTTCGACATGGGCTGCGGCTGGCTGCACTCCGCCGACAAGAATTCATTCGTGGCCATCGCCCAACAACTCGGCTTCGCGATCAACAAGGCCCGCGCGCCGTGGCGCGAGGGCAGCTATGAGAGGACCTTTCCGAAGGCCGACCGGATCGATTTCTTCCAGGCCATCGACGCCTTCTACGACCGCGCCGAGGCCGCCGCCGAGAACGACGCGGACGCCCCTGCCAGCACCTGCCTGGAGCCGGGCAACCGCTGGAATCCTATGATCGATGCCATCAGCACCTATATCAACGGCGTCACCCTCGACCGTGTCTCGCTGCACGACATGGACGCCTATGAAGACACCGAGGTGAACTGGCGGCTGTCGGCCGGCTATGGCGCGCTGATCTCGGCCTATGGCGCGCCGTGCCCGGTATCGCTGAATACCCGGGTGACGCTGATCGATCATTCCGGCGCGCGCATCAGGATCGAAACATCGAAGGGCACGCTGAGCGCGGCAGAGGTCATCGTCACCATGCCGAGCAACCTGCTCGCCAATGAATCGATCCGCTTTGATCCGCCGCTCGTCGCAAAGGTCGATGCCGCCCGCGGGCTGCCGCTCGGCACCAACAACAAGGTGCTGCTGGCGCTCGCCGGCGCCGACAACACGCCGAGCGATTCCGGCCTGCGCGGCGCCACCACTAGTAGCGGCGTCGGCAGTTTCCAGATCCGGCCGTTCGGCACGCCCACCATCGAAGGCTTTTACGGCGGACCGTTCGCCCGCGAGCTGGAAGACGCCGGCGCCGGCGCGCTGTCGGCGCAGGCCATCGACGAGATCGTCGCCCTGCTCGGTTCGGATTTTCGCAGACGCCTGACGCCGCTCGCCGAATCGCGCTGGGCCCACGACCCCTTCGCGCAGGGCGCCTACTCCGCCGCCAGCCCCGGCCACGCCGGCGCCCGCGCCATCCTTGCGGCGCCGGTGGATGGCCGAATGTTCTTTGCCGGCGAAGCGACGTCACCGAACTTCTTCTCGACGGCGCATGGGGCAAGGGACAGCGGGGAACGGGCGGCGGGGGAGTTGCTCCAGGAGCTTGATCGCCAGCGAACCTAGCGTCTACTCCATTACCCTCTTCCGCAACTCCGCATCCGGCACCATGCACACCGCGCTACGCCCAAAAATCCGATAGCGATTTCTGGCGACGAGATTGTAGACGGCGTCGCGCAGCCCTCGCGGCACGACGCGCAGGACACGCACCCATCCAAAGCCTGGCAGCAGCGACAGCACGGTCAGTGCGGCGTCAGATTTGAAGTACGCGACGCCGCCATGGATTACGGCGTTGGTGTCAGGATTTTCCGGATCGATGCCGAAATGTTTCGCAAGACTTATGCCGTAGTCCGACTGTATCGCGGTGAAGCGGAAGCGCCTGCTCACGTCGCGTGCGGCGACGAAGCGGATCCAGTGCGAACAGAAGATGCAGACGCCGTCGTAAAGGATGACGTCGTCGTCGGGCCAGGCTGGCGTCACGTTGTCCGTCATCGCAAGATCGCTCACCGATTGTCCAGCGTCAGCAGCGCCACCAGCATCAGCACGATGGCCGGACCGGTCTTGACCAGCGCGCCGAGCGGTTCGAGCCAGAGGTCCGGGGTTAGCAGCGCGCAGCCCACCATGTAGCCGAGCGACACCAGCATGCCGGCGATCAGACCGAATGCGCAACTGCGGCGGAATGCGATCAGCACGCCGATGGTCATGTCCATCACGCTCGTGCCAATGGCGAGCGGCGCAACCCAGACCGACGGGAAATCATGACTGACGAGGATCGCTTTGGTGGCCGGCAGCGACAGCACCACGGCGATGAAGCCCGAGGCGATCCAGAACAGCGCCAGACTGGTAATGACCAGCGCCTTGATCAGGAACAACCGGGCGAACCACTTGTCCTGGATGCTGGCGCCGCGGTCGCCCACCGCCTGTGCCAGCGTCGTTGGCGCGATGCCGGTGGCCGCCATCCACGGCGCGGGATCGCCCCGCACGCCGCGGCGCAGTTCGGCAATGGCCGTGCTGCGCATCGGCGGCGACCAGCCTAGCCAGCTGACGCCATCGCCGAGTCGCGCGCCGAGATCGAGCAAAAATGCCGGCAGCGCGAAGCGCGGTATCTGGGTCGTACCGAAGGCATGGCGGAATTGTGCGACCACATCGCCCAGTGCTGCCGGATGTGGCGCCATCAGGTCCCATACCACGCCGGGGCCGGCTGCCGCATCGTGCTCCGCCAGCCATGCCACGGTGGCGGCGACGTCCGTCACCGCCACCGGCTGAAACGGCGTCGCAGACTCGGCGGCCGGCAGGTCCACCGGCAGCGCCGCCAGCGCACGCAGCATGGCGCTGCCGCCATAGGCCGATGGCGCGATCACGAAGCCGGGCCGCAGGATGGCGTAGCGCACGGCAGAGGCAATGATCAGCTGTTCGGCCTCGCGCTTGGTGCGGCTGAATGCGGTCTGGTCGTCGGCAGCGCTGCCCGGAATCGAGACGTGGACAAAGCGGATGTCGCGGCCGCTGTCGCGGATTGCCTGCAGCAGCCGCGCGACAAAATCGCGATGCACCGCGCCGGTATCGCTGCCCGGACCGTCCTGCAGTATGCCGAGACAGTTGACGACCAGATCGATCTCCCGCGTGCGCATCAACTGTGCCAGGGCGGTAACGTCCATCGCCATCACCGGCAAGGCGAGATCGCCGGCGGATGCCTGCGATGGCGAGAACCGTCGCGCCAGGCCGGTTGCCGCAAAGCCGCGAGCGCGCAGATCGTCGGTGATAAAACGGCCGATCAGACCGGAGGCGCCGAGCACCAGAACATGTGGCATGGCGTGGGTCATGAGCATTCCTAGAATTGCGGTTTGGCGATCATCAGCCACAGGATCGTCATCACCGATCCGAAGCCGGGAATTCCAAATGCGAACCAGCGGCGATACAGCGCAAAGTAGCGCGGCGGCAGCGGCGCGCCTCGGGTCACCGCAGCACGCGCTAGGTCCCGCATCTCGATCTGCATGAACACCACGGGAATCCAGAATGCGCCGGCCACCGCGTACAGCGCCAGCGATGTCGCCAGCCAGCGCTCGCCCGGCGCGGTCGATGACAGCAGCATCAGCACGCCGCCGCTCAGCGGCTGCAGCACGACGGCGCTGGCGGTGAACAGCATGTCGGCAATCACCACGGTCGCGGCGGTGCGCGCGATAAAAGCAGCGTCGCCGCTGCGGTGGGCCATCAGCATGAAGAAGGCGATGCCGGTCCCGGTGCCAAGGATGACGATGGCACCGAGCACGTGCAGATACTTGGCGATGAAATACAGGGTCATCGCTTGCGCGCCGGCCGTGCGGTGAACGCCTTCAGCGCGCTGTCCAGCGTCGCGCCGTAGATCTCGTCGCCGCCGTCGCTGTCCGCCAGGAAGTGGCCCTCGCCGCGAAACTCCGGCAGCACGCGAAAATCCACCTTGCCGCCGGCGCCGCGAAACGCCTCGGCCATCTGCCGGGAAAACTCCGGCGCGAAATAGCTGTCGTTGCGCGTCACCAGCCAGACCACCGGCACATGGGCCTGCCGGCCGAACTCGCCCGCGGTCGCGACCAGCGCCTGCGGCGCGCAGATCTGGTTGGGCCGGTCATGGGCATGGCCGCCGCGGCCCGGCGCAAAGGCGACGATGGCGGTCACGCCGAGCAGGTTCTGGCCGGCCAGCGCCAGCGCGCCCAGACCGCCGGCGGAATGGCCGACGATCAGCGTGCCTCCCTGGCGGATGAAATCCTGGCTGCGCAGATAGTCCATCGCCAGCGCGATCGACTGCGCGGTGGCGCGGCCGGCATTGAGATAGTTGGCGTCGTCGCAGCCGCCCTGGTCCTCGAGATAGCGACCGCCGGTGCCGCCGTGGCCGGGCCGTTCCGGCACCAGCACCGCATAGCCGCGCGTCACCAGCCAGCCGGCCAGCGCGCGATAGTCCGGCTGCGCCATCTGCGCACGACGCAGCGGATTTTGCGTGCTGGCATGGGCGATCACCGCCAGCGGAAACGGCCCCTCGCCCGGCGGGCGATACAGGATCGCCCGCGCCACCGTCCCTGACGCCGGCGTCGGCACCGACCAGACCTGCCTTCGGTCCGGTGCGGCCTCGGCGCCCTGCGCGCCAAAACGGGATTGCGCCAGCCCCGGCTGTGTCCAGAGCCCGCCGAGCGCCGCGACGACGCTCCAAATCTGCAACAGTCTCATATCCGCGGCGCCGCCCACCCGATGTCGTCCCCGGGACAGATTAGCCGCAGCGAATCAAATCCGGCGCTTTTTCTTGCGACGCCGAATCGTCGCGAATCGGTTTCCGGTGAGGTTTTGGGGAAAACGCGCGCGCAGTGGGCATTCCGGACGCCACCTGTCCCTTTTCGGCACAGAAGGACGGCCAAACTGATGCTGAAAATCCACAGGTTAACCGATAATTAACGATGGACCTTGAAGCCGGGCCGCTGACTTGCTTTGATCAGGTTCATGAGCACAACCCTAATCGAGGTTCGTCCCGCCAAGACTTCGGATGCGTCCGCGGTGGCGTCCACCCATGATGAAGCCTGGCGCTCCGCCTATCAGGGACTGATCCCCGGGGCCGAGCTGGAAAAGCTGATCAACCGCCGCGGTCCGCAGTGGTGGGATTCGGCGATTCGCAAGGGTAGCCGCGTCAGCGTGCTGTGCTTCGGCGACAAGGTCGCCGGCTATGCCAATTACGGCCGCAACCGCGCCCGCAGCCTGCATTTCGAAGGCGAAATCTACGAGCTTTACCTGCGCCCGGAATTCCAGGGCCTCGGTTTCGGCCGCCGCCTGTTCACCGCCGCCAAGCGCGATCTGGTGCAGAGCGGCCTCAAGAGCATGGTGATCTGGGCGCTGTCGGACAACGAGGGCGCCACCGAGTTCTACCGCGCGCTCGGCGGCCGCATGGTAGCCCGCTCCTCCGAGCGTTTCGGCGCCAAGTCCCTCGACAAGGTCGCCTTCGCCTGGACCAACTGAGCTCTTCACCGGGCTCGCCATTCGTGGCAATGCAGGCGTTGAATCCGGGCGCCCGCTCGGCTAGGCCTGTTGCAACTTTTCTTACATTTTCTGGAGCTTCCCATGCGCATTGACGCAATCAAGCTTGGCGTCAACCCGCCCCATGACGTCAACGTCGTCATCGAGGTGCCGGTCGGCGGCGAGCCGATCAAGTACGAGATGGACAAGGAATCCGGCGCGCTCATGGTTGACCGCTTCCTGTACACGCCGATGCGTTACCCCGGCAATTACGGCTTCATCCCGCACACTTTGTCCGGCGATGGCGATCCCTGCGACGTGCTGGTGGCCAACACCCGCGCCATCGTGCCCGGCGCGGTGATGAGCGTGCGCCCGGTCGGCGTGCTCCTGATGGAAGACGAGGCCGGCCTCGACGAGAAGATCATCGCGGTGCCGTCGTCGAAGCTGACGCAGCGCTACGACAAGGTGAAGAACTACAGCGACCTGCCGGACATCACGCTGCAGCAGATCCAGCACTTCTTCGAGCACTACAAGGATCTCGAGCCCGGCAAATGGGTCAAGGTCGTGCGCTGGGGCAGCGCCGACGACGCCCACAAGCTGATCCTCGAAGGCATCGAACGCGCCAAGGGCGCGAAGGTCTGAGACTTTTCCGGCCTTATCCCGGACGCGGAGCGGCCCGCCTGGACCGCTCCGAAAGGCGACGCGCAGCTGCGTCTCGCAATGATCATCGAACATCGCTAGCCTGAGCGCGACAACGCCACATAAGGGCCTGCGATGCGTATTTTCAGACTGCTCCGCAACCTCATTCTGGTCATCGTCGCGGCCGTCGTCGTGCTCGCCGGTGTGCTGGCGTTCAATGCCGTCACGGTGTCATCGCGGCAGTTGCAGGTCGCGGCCATTCCGCGCGTGGCGGTGGACGAAGCAGCGGCCAACCGGCTCGCCGAAGCGATCCGCTTCCAGACCATTTCCAGCGCCACCAATCCCGAGCAGAACGCCGAGGCGCTGCGTGCCATGCAGGCGCATATGGCAGCCAACTTTCCGGCGTTTCACGCCGCGGCGAAACGCGAGACCATCGGCGGCTACGGTCTGCTCTACACGTGGCAGGGCTCCGATCCGGCGCTGAAGCCGATCGCACTGCTGGCGCATCAGGACGTGGTCCCGGTGGCACCGGGCACCGAGAAGGACTGGCAGCATCCGCCGTTCCAGGGCGTGGTCGCCGACGGTTTTATCTGGGGCCGCGGCTCGTGGGATGACAAGGGCGACCTGTATGCGATCCTCGAAGCAGCCGAACTGCTGGCGAAGCAGGGCTTTCGCCCGAAGCGCACCATCTATTTTGCGTTCGGCCATGACGAGGAGGTGTCCGGCCAGCGCGGCGCTACCGCCATAGCCGCGCTGCTGGCATCGCGCCATGTAAGGCTGGAGTTCGTCCTCGACGAGGGCCTGCTGATCACCGAAGGAATCCTCAAGGGGATCGACCGGCCGCTGGCGCTGATCGGCGTCGCCGAAAAGGGCTACGCCACGTTGACCCTGACCGCGCAGGCAACCCCCGGCCATTCCTCGATGCCGCCGCACGACACCGCCATCGGCCTGCTCAGCGCCGCGCTGGTGCAGCTCGAGGAGCACCGCCTGCCGATGCGCGTCAACAGCACCGTCGCCGCGATGCTGGCCACCATGGCGCCGGAGATGCACGGCATGAACCGCGTGGTGCTGTCGAACCTGTGGCTGCTGCGGCCTTTGCTGCTGCACGAATTCGAGAAGATCGGGCCGACCGAGGCCAATGTGCGCACCACCACCGCGCTGACCGTCTTCAAGGCCGGCGAGCAGGACAATGTGCTGCCGGGCAATGCCGAGGCCACGGTGAATTTTCGCCTTCTGCCCGGCGACACCCAGGCCAGCGTCACCGAGCATGTCCGCCGCACCGTCAACAATGAGCGCATCGCGATCGCGCCGTATCCCGGCAATACCGATCCGCCGCCGGTCACCGCCGCGGATGGACCGTCCTACACGGCGCTGAACCGTACCATCCGCGAGGTCTTTCCCGACGTCCTCGTCGCCCCCGGCCTGATGGTCGCCGCCACCGATTCGCGGCATTACGCTGGGATCGCCGACAACATCTTCCGCTTCTCGCCGGTGCGCGCCACCTCGGAAGACCTCAAGCGCTTCCACGGCACCGACGAACGCCTCAGCATCGACAACTACGGCGACATGATCCGGTTCTATCGCCGACTGATCGAAAACGCGGCGGAGTAGTCGGGCGGCATCGCGGTGCATTCATGCTGTCATCACCCGCGAAAGCGGGTGATCCAGTAACCGGCGTCATCGCGCCTCGTCGCTACCGTCGCGGAATACTGGATCGCCCGGTCCTGGCGCGCAATTGCGCGCCGGCCGGGCGATGACAGCTTTATTTGTGGCACGGGCGATTCACACCGGCCGAATCATGAAGCCGTCGAAGAACACCGCGAGCGCGGCGTGACCATCGAGCGGCAACACATGCGCCACATACTGGTCGGGCCGCACCACCACCATGCAACCCAGCTTGCGATCGATGCCGCGCATGGCGAAAATGTCGTTGCCGCTCTTGAGGTCGGCGCTGAACATTTTCTCATAGTCGCAGAGACTGTAGCGTCCCTTGCGCGGCAGCAGCAGCGGCGGCGTGGTATCGATGGCGATGTCGCGGTGGTCCTGCTGGAACACCGCGCGGACATCGATCACCGAATCGATGTCATCCCCGTGCGGCGTATATTTCTTCACCGGCGACTCCGCGGCCTCGGCCAGAAAGCGGCACAAGCTGCCGATGCCGGAATCCGGCGCGGCCGGATCACCGGCGCCGGCGAACGCAAAATGCGCCAGCGGCCATCGGCCTTCACCGTGTGGCCGAGTTGCATCGGCCGGGCGTCGGCGACGCGAATCACCGGCGCGGAATGAAAGCGCATGCCGATCGTGAGCCCCGCGGCGAGATGCTGATGGGGCGCCGTGCCGGTCAGCAACGACGGGCTGTAGCGCGCCGCCGTGCCCGCGGTGTAGCGACCGTGCCTGACGAAGTAGTCCTGGGTCCTGGCGGCATCGAAGCCTTTGCTCGATGCCAGCATCGCGGCCCATTCGCGATCGAACTCGATGAGCTCCCGGGCGATGGCCTGACGTTCGGCCGAATAGCTGTGCAGCAGATTGGGCGCGCAGCGCTTGCGCAGCACCGCCGCCAGCTTCCAGCCGAGATTGAATCCGTCCTGCATGGAGACGTTCATCCCCTGCCCGGCTTTCGGGCTGTGGGTGTGACAGGCATCGCCGGCGATGAACACCCGCGGCAGGCGCTGCGCGGTGTCAGCTTCGGGCACGTCGTCGAACTTGTCGCAGATGCGCTGGCCGATCTCGTAGACCGACCACCAGGCGATCTCTTTGACGTCGAGCGTATAGGGATGGAGAATGCGGCGCGCAGCGCCCACCAGATCGTCGGACGTGATGTTGCGGTTGGATACCCGTTCGCCGGCATCGAGCTTGTCCATCTCGATATAGAGGCGGAACAGATAGCCGCCTTCGCGCGGGATGATGATGATACTGCCATGCGCGGCGGACTGGATCAGCGACTTGAAGCGGACGTCCGGAAAGTCGGTCACGGCCAGCACATCCATCACGCCCCAGGCATGGTTGGCGGAGTCGCCATGCAGCGCGCGCCCGATCAAGCTGCGCACAGCGCTGCGGGCGCCGTCGCAACCGACCACATAGCGCGCCTTGATGGTCTCGGTCTGCGGCGCCTGGCCGGCATCGCTGCGCTCGAGCCTTGCCGTGACGGTGTAGGGGTCGTGGTTATCGCCGGCAGGCTCGGGGGCAATCTGCAGATCGAGCAGACGCCGGCCGTAATATGGCGCGAGCCGAGCCGGTGCGCTACGCATGACGTCGAGATAGAAGTCGTGCACCCGGACCTGGTTGAGCACGACATGGGGAAATTCCGACAGCCCGTCCTCGGTGTCCTGCACCCGTCCGCTGCGCACGATGTTATCAGGCTGTGCGGCGTCCGGTTTCCAGAACGTCGTCTCGTTGATCCAGCTGGCTTCCTTGAGCACGCGTTCGCTGAAACCGAAGGCCTCGAACATCTCCATGGTGCGGCAGGCAATGCCATCGGCCTGGCCACGCAGCATCGGCCCCGGCTTCTGCTCGACGATGCATGTCCTGATGTCGGGAAAGGCGGAGAGTTGTGCGGCCAGCGTCAGCCCCGCCGGACCGCTGCCGACGATCAGCACGTCGACCTCCTCCGGCACAGGGCCGGGCGATCCTGCAGCAGGAGTCCGCTGCGCGGGGTCGGCGATCCCCGGGTCTCCGGGTTCGAATCCATTGAGGTGAAACTGCACGAAACCTCCCTTTCAAGCTGGCGACCCGTTCCGGCCGCAAGGGCGGAGGAGAGGCGCGGTCAGGTCTGACCCGGCTCGGCGGGTCTTTGCGGCGATGGCTGCAGCTCACGAGTCGCCCGGGATCGGTGGCTGCATCAAACACCGCTTCCATATTGATATGTATGCTGATCATCAGTATGCTTGTCAATATTTCGCCACCGCGGGGATTTCATGACCGACAACAATGACAAGCCGGGCCATCTGGCGCGCCGCTTCCAGCAGATCGCGGTGGCGGTGTTTCATGCCGAGGTCGAGGCGGCCGGCTACGACCTCACGCCGGTGCAGTATGCTGCGCTGACCACCATCGCCGCACATCCCGGAATCGATCAGGCGACCCTTGCCGGCGTCATCGCCTATGACCGGACCACCATTACCGGCGTGGTCGACCGGCTGGCGCAGAAGGAGCTGGTGCTGCGCCAGGCCAACAGCAGGGATCGTCGTGTTCGCGAATTGCAGATCACCGAACAAGGCCGGCGCATTCTCGACGGCATCGAGCCGGCAGTGCAGGCGGCCCAGCGCAGCATGCTACGCGGCCTCACCGCGGATGAGGCCAGCCAGTTGGTGCGGCTGCTGCAAAAGGCGATCGCCGCCGGCAACGAACTCAGCCGTGCGCCGATGCGGGATGCGTCGCCCGATGCAGCAAAGGCGGAATAGCCTGCCGGCTAAACCTTTGGCGCCGCGAGTCCATGGATCGCGCAAGCCGCGCGCAGGGTGTTGACCAAAAGGCACGCCACTGTCATCTGGCCGACGCCGCCCGGCACCGGGGTGATGGCGCTGGCGACCTCCAGCGCTTCCTGAAAAGCGACGTCGCCGACCAGCTTGGTCTTGCCGTCGTCGCCGGCAATCCGGTTGATGCCGACGTCGATCACTGTGGCGCCCGGCTTGATCCAGTCGCCGCGCACCATTTCCGGCCGGCCCACCGCAGCATAGACCAGATCGGCCTGCGCGCAGAGTTTCGCCAGATCGCGCGATCGCGAATGCGCAATGGTCACCGTGGCATTTTCGTTGAGCAGCAGCTGCACCAACGGACGGCCGACCAGATTCGAGCGGCCGATCACGATGGCATTCATGCCTTCCAGCGATGGATGCACCGTCTTCGTCAAAATGATGCAGCCCAGCGGCGTGCACGGCGACAGCGCGGGCAGTCCGCCGGCGAGACGGCCGGCATTGTTCGGGTGCAGCCCGTCGACGTCCTTGGCGGGATCGATGGCATTGATGACCGCCTCGGTGTCCAGCCCCTTGGGCAGCGGCAGCTGCACCAGGATGCCGTGCACCGTGGTGTCGGCATTCAGCTTTGCCACCAGCGCCAGCAGATCGGCCTGCGCCACATCGGCGGGCAGCTTGTGTTCGAACGACGCCATGCCGGCGGCCTGGGTCTGCTTGTGCTTGCTGCGCACATAGACCTCGGAAGCGGGATCGGAGCCGACCAGCACCACCGCGAGACCCGGCGTCACGCCATGCTCGCTCTTGACCCGCGCCACTTCGGCGGCGACGCGGTCGCGCAGCTCGGCGGCAATGATCTTTCCATCGATGATGCGGGCAGTCATGGTCTTGCGTCCTGTTTGCGTCAGTCGGGTTGGGCGGCGGTCAGGCTGCGCATGAGCTCGCCGAGTTTTTGGGATCGCCGTCGACGGCGATCTGCTTGTGCCGCGACGTGGTGCCCGACAGCACCCGCACGTCGCGTTTCTTGACGCCGAGCGCCTTCGCCAGCAGTTCGGTCACGGCGCGGTTGGCCTCGCCGCCCTCGGCGATGGCGCGGACCCGCACCTTCACCACTGCGCGGCCGTCGGCCAGCGTCTCGATGCCGTCGATGCCGTCACGGCCGCCGCGCGGCGTCACCCGCAGCGCGATGCTGATTCCTTGGGTGGAATAGCGCCACGGATCCACCGGACCGCGATCAGATGACGTTCGGGTAGATGTAGTAGGTAATGACCCGCTGGATGAACATGATGATCAGGATCAGCACGATCGGCGAGATGTCGAGGCCGCCGAGGCTGGGCAGCGAGCGGCGGATCGGCGCCAGCACCGGCTCGGTGATGCGGAACAGGAATTCCGCGATCGAGGCAACGAACTGGTTGCGGGTGTTGACGACATTGAAGGCGATCAGCCAGGACAGGATCGCCGAGGCAATCAGCAGCCAGACATAGAGATCGAGGACGATCAGCACGATATCGAGAACGGCACGCATGACGGGGCTTGCTCGCGGGGTTACGTCGCGGATTCGACTGCCACGTAAATATCGACTCGTTCCCCTGCAAACAAGGGAACTGGCCGCCCAAAAGACCGACAAAGCCGCGATTCCGGTCGTTCTTGACTTGCCGTTGGCGGGGATTGTAAATGGCGGCGATTGCCGACCGGTTTGTTCGCGAACCGTCCGCAACGGGGCCATAGCTCAGCTGGGAGAGCGCGTCGTTCGCAATGACGAGGTCGGCGGTTCGATCCCGCCTGGCTCCACCATCCTTCGCTTGCTTCGCAAGCTACGGCTCGGCAAGCCACGCCGGTCTATCGGGGCGAAGCAAGCGAAGGATGTCACGCCGTAGCCCGCAGGGCGCAGGCGGACCTCGGCAACCGCCCTGCCAAACTCAGCTACTCCGCCGCCTCGCGCATCGCCGCCACCAGCGGCATCTGCGCCAGCCAGCCATCGAGAAAATGCTTCAGCCAGGCGCGCTCGGCGACGTCGTGCAGGGCGCGATAGGCGAAATGATCGCCGCGCGGCCGCGCGCCCGGCAGCGCCAGCCGTTCATGGCCCCGCGTGGTCCAGCGATGCATCATCGCGGTGGTGACGTCGGGATGAAACTGGAAGCCGTAGGAATGGCCGTAGCGCAATGCCTCGACCGGGAAATCGCTGCCTTCGGCGAGCAGCTCGGCGCCTGCCGGCAATCCAAAACCCTCGCGGTGCCAGTGATAGACGTGGTCCGGCCAGTCGGCGCAGACCGCCAACCCTGCCGCGGTGGGGCGGATCGGATAATAGCCGATCTGGGCGCGGCCCTGCGGATGCGGCGCGACCGTGGCGCCGAGCTGGATGGCCAGCATCTGGGCGCCGAGGCAGATGCCGAGGAACGGCCGGTCTTCCTTCAGCGGTACGGAAATCCAGTCGATCTCCCGGCGCACATAGTCGTCCGGATCGTTGGCGCTCATCGGGCCGCCGAACATCGCCGCGCCGGCGTAGTCGTCGAGCGACTCCGGCAGCGGATCGCCGAAACGGGGGCGGCGGATGTCGAGCGGATGGCCAAGCAGCCGGAGCGCATTGCCGACCCGGCCGGGGGTGGAACTCTCTTGGTGCAGGATGATCAGGACCGGGCGCGGGTCGGCGGCATGCAGGGGAATCGGTGGCGCCGGTGCAATCCCGCGCACTCCGGCCAGATCTGACAGGCGTGACACCGTCCCGGCGTCAAAGGCTGCCGCTCCAGCAATCAAGTGAATCTCTTCGTCTTGCTGCTTCATCTGGACAGAAGCGTACCTTGCACGTGGTTAACCAGATCTGAATTCAAGCAAATGATGGGCCAAATGAGACCCGCAGGTCAGGTGCGGCGCAACTGTATCCGCGCTACCACGCCGGCCACGAAGCCGCGCGGGAACAGGCGCAGCATCAGCGGGATCATCTTGATCCCGAGGCCCGGCAAAACCACCCGCTTGTTGGCCATCAGGCCGCGATAGCCGGCCAGCGCGACCTTGGCGGGCGAGACGCTCAGGATCGCCGAATCGAGGCCGGGCTCGAAGCCGGCGCGCAGCTGGAATTCCGACGACACCGGCCCCGGGCACAGCGCGGTGACGCGGACGCCTTTCGGGCCGAGCTCCTGATGCAGCGCCTCGGTGAGGGACAGCACATAGGCCTTGCTCGCATAATAAACCGCCATGCCGGGCCCCGGCAGAAAACCGGCGATCGAGCTGACGTTCAGAATCCCGCCGCCGGTCCGGATCACGCTCTCGGAAAACCGCAGCGACAGCTCGGTCAGCGCGCGCACGTTGACGTCGATAAGCCCGAGTTGCTGGACGCGATCCATCTCGACCGCCTTGCCGAACATGCCGAAGCCGGCATTGTTGACGACAAATTCAACGTCGACATCGGCAGCCACCAGCGCCGCGGCGATGCAGTCGCCGGCATCGCGCGCTTCGAGGTCGCAGGGAATGATGATCGGCGCGGCGCCGCCGGCAGCAACGATCTCGGCGGCGAGCGCTGTGAGCCGGTCGCCCCGGCGCGCCACCAGCGCAACGCGGTGATCGTTGGCCGCGAACACCTTCGCGAGCTCGGCGCCAATGCCGGCCGACGCACCGGTAATCAACGTCACGCGTTCAGTCACAATGCAATGCTCTTGAAAAACGACACAACCAGCGGGCGCGAAAACAGCCCTTCATAGGCATTAATGGGGATACCCCGCTGCTGCAAGCCCGAATGAATATTCAAATACCTTGAGTTGACTTCGTACACATCCCGACGAGACAATTCATCGCGCCGTCATGCAACATAACCGGTCGTTGGATCCGCGATGCGGCCGAGCTACCTGTCGACCATTCCACCCTTCGCCCTCAGCTGGTCGCGCCGGTGTCCGCCGCGTCACCGGCAATGCGGCGCTTGAGGTTGATACGATCCCGCGACGAGACCGCGAGCAGATCCGCTGCGCGCCACACCACATTCTCCTCGAACTCGCTGACGCGGCCGTCCACATAGACCAGCTCCCACATCATTTCGATGATGCGCAGCCGGCCCTCTTCATCGACCGAACGCATGATGACGCTGGTGAAGTGGTAGAGATCGACCGCCTCGCCTTCCTCCAGCGTCGCGGCGGCGATCAGCCGGTCCGCAGTGCCGGGATCGAGCCCGAAGCGCGTTTCGATCAGGCTGTGCAGCTTGCTCTTCTCGATGGCCGACGGTTCGCCGTCCAGCGAGATCACGTGGATGAGCAACGCCGTCGCCGCGAGGCGATAGCCGCTATCGTCGAATGCCTGATTGGCGTGCGCGTCAGGGGAAACCACGTCGGCAATGAATTGGCGCAATGTCTCCAGCATCAAGTCCTGCTTCCGTCCAGAATTGAAGTTCTCGATCGATTGATTTCGGGCCTCGCATCGGCGAATGCAAGCCTTCTACCCTGTCGCAATTGCCGCAGCAGCATTAAAGTTCCGCAAGGTTATGGGATTTCGTAAACCATGATCTTGTCGGTGATGCCGCGTAGTGCCGCTTGCTTTTCGATCGGCGTGATCGCTGCCTGCTGCAGCATCGCCTCCACCGCGCCGGCTGCCATGATCGGGCCGGTGACGTGGATGGCCTGCGAATTGGACAGGCCCTGGACGCGCGCGGCGATGTTGACCGTCTGGCCGAAGTAGTCCTGCCGCTCGTTGAGCATCACCGCCAGGCACGGACCCTCGTGGATGCCGATCTTCACCACCAGATCGCGGGTGCCGCGCTGCTCGTTGAGCTTGTCCATCGCCGTGCGCATGCGCAATGCGGCGGCAAGCGCCTGTTCCGGCCGCACGAAGGTGGCCATCACCGCATCGCCGATGGTCTTCACCACCGCGCCGGCCTCCGAAGAAATGATCTCCAGCAGCGCATGGAAATGCGCGCGCACCAGGTCGAAGGCGGCGAGATCGCCGACACGCTCGTAGAGCGCCGTGGAGCCCTTGAGGTCGGTGAACAGGAAGGTCAGCGAGGTGATCTTCAGCCGCTGGTCGATGTCGAGATTGTCGGCCTTATAGACGTCCCGAAACGTCTGGTTGGACAGTATCCGCTTGGCGGTGACGAACGGCTTGCGCTTACCTATCAGGTGATGGAGCGCATCCGCCGCCACCAGCACCGACGGCAGCACCCGCGCGCCGGTTTGGTTGTCGAGCGACAGCCGCAGCGGCCCCGGCCGCAGCGTGGTGGTCTGGCTCGGCGCATGGTCGCCGCGGTAGACCAGTGCGAGCTGCTGCACCTCCCCGGTCGGTTCGCCCTGCACGTCGATGAACTGCGCGACATGGGTCACCGGTTCGAACACGATCAGGAACTGAGGCGGCAGTTGCAACGCCAGGTCGGCCTTCTGGTGCGCCGGCAGTTCGCGCGCGGCGAGCACGATGTCGTCCGACAGCGAGGCAAAGGACGCCGCGTCGAAATCGACGCCAGAACTCCAGAACACCTGCCTGAAGTACTCCCAGATTGGCAGCGAGTTGGGATCGTGCGCAGCGATCCGCCGGATCCGCGGCGCCACCGTGAAGGCAACCTCGACCTGCTCGTCCACCGACGCCGCATAGCCGCAGCCGCACAGGCCGCATTGATAGTCGTCGGATCGCAGCGACTTCAGCGTGCCGTGGGCGTCAAGCACCCCGCTGCAACCCGGGCACAATACGTTCCAGGTGAGGTCGAACAGGCCGAGCCGCGCCGCATGCAGGAAGCCGGCGATCGCCCGCTCCTCGTCGAGGCCGTTGCGCGCTGCAAAGTCGAGCACGTTGATGCGGTTGAGCGCGTGGTCGGCGCCATCGACGATCAACTGCTCGATGGCCCCGGCAACGGCAGGATCGACCGCCTGTTTTAGCGCGGCGAATTGGACGTGAAGATCACTCATCCAGCAAGTTTAGTGGAATTGCGCGACGCGTCCAAGACAACGAAACGTGCAGCTCAGCGACGTTCGATCCGGAACCTGGGCGAGCGGTCCGGCTGGGTGGTGACGATGCCGACCGGCATCACCGGCTCCTGGTCCTGCAGCGTCACGCGAAAGCTGCCGACGATCTTCGCCAGTGCCAGCGTCGCCTCGACCAGCGCAAAATGTGCGCCGATGCACACCCGCGCGCCGACCCCGAACGGCAGATAGGCAAAACGATCCGGCGGCGGCGTGCCGGGCAGGAAGCGGGCCGGCATGAAGGCCTCGGGATCGCGCCACAATTTCTCGTGCCGGTGCAGCAGCCATGGCGCGATCAGGATCACGTCGTTGCGCGCCACATCGAACTCGCCGAGCCGGTCCGGTCCGGAGGCCGCACGCGCGATCAGGAACGCCGGCGGATACAGCCGCATGGTCTCGTCGATCACCGCGCGGGTGAACGGCAGGTTTTCGGCGGCCAGCGGCCCATGCGCAGCGGCGGCGTTTGCCTCCGCGGCAAGCTGCTGCTGCGTCGCCGGATCGAGCGCCAGCAGATACAGCGCCCAGAACAGCGCTGTCGCCGTCGTCTCATGGCCGGCGAGGATCATCGTCGCCACCTGGTCGCCGAGCTGTGCATCGGAAAACGCAGCACCGGTTTCCGGATCGCGCGCCGCCACCATCAGGTCGAACAGGTCGCGCGGCGGCGCGCTTTCGTTCTTGCCGGCGGCACGGCGGGCGGCGATCAGTTCGGCCACAAAGCGGGTCCAGCGCTTGCGAAACCGGTTGCGGGCAAATTCCTGCGGCGTCGGCCAGGACAGCGGCAGCAGCAGGTCGAAGAAGTGCGGCCGCGCCAGCTTGCTGCCGTATTCCAGCACGAAACCGCGCAGCTCCGCCCCACGCGCGCCCATGTCGAAGGAGAACATGGTGCGGCCGGCGATTTCCAGCGTCATGCGCTGCATGATCTCGCGCAGGTCGACCGGACCATGGCGCGCGGCCTCAAGCTCATCCAACGTCTCGTCCACCGCCGAGATCATGTGCGGCACCAGGGTATTAACCGCGCGCGGCGTGAAGGCCGGCGCGAGCGT
Organism: Rhodopseudomonas sp. P2A-2r; assembly: GCF_026015985.1. Lineage (GTDB taxonomy): Bacteria > Pseudomonadota > Alphaproteobacteria > Rhizobiales > Xanthobacteraceae > Tardiphaga. The sequence goes on along the minus strand of NZ_CP110389.1, from coordinate 402,963 downwards.
GCGGCGCTGGTGCTTCCAAGCGCGGCCCTCGGCCAGCAACAACCCCTCGCCGAGCATCGGCCGGAGCACGCGGATACCAGCGGCGGTGCGGGTGTAATTCTCGTAGTTGTCCACCAGCACATGGCGGATGGTGTCGGGTGTATTCAGGATGAAGGAGGCACGGCCGAAGAAGCGGCCCTTGATGATGTCCTCTTCATAGGCGCGCTGGCCCCAGGTTCCGATGACGCTCTTGCGCGTCGCCGCCATCCGCCCGAGCGGCCCCATGGTCGACGACGCCCGCGGCGGTGACGGCGGCACCAGCGGCGCGCGCGCCAGGAGATGATCGAAGGTTTCGGCGATGCTCATGGACGGCCTCGCGGTTGGATCGAGCTGGTGAGGTTATCGCGGCCAGTGGAGGCGGCAATCCGGGCGCGATGAAGGCGCCCGCCGCTCAGTAGGTCAGCTCCGCCACCGTGATGCGGTTTTCCGCCGCGGGCCAGGCCCGGGCCACGATGCGCTCCTCGTTGAACAGCGCCGGCACCGGGCGGCCGACATCGGTCGCCGCGAGCCGCAGCGTCGCCGACGTATCGGTCGGCACGCCCGGCTTCACATCGGCGGGCTCGCGACCGTCGAACAGCACCACGTCGCGTGGCAGACCGAAATAGCCGCGCGCCCGCGACAGGATGACCACCGCGCCGGCGCCGGCATCGGCGGCGCCCAATGGACGCGCGGCGCGCAGATGCACCACTTCGGAGGAGCGCGGAAACGGCGAACGATAAGTGTGGGTGATCGGCGCGCCTGCCTGGGCCAGCACGATTTCCAGCGGCCAGGTGGGATCGACTTGCACCGGACCCCAGCGCCCGTCGGCCGCCGTCCGTGCCGAGAGAAGCGCGGCGCCGATCCGCTCACCGGAATCCGGCGCCACGCGGAACACCTCGACGGACGCGTCGGCCACCGGCCGGTTCGTCGGCACACCACCGGGCGTGCCGGTCACCAGTCCGCTCAGCCGCACCTGTGCTTCGGGAACGATGGCGATCCGCTGCGGCTCGCGGCCGGCGATGAACTTGTAGATCTCGCGGAAAGCGCGCGGATGGTAGGCGGTCTCGCGATGGTCGACGGGGCCGAGCACCAGATTGGTGGCGCCGCGCAGCTCGGGCCCTTCGGCGGTAACGCCGGTGGCCACGCCGGGCTTGCCGAGAAACCGGCCGTCCGGCTGCGCGTACTTGTCCATGCCGTCGCTGCGCAGGGTCAGGAAGGCCGTGCCCTCGGTCACTTCCGACCCGTCGCTGCCAATGAGGCCGCGCAAAAACGGCCCGCTGCCGTTGAACTCCATGCCCGGCGCCTCCGGCCAGGTATGGACACCGTGGTTGGGCGTGCCGCACAGCACGGCGTGACCGACGTCCTTGCCGCCGCCGTTCTTGATGTAATTGCGCAGCGCATTGCCGCCACGTGAATTGGCCACCAGCGCGACGCGGCTGGCGCCGGTCCGCTGCTTGAGCTGGGCCACCGCTTCGCCGAGCTCGCGACGCGCATCCTCGGTCGAGGACCGGTATTGCTGTGGAACCGCATCGTCGTTGCGCGCCAGCGGATCGGTGAAGTTCAACGCCATCAGGCGGTCGCGCGCGACGCCGTTGGATTCCATGCGCCACAGCGTGGTGAGCCACAAGGCGGCGTGGTCGCCATTGCCATGGACGAACAGGATCGGCGGCACATCGGTGACATCAGGCGCAACAGCGGGCGTTTGCGCTGCGGCGCGGAAACTGACCGCCCCCGCGAAGGGCAGCGCCGCCAAGCCTTTGAGGATCGCCCGTCGCACTGGCTGCATCGTTCCGTCTCCCTTGGTTGCGCGCTGACGGCGCTTGATCGCCGTGATAGCGGATCAGCCACTGGACAGACAACGCGTTTCGCAGGCATCAACCTGTTTCGGTCCCGCAGAATCATATCTGCTGCGGTTGCCGCGATCCCTCACCGACGTTGACGACGGGACGATGATGACCGACGCACCGAGATCCAGCCTGTTCCCCGCCGACGGCGTTGCCGCACCGCTGCGCTATCCGGTGTTCCGGCGGATCTGGCTGGCCAGCCTGCTGTCCAATCTCGGCCTGATGATCCAGAGCGTCGGCGCGGCCTGGGCGATGACCCAGATGACCTCCTCCGCCGACAAGGTGGCGCTGGTGCAAACCGCCTTGATGCTGCCGATCATGCTGATCTCGATGCCGGCCGGGGCAGTCGCCGACATGTATGACCGCCGCGTTGTGTCGCTGGTCTCGCTGGTGCTGTCGCTGGTCGGCGCCGGCACGCTGACGGCGCTGACCTGGCTCGGGCTGGTGACGCCCAATATCCTGCTGGCATTCTGCTTCATCATCGGCAGCGGCATGGCGCTGTTCGGCCCGGCCTGGCAGTCCTCGGTCAGTGAGCAGGTGCCACACGAAGTGCTGCCGTCGGCTGTGGCGCTGAACGGCATCAGCTACAATATCGCGCGAAGCTTCGGCCCCGCGATCGGCGGCATCGTGGTGGCCAGCGCCGGTGCGGTGGCTGCCTTCGCCTGCAATGCGGTGCTCTACGTGCCATTGCTGGTGATGCTGCTGATCTGGCGCCGCAACGTCGAAGTATCGCGGCTGCCGCGCGAGCGGCTCAGCCGTGCCATCGTCTCCGGCGTGCGCTACATCCTGAATTCGCCGTCCATCCGCGTCGTGCTGGCGCGCACCCTGATCACCGGCATCTGCGGCGGCTCGGTGTCAGCGCTGATGCCCCTGGTGGCGCGCGACCTGCTGCACGGCGGCGCGCAGACCTACGGCATCATGCTCGGCGCCTTCGGCATGGGCGCGGTGATCGGTGCGCTGAATATCGGCCATGCCCGCAAGCACCTCAGCGGCGAAGCCTCGATCCGGCTCTGTGCGCTGATCATGGGCGCGGCCATCGCGGTGATCGCCGTCAGCTCGGAGCCGGTGCTGACCGCGGCGGCTTTGGTGGTCGCGGGCGCGGTCTGGATGCTGGCGGTGGCGCTGTTCAACATCGGCGTGCAGCTGTCGGCGCCGCGCTGGGTGGCCGGGCGCTCGCTGGCCGCGTTCCAGGCGGCAATCGCCGGCGGCATCGCCATCGGCAGCTGGGGCTGGGGCTACCTCACCGATCACGTCGGCGTCGAGCTGGCCTTGCTGACATCGGCTGCGGCGATGTTCGTCTCGCCGCTGTTCGGCCTGTGGCTGCGGATGCCGCCGATCGGCGCCCGCGTCGAGGATGCCGATTCGCTCGAAGATCCCGAGGTCCGGCTGGCCCTGACCGGACGCAGCGGCCCACTGGTGGTGGAGATCGAATATCGCGTCGACCAGGAGCAGGCCCGCGCCTTCCACGGCGTGATGCAGGACGTCCAGCTCAGCCGCCAGCGTAACGGCGCCTATGGCTGGTCGATCGCCCGCGACATCGCCGATCCCGAATTGTGGACCGAGCGCTATCACTGTCCGACTTGGCTCGACTACCTGCGCCAGCGCAACCGCTCGACCCAGTCCGAACGCGCGCTGCACCAGCGCGCCATGGCGTTCCACCTCGGCCCCGATCCGGTCCGGGTGCGCCGCATGCTGGAGCGGCCGTTCGGATCGGTGCGCTGGAAGGACGATACGCCGGACATCGCCGCCAACGACGTGCTGCCGGTATCGACTCCGGCCGGCAGCAGCGGCTGAGCCTACTGGCCGTTATCGGTCAGCACCTTGGCGCAAGCCTTGCTGAGCCTGGCGCGATTCTCCTTCAGGCAGGCCAGCACAACGGAATCGCCGTCGTTCATCTTGGCCCGGCAGAACCGCGACACGTCGCGCGCGCAGGCCGAATGGCTATCGTTGGTCTGCGCGGACGCCGGCGCGACCGGCAGCAGAAATGCAATGAGCAACAGACGCTTCATGGGACACCTCTCACACTGACAGCAATGCCGCCGATATTGCCCCATGCGGTCATGCGCGCCAGCGCAAAATAGCCGGTCACCCGATAGCGGCGCGGCTACACCGGCCGAGCTTCGCGCCACCCACATGATTAATGTTTGGTTGACGATGTTTCCTTAATCTGAGGCATCGCGCGCAACGCCGCCTCCGGGCGGGCGTTTATGTCCCAGTCGCGCTGCGCGATGGTTCAGGACTGAAGATATGAAGCATTTTTCAATCATTGCCGCGACGCTGCTCGCCACCGGAACGGCCTGGGGCCAGACCGCCGTTCAGCCGCCGGCAGCGCCCGCTGCGGCCGCGGCCAGCACGGTCGGCGCTGCCGCGACGACGCCGCAGCCTGCCCGCAATGTCGTCTCAAGCCCGGATGCGCGTTCGGCCGCCGCGCTGGCGCTGTCCGACCAGCCGACCTTCGACACCGGCACCGCCGCTCGTCTTCTCCACGCCATTGTCAGCTATAGCGAGATCGCCCGAAGCGGCGGCTGGCCGTCCATCCCGGCGGACGCCAAGTTTGCCCTCGGCGTGAACGGCAGCAGCGACGCCTTGTTGCGCCTCCGCCTGATCGTCACCGGCGACCTCGCCGCCGACAAGGCCAGTGGCGCTTACGACAAGACGCTCGCAGACGCCGTCAAACACTTCCAGGCACGCCATGGCCTGCCCACCACCGGCATGGTCGGGCCGCTCACCCTCGCCGCACTCAACGTGCAGGTGCAGAAGCGGGTCCAGCAGCTTGAGGCTTCGCTCGAGCGCATCAAGCAGATGGGCTTCGGTTTCGGTCCGCGTTATGTGGTGGTCAATCTGCCCGCCGCCTATGCCGAGGCGATCGAGAACGACGTCGTGGTGCGGCGCTATCGCGTCATCGTCGGCAAGACCGAGAAGCCGTCGCCGACGCTGATCGCCGAGATCAGCAACGTCAACCTCAACCCGACATGGACCGTGCCGACCTCGATCACCAGGAACGAGATCGCCGCGCATATGCGCAAGGATCCGACCTATCTGACCCGCATGCACATGCAGCTGCTGGACAGCAAGGAAGCGGTGATCGATCCGGCCACGGTGGACTGGTCGCAGACGCCGAACTTCACCGTGCGACAGGTCCCGGGCGAGTGGAACGCGCTGGGCCAGGTGCGCATCGACATGCCGAACAACTACGCCGTCTACATGCACGACACCAACCAGAAGAACCTGTTCACCGACGACTATCGTTTCGACTCGCACGGCTGCGCCCGGATCGACAATGTCCGCGATCTCGCCGCATGGATCCTGAAGGACCTGCCGAAGTGGGACCGCGCCGCCATCGACGCCAAGATCGCCAGCGGCGAGCGCGAGACCATCAAGCTGCCGACCAAGATTCCGGTGGCCTGGACCTATCTCACCGGGTGGATGACCCGCGACAACACGGTCAACTTCCGCAACGACATCTACGACCAGGATGCGCAGCTGGTGGAAGCCACCGCAGAGGAAGAGGCGTTCTTCGGCAAGGCCGCGCAGCCGGTCGCGAGGTAGTTCGCCCGAGCTGCCAGTTCGAAAGGAGCTTCAGCCGGGTGGTCGGCGGAACCGATATTCCGCCCGATGCAATGCAGCCTCCCGAAATCAACGGAGCAAGCGCAATTTAATTACGTTAAAGCACCCTGAAATGGGTTTGGACGTCACGCAGGTGCGCGGCGAGACCGCATCTGCTGAGTTCTGACAATGATCGACGCGACAACTGCCATGCCATCTGCTGCCGCCGCGCAGCGTGCCACGCCGCTGAATTCCCCGCCCGGGTGCTGCTGGCGAGCCTAATCGGCACCACCATCGAATTCTTCGACTTCTACGTCTATGCCACCGCCGCGGTGCTGGTGTTCCCGACGCTTTTCTTTCCCAACTCCGATCCGACCACGGCGCTGCTCGCGTCGTTCGCGACGTTCTCCATTGCGTTCTTCGCGCGTCCGTTCGGCGCCATCATCTTCGGCCATTTCGGCGACCGCGTCGGGCGCAAGACCACACTGGTGGCGGCACTGCTGACCATGGGCATTTCCACCGTGGTGATCGGCCTGCTGCCGACCTACGCACAGATCGGCGTGATCGCGCCGCTGCTGCTGGCGCTGTGCCGGTTCGGCCAGGGTTTTGGGCTCGGCGGCGAGTGGGGCGGCGCGGTGCTGCTGGCCACCGAGAATGCGCCCGAAGGCAAGCGCTCTTGGTACGGCATGTTTCCGCAGTTCGGTGCGCCGCTCGGGCTGTTCCTGGCCTCCGGCGCGTTCTGGATCCTGCTGCACTTCATGTCCCAGGAGGCGCTGCTGAGCTGGGGCTGGCGGATTCCCTTCGTCGCCTCGATCGCGCTGATCGGCATCGGCCTGTGGGTGCGGCTGTCGATCACCGAGACGCCGGAATTCCAGAAGGCCATCGACAAGGCCGAGCGCGTCGCCGTGCCGGTGGTGGAGCTGTTCCGCAGCCACAAGATGAGCCTGTTCCTCGGCACCTTCATGGCGCTGGTGACCTTCGTGCTGTTCTACATCTGCTCGGCCTATCTGTTGTCCTACAACGTCAAGGTCGTCGGCATCTCCTTCCTCGACGCGCTCGCCGTGCAGATCTACGGATCGGTGCTGTTCGGTCTCACTACCGTTGCCGCCGGCAAGCTCGGCGACCGCTTCGGCCGGCGCGAACTGCTGATCGTCAGCACCATCGCGGTGGCGGTGTTCTCGTTTGCGCTGGGGCCGCTGCTGAGCTCCGGCATCGTCGGCATCTACGTCTTCATCACCGCCGGCATGCTGCTGTTCGGCCTCAACTACGGCGTGATCGGCACCGCGCTGGCGGCCCCCTTCCCGACCGAGGTGCGCTACACCGGCTCGTCGATCACCTTCAACCTCGCCGGCATCTTCGGCGCTTCGCTGGCGCCCTATGCCGCGACCTGGCTGCAGGTCAATTACGGCATGGCCTATGTCGGTTACTATCTGCTGGCGGCGTCGCTGGTGACGCTGGCCTGCATCTTCGCGGCGCCGAAGGGCGATATCTGACGTCTGAGGCGGCTCGTTATCCCCTCTCCCCGCTTGCGGGGAGAGGTGAAGGAAGCTACCGCGCTGGATTGAAATAGTTACATCACCACGCCGCCACCGCGCCATCGGAGCGCGGGTCGGTGGCGCCGTCGAGCACGCCGTTGGGATGCAGGACGATGGCGCCGGCGTGGCCCATGGTGCTGGAATAGCCCTCGAGCACCTCGACCTCGTGGCCGGCGGCCTTCAATTGCGCAACCAGCTCCGGCGCAAAACGGTCTTCCAGTTTCAGCGTGACGCTGGCGTCGCCCCAGGTCTTGCCGAGCAGCCAGCGCGGCGCCGACACCGCCTGCTGCAGCGGCATGCCGAACAGGCCGTAGCGCGAGAACACCGCCGACTGGGTCTGCGGCTGGCCTTCGCCGCCCATGGTGCCGTAGACCATCCGCCTTCCGTCGTCGAAGATCGCCATCGCCGGGTTGAGGGTGTGGAACGGTTTGCGGTTGGGCTTCAGCGCATTCCAGCCGCCCTCGGCCAGCCGGAATGACGAGCCGCGGTTCTGCCAGCAGATGCCGGTCTGCGGCAGCACGACGCCGGAGCCGAATTCGAAATACACCGACTGGATGAAGGAGACCGAACGGCCCTGGCCGTCGATGACGCCGAGCCAGATCGTATCGCCGGGCTTGGCCACATGGGGCCACGGCAGCGCGTGATTGCGATCGATCCTGGCGGCCAGTCTGTCGAGCAGCGCGCTGTCGAGGAAGGATGCGGGATCGGCGGTCATGTGGTCGGGATCGCCGACGTGCTCGTCGCGCACGATGAAGGCCTGCTTGGTGGCCTCGACCAGACCGTGGATGTGATCGAAGCCTTCGCCCGCGGTGACGCCGAGGCGGTCGAACAGCGCGAGAATCATCAGCGACGACAGTCCCTGGGTCGGCGGCGCCATGTTGTAGAGGCAGGCATGATGCAGCCGAGTCGACAGCGGCGGCCGTTCGCTGGCGCTGTGGCGCTGCAGGTCGGCTGCGGTGATCGGCGCACCGGTCGCGGCGAGGTCGGCTGCGATATCGTCGGCGAGCTTGCCCTTGTAAAAGGTGTCGAAGCCGTCGGCCGCCAGACGCTTCAGGGTCTGCGCCAGCGCCGGCAGCCGCAGCAGGTCGCCTTCCTTCGGCGCCTGTCCGCCCGGCATGAAAGTCGCGGCGAAATTGGGCTGGCCCGCCAGTTCGGGCGCCTTGGCGGCAGTCAGTTCGGCCTGGCTGCGGGTGACGACGATGCCGTCCTCGGCATAGGCAATCGCGGTTTCCAGCAGCTGCTCGCGCGTCAGCGGCGCCTGCCAGTGGCGCGTGGCGTCGAGGGATTTCTGCCAGCCGGAGACCGTGCCGGCGACGGTATTGGCGGCCAGCGGGCCGCGGTTCGGAATGACCGTGCAGCCGTGCTTGGCGTAATAAGCGAGGTCGACCGCGGCGCCGGAGCGGCCGCAGGCGTCGATGGACACCGGCGGCTTGCCGGGCTCGGCGATCAGCCAGAAGCCGTCGCCGCCGATGCCGGTCATGTGCGGATAGACCACGGCCAGCGCGGCGGCCACGGCAATCGCCGCTTCGACGGCGGTGCCGCCGTCCTTGAGGATCTGCAGGCCTGCTTGCGAAGCAAGGTGATGCGGCGAGGTGACCATGCCGCGGCGGGCATGCGGTGTTTCAATCATGTCGTGGCTCCCATAGGCACCTACGCATGCCTCCATCCTGCAACACTGTCAAAGGTGCGCGGGCACTGCGCGCGCGATGAATCGGAGTGGCCGGGGACCGGGACAGCCCCGCATTCTTACGGTCAGCGGCGTTAACGAGCGTGAATTCCCGCCGGTGCTAGCCTTTGGCCAGACCGACGTATTGCTGATCGACACGCGAGCAAAGCGCGGCAGGAAAGGCGGACAACATGCAGACCATCGAAACAGACTGCGCCAAGGAAGCCAGGCGGTGCCGTTTTGCCCAATTCTCTGGCCGCAGCACGACCCTGGTTCTCAGCGGCGCGAAGGTGAGCGGCGTGGTCTGGGCGGTGAAGCCTGACAAGCCGAAGGCGCCGTCGCGCTGGACCATCACCATCATCCCCGAGCACTCCCGCAATGTGAGCCTCGGCTGAGTTGACGGCGCCCTGAACGGTCAGGACGCCGCCTTTTTCACCCACACCTTGTTGTCGTGGAAGGCCGCGCCGCCATACGGCGCCACGGCTGTGGCACCGGTCAGCATGTTGATACCGTGGCCGCCCTTGTGCGAACGGTTCGGATGTACCGACTCGGCGATCAGCACGCCGCGTTGCAGTCCGCCGAAAAGCTTTGCCGTCAGCGTGGTCTCGCCGCGAGTATTGCCGAGGGTGACGAAATCGCCATCGGCGATCGACAATCCTGCAGCATCTTCGGGATGGATCATCACGCTCGGCGCGCCCTCGCGCGCCTGCGATGACGGGGTCTCGTTGAAGCTGGTATTGAGATAGCTGCGGGACGGGCTGGTGGCGAGACGGAACGGATGTACCTCGTCGGCCTCCTCGATGACGGCGCAGTGGTCGGGCAGGCCCGGAAGCTTCTGCCAGTCGCCCATCATGCCGTCATTGTTGAGCGGCACCGCAGCCCAGTCGGCCTTAAAGTGAAACTTGCCGTCGGGATGCGCGAAGCCATCGAGACAATGTGACGCGCGAAAATCCGGCTGGATGTCGCGCCACAGCTCCTTTTCCAGCGCATCGATACCGCCATGGCCGCTGTCCGCCAGGGTCTTGTCGATCAGTTGGCGCGGCGTCATCGCGAAGCCCGGATGCTGCGCGCCGAGCCGCGCGGCCAGCGCCACAATCACCTCGTGATTGCTGCGGCATTCGGCGGGCGCATCGATCAGCTTTGCGCCGACGGAGATATGCTGGTGGCCGCCGCCGTAATACATATCGTCATGTTCCATGAACATGGTGGCCGGCATCACGATGTCGGCCATAGCGGCGGTCTCGGTCATGAATTGCTCATGCACCGCGACGAACAGGTCGTCGCGCGCAAACCCCTGCCGCACCAGCGCCTGTTCCGGCGCCACCACCATCGGGTTGGTGTTCTGGATCAGCATCGCCTTCACCGGCGGCCCGTGCTTCAGCGCCGCGGGATCGCCGGTCAGGATGCGCCCGATCTTGGACTGGTCGAGCAGCCGCGTAGTCCTGTCCATCGCATCGCGGCCCTCGATCACCGATTCATCGAAATGCCAGATCGAGAAATTGTTGAAGAAGGCGCCGCCGCCTTCGTGCTGCCACGCGCCGGTCACTGCCGGGATGCACAGCGCCGCATGCATCTGCGCCGCTCCGTTGCGGCTGCGGGTGAAACCGTAGCCGAGCCGGAAGAAGGTCCGCGGCGTCTCGCCGACGGCGCGCGCGAAGGCCTCGATGTCGGCGACCGGGACGCCGCAGATGGACGAGGCCCATTCCGGCGTGCGGCTGGCGAGGTGCGCCTCCAGCTCGGCAGGGCAATCGGTGTAGTCGGCAAGATAGACGCGATCGGCATGGCCGTCGCGAAACAGCACATGCATGACGCCGCAGGCAAAGGCGCCATCGGTGCCCGGCCGCAGGATGATCTTGATGTCGGCCTGCTTCATGGTGTCGTTGTCGTAGATGTCGATCGCCGCGATCTTCGCCCCGCGTTCCTTCCGCGCCCGCGTCGCATGCGTCATCACATTGACCTGGGTCGACACCGGGTTGGTGCCCCAGATCACCACCAGGTCGGATTTGGCCATCTCGCGCGGATCGACGCCGGCGACCTTGCCCGTGCCGGCGGCGAAGCCGACACGCGCGATGGTCGAGCAGATCGTGCTGTAGAAGCGCGAATACTTCTTCACATGCGACAGCCGGTTGATGCCGTCGCGCATCACCAGACCCATGGTGCCGGCATAGTAATAGGGCCACACCGATTGCGCGCCGAAGTCGCGCTCGGCCGCATCGAACCGGCCGGCGATTTCGTCCAGCGCCTCGTCCCACGAGATGCGTGCGAATTGTCCGGACCCCTTCGGGCCGGTGCGGCGCATCGGATGCATCAGCCGGTCCGGATGATGGATCCGTTCGGCGTAGCGCGCGACCTTCGCGCAGATGACGCCGGCGGTGTAGGTCTGCTGTTTCGAGCCGCGCACCCGGCCGATCGCCGAGCCGTCGATGACCTCGATGTCGAGCGCGCAGGCAGAGGGACAATCGTGCGGGCAGGTGGAATGGCGGATGTCGATCTTGGCTACAGAATTCATGCCGTCACGATAGCATAGGACATTCCGCAGGGAAGCGCGCACCACCCTGCGCTGCGCCCAACATCGCGGCACGGACGGTGAAAATTCGGCAGCACACCCGGTGCACACAACCCGTCGTTGAATACCGCCGTCATGCGATCTTTTTCGGGCGCGATGAAATGCGAAGGGCGACGGGCCAGGACGACCGGCGTTCGTGCCCTTCTCAGAGGCGCGAGCGACGTCTAGTCTCCCGCGGTACGTTGTTACGACCAGCGCCGGGAGACACGGCGCGGATCAGGGAGTTGAACCATGAGACTGCAGGGAAAATCCGCCATCGTCACCGGCGGCGCGTCTGGATTCGGCGCCGAGATCGCCCGCGCCTATGTCCGCGAGGGCGCCAGCGTCGTCATTCTCGACCTCAATGACGAGGGCGCCCGAAAGGTCGCTTCCGAGATCGGTGCCGGAGCGGTGGCGATCGGCGGCGATGTCACCAGCAAGGCCGACATCGCAGCCTGCGTGAAGCTGGCGATCAGCCGGTTCGGCAAGCTCGACATCGTAGTCAACAATGCCGGCTGGACGTTTCGCAACAAGCCGCTGCTTGAGGTGACCGAGGAGGAATTCGACCGCACCTTCGCCATCAACGTCAAGTCGATCTTCCTGATGACCAATGCGGTGGTGCCGATCATGCGGCAGCAGAAGAGCGGCCGCATCATCAACATCGGCTCGACCGCCGGCGTACGGCCGCGGCCGGGCCTGACCTGGTACAATGCCAGCAAGGGCGCGGTGAACCTGATGTCCAAGTCGATGGCGGTGGAACTGGCGCCCGACGGCATCCGCGTCAACTGCATCGCGCCGGTAATCGGCGAAACCGCGCTGCTGGAATCCTTCATGGGCGTGCCCGATACGCCCGAGAACCGCGCCAAATTCGTCTCGACGATTCCGCTCGGCCGGATGTCGCGTCCATCGGACATCGCCAGTGCCTGCGTCTACCTCGGCAGCGAGGAGGCCGAGTTTCTGACCGGCGTGATCCTGCCGGTCGATGGCGGCCGCACCATTTGAGGCCGCCGTCGGGCGGGCGCCGCAGCACCGCGGCCATCACTTCCACGGCGATGGTAATCCCCGGGGGCTGGTCGGATCGGTTTTTCGCGCTATGCTCCGGTTTGCGTCGTACTGATGACGCATATCGACAACAGTCGGTCGAGGCGCCGCCAGAGCGCCGGGAGGAGGTCTCTTGCCTTATTTCGTGAAAGCAACTGATACGTCGGGCACGGTCACTTTGCGGCGCGATACCGTCGCGGCAGCGCTGAAGAAAGCGACCGAGCTCACCAATGACGGATCCTGGGACGTCCAGATCGGGACGCCCGACGGTCGCGTCTACGAGTCGGACGCCTTCGGGGAGCTTCGCGCCGACGCCGAAGCGCACTCCGGCTGACCTTGCGTATCTGAGGCGCGACATGCTGCTTCCCGGTCGATCGGCGCCGCTGGCGCCCGTCGACCGCGATACTTCATTGCAGCGTCTGTTTCATGAGCCGGAATATCGTCGTGTGGAGACGATGATATCGCGGCCATGCATGCCGCGCATTCGCGATGCGCATCGGCAGCGCATTTGACGACGTCGCGCAAAGCCGGCTAAATCCGATCAAGCGAAATTTCGCAGGTGGCAGCTTTGATCGGCCCCGTGAGGGCCGATCGGACCGTCATTCAACGATAATAAAATGGCGCACGCGTTGTCGTGTGCCCGCCGACCGGAGGAAGCCGCATGACCATCACCCGCCGCACATTTAGCATTGGCGCATCCGCCGCGCTGCTCGGGCCGGTTGCGGCGCCGTTCATTCGCACGGCGGGCGCGGCCGAGCCGGCGATCCGCATCGGCGTGGTCAATTCCATGAGCGGCGGTCTGGCCGCCTATGCCCAGGAAGGCCAGCCGGCCTTCGAATACATCATCAAGAAGATCAACGCCGAAGGCGGCATCAAGAGCAAGGGCGGCGCGAAGATCGAGCTGGTGATGGCCGACGACACCAGCCAGCCGGCGCGCACCGCCGCCGAGGCACGCCGGCTGATCACCGAAGAGAAGATCCAGCTGCTCACCGGCACCATCCTCAGCGCGCAGATGCTCGCGCTCACGCCGGTCATCGACGAAGCGAAAATGCCGACGCTGTCGGTCTGGGCCGGCGGCGCGCAGTCGAACTACATGTTCACGCTGGGCTATCCCTACGACCGCGGCTACGCGCAATCGATGCATGACTTCGTCATCTCGCTGCGCGACGACAGCAAATTCCCGATCAAGACCGCGGTGATGGGCTATTCCAACTACGAAGCCGGTCAGCAGTCCAACAAGTTCCTGGTGGAGAAGCTGAAGAAGAGCGGCATCGAGATCATCGGCGAGGCCGCGCTCGACATTCGCGCCCAGGACCAGACTGCGGCGATGATCCGCATCCGCTCGCTGAAGCCCGACGTGGTCGTCGGTCTCGTCACGCCGCGGGATGGCATCCTCCTGCATCAGGCGCGCTACAACCTCAACTATCACGGCAGCATCTTCTGCGGCGGCACCGGCGGCTATTCCGACCTGTCGCTGTGGAAGGATCTCGGCCCCGAAATCGGCAAGGCCGTGCTGACCCGCAACCTGTTCGGCATGACCGGCTTCAGCGAAGGCGCCAAGATTCCGTCGATGCAGGCCATCGTCAAGGAATTGCGCGACGTCGCCAAGCTGGACAAGATCGGCCAGGGCGCCATCCAATATGCCCAGGCCGCCCGCGTGCTGCAGCAGGCGCTGGAGAATGCCAAATCGCTGCAGCCCGACGATCTGCTGTCGGCGCTGAAGAACGTCAATATCCCCTATGGCGATCCCAACCTCTACGTCTCCAAGCCGCAGGGCTTGCAGTTCGCCGAGGATCGTCTGCTCAAGGACGGATCGGCGATGTTCATCCAGTGGACGCCCGAGCAGCAGCAGCAGGTCGTGTTCCCCAAGGAATTCGCCCAGGTGGCGCCGCGGCCCAAATCCTAGCAACGGCTTGAGATCCCGCCGTGGCATTTCTTGAAATCGCTGATGTCACCAAGAAGTTCGGCGGGCTGGTCGCGGTCAACGCGATCAGCTTCTCGGTCGAGAAGGGCGAGATCGTCGGCATCATCGGCCCCAACGGCGCCGGCAAGACCACGCTGTTCGGCGTCATCTCCGGCTTCATGGCGCCGACCAGCGGCGACGTGCGGTTCGACGGCGCCAGCATCACCGGCGTGTCGCCGGACCGTCTGGTGCGCCGCGGGCTGATGCGCAGTTTCCAGATCGTGCAGAGCTTTGCCGACATGACGACGCTCGACGTGGTGACGACGGCGGCGCTGACGCGCCGGCCGATGCGCGAGGCCGTGGACTACGCGGCCGAGACGCTGCAGCGCGTCGGACTCGGCGGCAAGGAACTGATGACGCCGCTGACCCTGTCGCTGCAGGACAAGAAGCTGCTCGAGCTGGCGAAGTGCATCGCCACCGATCCACGCTGCATCCTGCTCGACGAGGTGATGGCCGGCCTGACCATGGCCGAGACCGCGGCGCCGATCGCCATCATCGAGGAGTTGAACCGGCAGGGCGTCACCATCGTGATGGTCGAGCATGTGATGCCGGTGATCATGCGGCTGGCGCGACGCATGGTGGTGATCAATTTCGGCGAGAAGATCGCCGAGGGCACGCCCGACGAGATCATTAGGGATCAGCGCGTGATCGATGCCTATTTCGGGGATCACATCGATGCTTGAGATCGATCACCTGGTCGCAGGCTATGGCGGCGTCGCGGTGCTGCACGATATTTCCGCCACGATTGGCGCCGGCGAGATCGTCGGCCTGCTCGGCGCCAACAATGCTGGCAAGACCACGCTGATCAACGCGCTGTCCGGCACGGTCAAACCGATGTCCGGCCGCATCCGCTTTCAGGGCAAGGACATCTCGAAGATGACGCCGCAGGCCCGCGTCGAGGCCGGCATCGTCCAGGTGCCGGAAGGCCGGCTGGTGTTCCCCGACATGACGATCCGGGAAAACCTCCTGCTCGGCGGCATCAATGCGCGCGCGCGAAAAGGCCGGCCGCAGCAGATGGACAGGGTGCTCGGCCTGTTTCCGCGGCTCAAGGAGCGGCTGACGCAGCATGCCGGCTCGCTGTCCGGCGGCGAGCAGCAGATGCTGGCGATCGGGCGCGGGCTGATGGCCGAGGCCAAGCTCCTGATGCTCGATGAGCCCTCGCTCGGCCTGTCGCCTCTGTTCGTGCAGTACATCTTCGAGATCATCGACAGGCTGCACGCCGAGGGCCTGACCATCCTGCTGGTCGAGCAGAACCTGAACCTGACATTGCGCCATGCGAAGCGCTGCTACGTGCTGGAGCGCGGACAGGTGGCGGTCGAAGGCGAGGCCGACCTCGTCCGCAACGATCCGCGCACCCGCAGCGCCTATCTCGGACTGTGACCGGAGAACGATGTGACTGAGCTCTATCAGGCGCTGGCGCAGGGCCTTCTGATCGGCAGCACCTACGGTCTGCTGGCGCTCGGCATGGGCCTCGTCTATGGCGTGTCGGGCGTGGTCAATTTTTCCCACGGCGATTTCATCTCGCTGGGCATGTTCATGTGCCTGGCGCTGTATTCCGCCTTCTCGCTCGATCCCTACGTGTCGGTGATCATCACCGTGCCCGTGATGACCGCGATCGGCGCGCTGGTCTATCTCTACCTGATCCGGCCGATGGTCGGGCACCAGTTCCTGATGGTGGTGCAGCTGACCTTGGGCCTGAGCCTGGTGCTGCAGAACGGCATCCTGATGGTGTTCGGCGGCCAGCCCGCGCGCACGCCGTCGGTCGTGGAATCCAAGCTGTTCATCCTCGGCGACGTGGTGCTGCGCGTGCCGCACATCATCGCCTTCGCGATTTCCTTCGTGCTAGCCATCGGGCTCTACATCATGCTGCGCTCCACCGATTTCGGCCGCTCGATCCGCGCCGTGCACCAGAACGCCCATGCGGCGGCGCTGATGGGCATCGACGTCGGCCGCGTCCAGGTGCTGACCTTCGCGCTCGGCATCGGCATCCTCGCATTGGCCGCGGCGCTGCTGCTGCCGGGAACGCCGATCCAGCCGACGCAGGGACTGCGCTACACGGTGATCACGCTGCTGGTCGTGGTGCTTGGCGGCATGACCAATTTCGTCGGCATCATGCTGGGCGGGCTGATCATCGGCATCGCCGAGGCCTTCGGCACCATCTATCTGGACGGCCCGCTGGGATTGCTGATGCCCTACATTATCTTCGTCGCGATCATGCTGTTCCGGCCGCAAGGCCTGACCTGGAAGTCGCAGCGATGAGGAGGAATTCTACAACACGCTGAGATCGCCGATCTGGTGGGGTGCGCTGGCCCTCGCGGCAATGGTGCCGTTCGTGCTGCCGAGCTATTACGTCCACATTCTCACGCTGTCGCTGGTCTATGTGGCGCTGGCCTCGTCGTGGAATATCGTCGGCGGCATGGCCGGGCAGATCTCGCTGGCGCACAGCCTGTTCATCGGCACCGGCGCCATGCTGTCGACCGCGCTGCTGCTCAAGCTCGGCGTCAACATGTGGCTGGGCCTGCTGATTTCGGCGGCGATCTCGGGCGTGCTCGGCGCGCTGATTGCCTGGATCGATTTCCGCTTCCAGCTCGGCCACCTCTCCTTCGTGCTGATCACCCTGGCCTTCGCGGAAATGGGCAGCATCGTGGTCGAGGGCTCGGAATTCTTCGGCGGCGCCTCGGGCCTGCTGCTGCCGAAGGACACCGGCAATTTCCTCGCCTTCCAGTTCGGCGGCGGCTCCGGTGCGTTCTGGATGATGCTGGCGCTGGCGGCGATCTGCGTGCTGGTCAGCGTCGCCATCCTCAATGCGCCGCTCGGCTATTATCTGCGCACCATCCGCGACAACGAGAAGGCCGCGCAGGCCATCGGCGTCGACATACTCCGCTACAAGATCACGGCCATGGTGATTTCCGCCGTGCTGGCGTCGGTGGTCGGCACCGCCTATGCGCGCTACCTCACCTTCGCCGATCCCTATCTGCTGGTGTCGCCGGTGATCACCATCGAGATCGTGCTGTTCGCCACCGTCGGCGGCCTCGGCCGCGCCTATGGTCCCGCACTGGGTGCGCTGCTGCTGGTGCCGCTCGGCGAGGTGCTGCGCGGCAAGCTCGGCAGCACCCTGCCGGGCCTGCATTATTTCATCTACGGGATCGTGGTGATCGCGGTGATCCTGATCACGCCGCGTGGCTTGCTGCCATTGTGCGAGAAAATGTGGGCGCGCCTCCGGCGCGCGGCATAGTCGTCGTCATTCCGGCTTCGCTCGCGCCCCGGAATGCAACCTCAGAATTTCTTGACGATCATCAGGCACAGCAGGATCGTCGCGCACGACGCCATCACCGCAGCCATGTTCAGCAGGTTGCGCGCGGCCACGATGACCGTCGAGGTCGGATAGACCGCGGCCGTTGCATTGGCCTTCTTGCGCGGTGCCGATCGTTTCTTGTTCGCCATGCTGGTTCCCGAATGGAGGGTCAGGCTGTTGTGCAACCTGACCCTGACGCCGTCCCTGCCGAGGTTTGTCCCTCGATCATGGCCGGACCATAGCATGAACGGGGGCTGAATTGCTTAATCGATGTGGTGAATCAATCCTGACCGGAATCGATGGTTTATGAAATTCTGCCGCCCGTACGCGCGGCTCACACGAAGCGACGCACGTTGACCTCTTCGAGATCGAGTTCCCGCTCGATGGCATGCAGCACGTCGTCATGGATCTCGCCGCTGCGATGCAGCCGCAGCAGTTCGGCGCGGCCGGCGGCATTGGCGGCCAGCACGGCGTTGTAGTGATCGATGCGATGCGGCGCGAGCGTGTCCTTCTCCTCGCTGAACCGTGTCGCCGCGCGGACGCGGTAGGAATACTGTTCGAACAGCCGGGGATGGCGATGGCTGCCGTCGGGATTGAGCGATTGCACCTCCACTGCAGCCAGCTGTGCGGTGGCGACGCGGGCGCGCGTCTGCTCCTCCGTCAGCGTCGAGCGGTGCTGTGCCGTGAAATCGCCGCGTAACACCAGCCGCACCAGCGGCGCCAAAGTGGTGCCCTGCACCAGCACGGTGACCAGGATCACGACGAAGGTCACGGCGAGAATGAAATCGCGGCCGGGAAAGCCTTCCGGCAGCGACAGCGCCACGGCGAGACTGACGACCCCGCGCAACCCGGCCCAGCTCATGATGAACGGCACCGCCAGCGGCGGATAGGGATCCCGCGCCCGCAGCGCCGGCGACATCAGCCGCGGCAGGTAGGTACCGGGAAAGATCCAGACGAAGCGCGCCACGATCACCGCGGCGACGATCGCCGCGGTGGCCGGCAACAGGCTCATCAGGGTGTCGCCGTTGTCGCTCAGCCGCGTCAGCACGCCCCTGAGCGACAGGCCGATCAGGATGAACACCAGCGATTCCAGCGCGAATACCATCACGCCCCACACCGAGAGCGCCCGCGTGCGCGTGGCGGCATCGATGATCTCGTGCTGCTTCCAGCCGAGGATAATGCCGCAGGTGACGGTGGAGAGCACGCCTGAAACCCCGAGCTTTTCCGCCGCGATGTAGGAGATCCAGGCGTTGAGAAAGGTCCAGATGATGATCAGGTCGGTGTCGCGCAGCCGCTTCACGGCGAAGATGCTGATGACGGCGCAAGCGATGCCGGCGGCGATGCCGCCCGCAGCCAGCCAGACGAAGGTCAGGCTGGCTTCGCCGATGCTGAAGCTTCCGGTCAGCGCCGCGGCGACCGCAAAGCGAAACAGCACCAGGCCGGAGGCATCGTTGACCAGGCTCTCGCCCTCGAGCAGCACGATGACGCGCGGCGGCAGCGGCAGCTTCGACAGCACCGCCTTGGCGGCGACGGAGTCCGGCGGCGACACGATGGCACCCAGCGCAAAGCACGCCGCCCATGGCAGCGACGGCATCACCAGATGGGTCACCACGCCGACCACCAGCGTGGTGAAGAACACCGCGCCGACAGCGAGCTGCAGGATGATGCGAATGTCGGCGCGAAAATCCCGCCACGAGGTGAACCAGGCGCTGGACATCAGCAGCGGCGGCAGGAACAGGACCAGCACCAGATCGGGATCGAGTTCGATATCCGGCGTGCCCGGGATCAGCGCGAAGCCGATGCCGCCCAGAATCAGCGCCGCCGCCCGCGGCAGGTTGAAGCGCCGGGCCACGAGGTCCAGCAATAGGATGACGGCCATCAGCAGAAGGATCAGTTCGAAGCGCGAGACGGCGGTCATGATGGCCTGACAATGCGAGAGAAAACGAATGAGCGTTTCTCGCAAATGCCGGGCGGGCTGTACAGGCTAACGGCCTAGCAGGATCCAAGCGGCTCATGCTCATCCCTCCCCCGCGTCTTCGCGGTGGGGAGGGTGGCCGGCCGCAGGCCGGTCGGGTGGGGGCGGCACAACATGGAGAGCAGCGCGTTGTGCGCCCCCACCCCGGCCTCCACTTCCGACGATGCTGTCGCATCGTCGTTCGTTCGGCCGACCCTCCCCACCTTGCGCAGCTTCGCTGCGCTTGAGGGGAGGGATGTTATTGACGCCTCATCAAACAAAAAGGGCGGCCACCGGCCGCCCTTCGTCGTCGTCAAGAACTGCGCGTCTACTCCGCGCTGCTGACCAGCCGCAGCGGTGCGGTGTGCTCTGCCAGGCTGCGATACACCGCCATGTAGTCCAGCGCCATGCGCCGCGCCGTGAAGCGCGCCTCGAACTGCCTGCGGATGGCGCCGCGGTCCATTCCCGGCAGCCGCCCCACCGCCGCCACCGCGCTGGTCTCGTCTTCGACGATGAAGCCGGTCAGCGCCTCGTCGATGATCTCCGGCACCGAGCCACGGTTGTAGGCAATGACCGGCGTGCCGCAGGCCATGGATTCGATCATCACCAGCCCGAACGGCTCCGGCCAGTCGATCGGCAGCAGCAGGCCGAGCGCGCCCGAGAGGAATTGCGGCTTCTCGCGGTCGCCGATCTCGCCGATATATTCCACCAGCGGGTGATCCATCAGCGGACGGATCACCTCGTCATAATAGTCCTGATCGGCGCGATCGATCTTGGCGGCGATTTTCAGCGGCATGTTGGCGCGAATCGCGATCTTGATGGCGCGGTCGACACCCTTTTCCGGCGCGATGCGGCCCAGCACCGCGAGATAGCTCGGCGTCACCGACTGCGGCGTCAGCAGCTTCTCCGGCAGGCCGTGATGGATGGTGCGCACGAAATTCGCCTGCGGCACCGGGCGACGCTGCGCATTGGAAATCGAAACCACAGGGGCCTTGGAGAAGGTGGTGAACACCGGCTGATGTTCGGGAAGGTCGAGCCGGCCATGCAACGTGGTGAGAAACGGCGTGGGCTGGCGGGCGAACAGCGAGAACGGATAGTAATCGAGATGGAAGTGCAGGAAGTCGAACTCGTCGTCATCGGATTTCTGTCGGACCCTTTCCAGCATCTCCATGTGGAGTGCATTGGGATCGCGAACCGAGCCGTCGAGCCGCAACGCCTTGGGCCATCCGGCGTCGAGTCTTGCCGATGTCTGCGAATCGCCGCTGGCAAACAGCGTGACATCGTTTCCGAGTGCGACAAGTTCCTCGGTCAACCAGTGAACGACACGTTCGGTGCCGCCGTAAAGCTTGGGCGGTACGGCTTCCGTCAGCGGGGCAACCTGCGCGATGCGCATCTCAACGTCTCCTGTTGTTGTCGCGGATAAGAGTTCCCTCACGACTAGCGGCACCGGCATGCCGGATCGGGAACGTTTTCGCAGATGCGAAGTTCCTCACTGCGAGCGTACTTCCTCCACACTGTGGTCTTGCTGATGCCACCTCATCAAACCAGAGTTTCCCAATCGCTTGTGCTGCATGAATGTTGCGCAGTGATGGCGACAACATGGGGATTCGAAGTGAGCAGTATTGATCGGCGGCTCACCGGGCGGCGCGACCCTTCCTGACGATTCTCTTTATCCTCCAACGAGTTTTGTGGGTCACATGGACAGTCTTTCCGGATATTCGCACCGCCCTTTCGCCTTCGTGTTGCGCTATCTGAAGCAACGGCCTGCATCACATCTCATCATCCTGCTTTCGGTGATCGCAGCGGTCGCCTGCTCGGTGGGCACGCAATACGGCGTCAAGTATCTGGTCGACGGGCTTTCCGCCGGGCCATCGCAAGACAACCGCGTATGGCTGGCATTCGCATTTCTCGTGGCTCTGATCGCCGCCGACAATTTTCTCTGGCGGATCGCCAGCTGGACCGCGAGTTTCACTTTTGTGGGCGTCACCGGCGACCTGCGCCGCGATATTTTTCGGCATCTGACCGGCCACTCGCCGAACTACTTTTCCGACCGGCTGCCGGGCATGTTGACGAGCCGCATTACAGCGACTTCCAACGCGGTGTTCACCGTCGAGAACATGTTCGTCTGGAACGTGCTGCCACCGTGCATCGCGACCTTTGCGGCGATCATGCTGATCGGCACCGTCAGCCTGCCAATGGCGGCGGGCCTCACTGTCGTTGCCGGCATCGTGGTGGTGGCAATGTTCAAGTTGGCCGCCGCCGGCAAGCCGCTGCATGACGATTTCGCCGACAAGGCCGCCGCGGTCGATGGCGAAATGGTCGATGTCATCAACAATATGCCGCTGGTCCGCGCGTTCTGCGGGCTCGGCTACGAACACGACCGCTTCGACGCCACGGTCAACCGCGAACTCAATGCGCGCGGCCGCAGCCTGCGCTACCTCGAGAAGCTGCGCCTGACCCATGCCGTCATCACGGTGGTGCTGACCATCGGGCTGCTCGCCTGGGCGATCCGGCTGTGGCAGGCCGGCGGCGCCAGCACCGGCGACGTGGTGCTGGTCTGCACCCTCGGCCTGTCCATTCTGAGCGCGACGCGCGATCTCGCCGTGGCGCTGGTCGACGTCACCCAGCACGTGGCGAGGCTGACCGAAGCGATCGCCACGCTGCTGGTGCCGCACGATCTGAGCGATCATCCGGAGGCGGAACCGCTGGTGCGCAGCGGCGCGGCGATCGCCTTCAACAACATCTCTTTCAAGTATCCCGGCGGTCTGCAGGTGTTCGATCGATTCACCCTGCGTCTGCACGCCGGGCAGCGCGTCGGCCTGGTCGGGCAGTCCGGCGGCGGCAAGTCCAGCCTGTTCGTGCTGCTGCAGCGTTTTTACGACGTGGAAAAGGGCAGCATCACCATCGACGGCCAGGACATTTCGCGGGTCACCCAGCAGAGCCTGCGCGAGGCGATCTCCGTGGTACCGCAGGACATCTCGCTGTTCCATCGCTCCATCATGGAGAACATCCGCTACGGCCGACCCTCCGCCAGCGACGACGAGGTGCTGCGCGCGGCGATTGCGGCGCGCTGCGATTTTGTCGAGACCATGCCGGAAGGCCTGCACACCATGGTCGGCGATCGCGGCATCAAGCTGTCCGGCGGACAACGCCAGCGCATCGCGATCGCCCGCGCCTTCCTGAAGGATGCGCCGATCCTGCTGCTGGACGAGGCCACCGCGGCGCTCGATAGCGAATCCGAAGAAGCGATCCGCGAGGCGCTGTCGCGTCTGATGCGCGGTCGCACCGTGATCGCCATCGCTCATCGCCTTGCGACGCTGCGCAACTTCGACCGCGTGGTGATGTTGCAGGGCGGCAAGATCATCGAGGACGGCAAGCCGGACAGCCTGATGCAAGGCACCGGTCCGTATCGCGAACTCGTGACTCAGGAAATGAGCCGCCTGGCTCAGCACGCCGCCTGAGCGGCTTACAATCCCGGACCGGATCGCCTGCGATTCGGTTCCGTCCCGGAACCTGCCGAGGTCTCCCATGCCCATCGACGCCGCCGCCAAGATCAGCGCCATCCCGGTCGAAACCGTCTCGGAATCCCCGTTCTATATTCCGATGACCGGCCCCGCCGCGCGACCGCGCCGCGCCCTGAAACACGACGACACCTTCGTGGTGCTCGATAGTCATGGTGACATCGGCGCCTCCGCTGGCGGTCCCGACGGTCTGTTCAACGCCGACACCCGCTATCTGGCGCGGCTCGAACTGACGCTCGACGGATTGCAGCCGCTGCTGCTCGGCTCCAACCTGCGCGACGACAATTCGGCGCTGACCGTGGATCTCACCAATCCGGACATCTACAGCGGGGGTCGCCTGGTGCTGCAGAAGGACATGCTGCACATCGTGCGCACCTTCTTTCTCTGGCGCGGCACTGCCTATCAGCGCATCGGCCTGCAGAATCATGGCGAGCATCCGGCCAGCTTCGATCTCACGCTGGCCTTCGACAACGATTTCGCCGATCTGTTCGAGGTGCGCGGCTCGCAGCGACCGCGCCGCGGCGTGGCTACCAGCCGGCTGCTCGGCCCCAGCGACGTTGCGCTGGAATATACCGGCCTCGACGATACGCCACGCAGCACCATGGTGCATTTCGACCCGCGGCCAACGCGGCTGTCGCCCAATCTGGCGACCTATCATTTCGAACTGGCGCCGCAGCAAGCCACCTCACTGTTTGTCGCTGCGTCTTGCAACGCCGCTCCCGGGCATCAGCCGGCGCCGTTCTTCAAGGCCCTGCTGGCGCACCGGCGCGAGATGCGCAACTTCTCGAAGGGCGCCACCTCGATTGAAACCTCCAACAACATCTTCAACGAGGTGCTGTGCCAGGCCATGGCCGACCTCAACATGCTGCTGACCGAGACGCCGCAGGGCCGCTATCCCTATGCCGGTATTCCCTGGTATTCGACCACGTTCGGCCGCGATGGCCTGATCACCGCATTGCAGATGCTGTGGATCGATCCGCGCGTCGCGCGCGGCGTGCTCAGGCGCCTCGCCAGGTTCCAGGCGACGACGGTCGATCCGCTCAACGATGCCGAGCCCGGCAAGATCCTGCATGAAATGCGCGGCGGCGAGATGGCCGCTCTGCGCGAGGTGCCGTTCGCGCAGTATTACGGCAGCGTGGATTCCACGCCGCTGTTCGTGATGCTGGCCGGCCTCTATGTGGAGCGTACCGGCGACGACCACACGCTGCGCGAATTGTGGCCGGCGATCGAGGCTGCCTTGCGCTGGATCGATGGGCCCGGCGATCCCGACGGCGACGGATTTGTCGAATACCAGCGCGCCACCGACCAGGGCCTGCAGAACCAGGGCTGGAAGGATTCCTTCGACGCTATCTTCCACGCCGACGGCAAGCTCGCCGAGGGCAATATCGCGCTCGCCGAAGTGCAGGGATATGTCTACGCCGCCAAGCAACTGGCCTCGAAGCTGGCATTGCGCATGGGCTTGACCGACAAGGCCAGCGAGTTGTCAACGCAAGCGGAGAAACTCGCCGCAGCGTTCGAGGATGCATTCTGGTGCGAGGAGCTCGGCACCTATGCGCTGGCGCTGGACGGCGAGAAGATGCCTTGCGAGGTGCGGACCTCCAATGCCGGTCAGGTGCTTTTCACGGGCATCGCCCGCGAGGACCGCGCGCGCATGGTCGCCGCCGATCTGATGCGGCCGCACTTCTTCACCGGCTGGGGCATCCGCACCGTCGCGCGCGGCGAGGCGCGCTACAATCCGATGTCCTACCATGACGGCTCGATCTGGCCGCACGACAATGCGCTGATCGCGCTGGGCCTTGCGCGCTACGGATTGAAGCATTCGGTGGAGGCGGTGTTCAAGGGCCTGTTCGATACCGCGACCTATATGGACCTGCGGCGGCTGCCGGAACTGTTCTGCGGCTTCCAGCGCGAGAAGCGCCGCGGGCCGACTCTGTATCCGGTGGCCTGCGCGCCGCAGGCCTGGGCCAGCGCCACGCCGTTCACGCTGCTCGAAGCCGCGCTCGGCATCGAATTCGACGCCGCGCGCGGCGAGATCCGGCTGCGCAACCCACGGCTGCCGTCATTCCTGACCGAAGTGGTCCTGCGCGATCTCACACTGAATGAGTCCAGCGTCGACCTGCGGCTGCGCCGTCACAACGACGATGTCTCGCTAGAAGTGCTGCGCACCCGTGGCCGCATCCAGGTCTCGATCGTGCTGTCGCACTGACATGGCGGCGCGGTCGCTCCGCCGAACCTTGCCGGGAGGCTGTATGCGTCAATCAGGTTGGACGATCGCCGTAATGATCGCCGTCGGGCTTTCGACGGGTCGGGCATGGCCGGCCAATGACACACTTGCGCCGCAAGCTGCCCCGGCTTCGCCGCAAGCGATTCCGGGCGCTCCGGACAAGAAACCGGCCGATGCCGCGCCGGCCGAGGCGACGACACCGCCCGTGGTGACCGTGATCGACGCCGTCGATGCGCGCGGCATTCTCGGCCGCGACGTGCGCAGCCCGACCGGCGATAACATGGGACGCATTGCCGATGTGATCGTCGATCGCGGCGGCCAGACCCGCGCCGCGGTGATCGACTTCGGCGGCTTTCTCGGCGTCGGCAGCCGCAAGATCGTGGTCGACTGGAGCGCGCTGCGGTTTGGCAACGTCGCCAACAAGAGCGAGAGCATCAGCCTCGGCCTGACCCGCGAGCAGGTCCGCGCCGCGCCGGAATACAAGGATGACCAGCCGATCGTAGCGCTCGGAGCCTCCGGCAAGCTGGAGCCGCTGCGCTATCCGCCATTGAACGGACAGGAGAAGTAGACTGTCCACGCATGCACCCATCCTTGCCAATGACGATGCTCCGCGCGATGACCACGCGGTACCGGAACTTGGCGTGCATGCGCCCGGCATCGCGCCGGATCTCGACGGCGAGCCGCCGCCGAAGCCTGCGCCCTCGCGGCAAAGCCTGCGCGGCCTCGACTGGTTCATCTTCTTTCTCGCCGACGTGCAGACCGGCTTCGGTCCGTTCGTCGCGGTCTATCTCACCACGCAGAAATGGACGCAGGTGGAGATCGGCTTCGTGCTGTCGATCGGCGGGATCATCGCGCTGATCGGACAGATGCCGGGCGGCGCCATTGTCGACGCCGCCAAATCGGAAAAGCTCGTTGCCGGTTTAGCGGTGGCGACGATCGGCTGCTGCGCGCTCGGCTATGCCGCGCTGCCGATCCTGCCGGTGGTGATGACCGCGGCAACGCTGCATGCCATGGCGAGCTGCGTGCTCGGTCCGTCGATTGCCGCGATCAGCCTCGGCCTGGTCGGCCCGCTGCGGATCGGCGAACGGCTCGGCCGCAACGCGCGCTACGCCTCGCTGGGCAACGGCGTTGCCGCCGCGGTGATGGGCACCTGCGGCTATTTCCTGTCGAGCCGGTCGGTGTTCGTGGTGACGTTCCTGCTGGCGATGCCCACCTTGCTGGCGCTGTCGCGGATCCGCGCCCGCGAGATCGACGCGGCGCAGGCTCATGGCGCGACGCCGCACAAGAGCGCCGAGCGGAAATCCATTCGCGTGGTCGATCTGCTGCGCCAGCGCCCGCTGCTGATCTTCGCCGCCGCAGTGCTGCTGCTGCAGCTTGCCAATGCGGCGATGCTGCCGCTGATGGCCGGCGTGGTGACGACGCGGTCGGCCGACTGGGCACCGGTGCTGATCGCCTTCTGCATCGTGGTGCCGCAGGCCATCGTCGCGCTGTCATCGCCGACTGTCGGCCGCAAGGCGCAGCAATGGGGCCGCCGGCCGCTGCTGCTGCTTGGCTTCGCCGCGCTGGCCATCCGCGGCCTGCTGTTCGCGATCGTGAAGGATCCTTACGTGCTGGTCGCCGTGCAGGTGTTCGACGGCATCACCGCCGCGGTGTTCAGCGTGATGATCCCGCTGATCGTCGCCGACGTCGCCTTCGGCAGCGGCCGCTTCAGCCTCGCCCAGGGCATCGTCGGCACTGCGACCGGCATCGGCGCCTCGCTCAGCACGATACTCGCCGGCTTCGTCGCCGATCGCTTCGGCGCGCCGGTGGCCTTTGTCGGCCTCGCCTGCGTCGCAGCCCTCGGGCTGTTGATGATCTGGACCATCATGCCGGAGACAAGGCGGGAAGTTTCATAACCTCTCCCCGCACACAGTTGTCATCGCCCGGCCAGGCGCGCACTTGCGCGCAAGGACCGGGCGACCCAGTATTCTGCGGCGTCGGTGGCGACGCCGCAGCGCTTGCGTCTACTGGGTCACCCGCTTGCGCGGGTGACGACAACCGAGAAGGTTAGGCCGCGACGTTCTCGCCGAGATAGTTGATCGCAGCTTCGGTGCCGCCCTTGCCGTGGGGAATGCCGAGCGCCTGCAGGCCCATCTCGATGACCCCCAGCGTGCCGAGGATCATCGGCGCATTGACGTGGCCCATATGGGCGATACGGAACGCCTTGCCCGAGAGATCGCCGATACCGACGCCGAGAACGACGCCGCACATGTTCTTGCAATAGGCCAGCAGCGGCGCCGGATCCTGAATCGTCACCGTCGTCACTGTATTGGAGCGCTCGCGGGCCTCCTCGATGTTGAAGTTGACCACCTGTCCCTCTGACCACACGGCGACCGCGCGGCGCACCGCTTCGGCGAGCAGGCTGTGGCGCCGGAACACGTTGTCCAACTTCTCATCGAACAGCATGTCGATGGCCTGTCGCTGAGCGAACAGCAGATGAACCGGCGCGGTGCCGGAATATTTGTTGTAGTGCTCCGGCCCCTCGCGCTCGGTCCAGTCCCAATAGGGCGTGCGCAAATTCGCAGTCTTGTGCACCGCGCGGGCGCGATCGTTGGCGGCGACGAAGCCGAGGCCGGGAGGCGCCATCAGGCCCTTCTGTGAGCCGGACATGGCGACGTCGATGCCCCATGCGTCCATCTCGAACGGCATGCAACCGAGCGAAGCGACGGCATCCACCATGAACAGCGCCGGATGGCCGGCGGCCTTGATCGCCTTTCCGATGGCTTCAATGTCGTTGTAGGCGCCAGAAGCTGTGTCGACCTGTACCGCCAGCACCGCCTTGATCTCGTGGTTGGTGTCCGCGCGCAGCCGCGCTTCCACTTCCGCGGGGCGGATGGCGCGGCGCCAGTCGCCCTTGAGGCCCTCGACATCGACGCCCATCGCCCGGGCAGCCTGCCCCCAGCCGATCGCGAAGCGACCGCTCTCCAGCACCAGGATCTTGTCGCCGCGCGACAGCACATTGGTCAGGGTCGCTTCCCACGCGCCATGGCCGTTGGCGATATAGATGTAGGTCCGGCCCTTGGTGGCGAACAGCGTGCCGAGATCGCGCAGGATGCTCGCGGTCATCTGCACCATGGTGTCGGAATAGATGTCGAGGGCCGGGCGATGCATGGCGCGCAGCACTTCGTCGGGCATGGTGGTGGGGCCGGGGATGGCCAGAAACTCACGCCCCGCTCGAACGACCATTTCAAATTCCTTGCTGGCAACCGGATGACTGGATGGGGATGGTGGCATGACGCAGCGCGGAATCAAAGCGCGCGCACCGCATGCGATGGATGCAGCGCCGGAGCGGGAATTTCAAGGCGGCGCGGCGTTATTTCCGAGCGCGGTGCTGATGGCGCTCCAGATGGCATCCTTGATCTCGGTGGCCGGCGGGCTCGGGATCGTCACCGCGGGCCCGTCGCGCTTCTGGCAGGCGACCACCAGGCGCACGATCCACACCTCGCCGTCGGTGAAATACGCATCGCCACCGCCATTGCGTCCGGCCAGCGTCGGTCCGATGCCGGTCACCTGATATTTCGCGGTGACCATGCCGGCATTTTCAAGGTCGCCGGTCAGCAAGGTGCGCTCGGCATCGATGTCGGCGGCGATGTGGTGGGTGATGGCACCGGTGTATGAGCTGATGCCGACGCTTCGATCGAACGTGGCGTCGCCGAGCCAGACCGGCCGGTCTTCCTGGCCGCGGTCGAGCACCTTCCAGAACCGCACATGGTGGCGATGATCGGCGCTGCTGCCGACCGGCTTCTCGAAAGCGAGATCCTCGCGACGGCCGAGATAGAAAAGCGGACTCACCGGCGCGTCGCGATAGGGCCGGTCAAGCAGCACGCTGCCGACGATCTCGACCGACGATTTCAGCGTCACGGGATCGGCGGGATACCAGCCCGCTTTGCTCATCGCGCACAGCACGTCCGTGCGGTCGCCGATCAGCCCGACATTGATGGGGTCGCCAGCGATGCCCTGCGCGGTCATGGTGACCATCGGCAGGCCGGCCAGCCGCTGCTGGTGCTCGTAATGGGTCCAGAACGTCGGCAGCAGAAAGTAGGCGACGGCGCCGTAGACTGCGAGCAGGAATACGGTGAGCCGTGCGGTCTGGTGCAGCCGTCCGCGCCGGGGCTTCGGCGCCGGCGCGTCGGGTCGGATGTCAGCCAATGCGTCGCGCCCTCGAGAGTCCGACTGGCGTGAAGCCTAGCATGGGATCGCGGAAAAGCTCAGCGCCGGGTCTCGCGGCAGCCTGCGGCCTGGGCCTCCTCCACCGAGCAGAACCAGCGCGTGCCCTTGCTGATCTTCATGCTGATCTTGGCGTACCAGCGGCTCTTCGGCGTATGATAGATGCAGACGCCGGAGCGGTTGACGTTGCCCTTGATGGTGCAGGTCGGCGACGGCGCCACCGATCCGGACGCCGAGGCCAGCAGGATGGCCAGCGCATTCTCCGGCGGCTTGACCGATCCGAGGATGGTCGTCTTCTTGTTGCGGACGCGCCAGTCCCACGGCGCGATGAAGGCGCCTTCCCACAATCCAATCTTGGCGTCGCGCGCGACCTTCTCGTCGGCGTCATAGGTGTGCGCGAACTGCACGAAGGACAGCGCCCAGCCGTTGGCCACCATCCATTTCTGGACGTCTTCGCCGTCGACCTCGCATTTGGCCACCGAGCGGCCGAAGCGGTCGGTGCGGGTGACATGGCAGGTCCAGCTCTTGTCGCCGACATGCTTCACCAGCGCGTCGTGGGCCGCGACGCCGCAGGTCCAGCGCTCGCCGGTCGCATTGATGCAGAGCTGGTCGAGCGCCGGCGCGTCGATGCCGGCGAGACGGATGCGGGTGCTGCCGATGGCGATCTGGTCGCCGTCGCGGATTTTCGGGATGCCGGTGATATCCGCCGCCTGCGCCAGGGTCGGTAGGCCGAGCAGCAACAGCGACAACAGAAATCGATTGAACATTATCAATATCCCGGCAATGGGCGGAACTGAGCTTTGAACACCAATTGTGCGGGGAATTGGGCAGCCGCGCCAGCACGGCGACACGTGCCGGATTCAACTTAGCGCGATATGGCGCGGCGCTGGGAGATGCGTCACGACTTGATAGCCCGCCGCGCCAGCGCCAGTCCCATCAGCACGAAGGCCGAGGTCACCTCCGGCCCGCCCACCAAAATCCGGGTCGGCGTCTTCATCTTGTTCCATTCATAGGCCCGAAACGGCCCCTTGCGGCCGCCTTCGCCGAAATGGCCGACGATGCACTGCAGCGCCGGGGCGAAGCTGCTCGCCTCGGCGCCGAGGTGGCCGAGCGCGATCAGCGCCAGCGCCGCGTCGAACACGTTCATCTCGGCGGCCATCAGCGTGTGCTGCACGTAAGCCAGCACGCGGCTGCGGATGAAGGCAAAGGCGCCATCGGGATCGATCGCCTGGCGGGCGGCTGGCGGCAGCAGCAGGAACGCGGCATGGCAGCGGCCGAAATAGGCGCAGTACAGTTCCGGCAGGTAATAGATGTGCGAGCGCGGATCGGCGAAGGCGCCGGACGCCACCAGCCGGTGCTGAAAGCCGATGATTCGCTGCAGCGTCTGCAGCCGCTGCGGCGTTTCCAGAATCCTCCAGCGCGCGCAGTTGCGAAAACTGACCTCGAGAATGTCGAGGTTCAGCGTCGGATCGAGATCGTTGCCGAACGGCCGCTCGTTTTTGAGATTGTCGATCCAGGTGACCACGCCGCCGGCGTAGTCGATATGATCGTTGAGCGGCACGGTGACCATCGGCGCGTTGGCGCCATTGCCGACCTGGTAGCCGGCGTAGAAATCCAACAGCGGCTGGTCGAGCAGCGGATCGCATGAGCCGGCCTGGGTGGCCGCGGAAAACGAACAGGCGGTGGTGTCGCAGTCCGGCACATAGACGTCGAAGCCGAGGCTGTGCTTGATCCCGGTAAAGAACTTGCTGAAGCGCGGCTGCGGAGGCGGCGCCAGCGCGGTGATGACGCCGACCGTGCGGCCGTCATGGCAACGCACCTGCTCGCGGCTGGTGGTCAGGCAGAACGTGACCATGTCCGAAATCGCGCGCTCTGTCGCCTGCGCCTGCTCGGCCGTGGCGAGTCCGCTGCCGGCAAAGCTCAGCAGCGCCTCGGTGAAGAACGCATCGTAATAGGCCGAGCGATGGCGGATCTGCACCGGCGCCCACATCGGCTCGGCGATTCCCGTCCATGGCGGATTGATCAGTTTTGCTGCCGGCGAGCGCGCGATGAAGACGCGCGCCAGGTTGAACAGCAGCGTCGAGTTCTTGTAGTTGCGGGCGTTGAGCCCGGTCAGCGCCATCAGGAATTCGCGGCCGTGCAGGTCGGGATCGCCGATCAGGTTGAAGGCGGCGTAGGCCGGAATGAAACCGTTACTGCCGAACGAGCGCAGCAGATGCGCGCCACAGGTGCGGATCACATGGTCGATCGCGGCGAGATCGGGCGCGGTTGCCGGCGCGGACACTTGCGGAGGCGCGGGATGGCTGAGTGTCACGCTGTCCAGCAGCTCGGCCACCGGCCGGCCGATCGCCGCCCAGTCCGGCGCCGCGTCGTCGCGGGCGCGGATCAGGGCGTCCTGCAGGCTGCGAAAGCGGCCGGGATCGCGCAATTCCGGCAGTCCGGCCCGCCGCAGCAGGGCCCGCAGCGCCGGATTGCCCAGCGCCGTCTTGTAGAATCTTGCGATGTGGGGATCGCCGCCGCGATCGCCGAGAAAGACGGGGTCGCAGAGATCGTACAGCGACGGGCCATCCTTCGGGCCAGTGAGCGCCTGGCAGGCGGCACGGACGAAATACGGGATACTCATCTGCGGGTCCGGCGCTGAGGCATGCAAGTCCTTGCAGAAATTACACAAATGCAACGGGAACACAATCTCGTGGAACCCGCAGCGGGAGATGCCGATGGCAGCAAGCCCTCTTGCTGCCGCAAGCGAGCCGTTCGGCACGGCAGTCCGGAGGCAGCGGCGCGTGCCTGGATACCTGCAGCGTGCGGCGGCCAGGCGCGGCGCGCACGGGTTGCCGGGAAAGCCGCACCGGGTTAACTGTCTGTTTGCTGCGGTGCCGCAAATTGAGCGCAATTGCTGCCCAATAACTCGGGCACCCCCACAAACCTATATCGACGTTGGCGCGACCAAGAAGCGCGTGTCCAATGCTGACAGGGATGGCTTATATGAATGTACGGTTGTTTGGCGTCACGCGCCGCTCCATCACCATTGCAGCCGCTTTTGTCGGCCTGGTGTCGCTGGCGCTGGGTGCCAACGCCGCGTTCAACAAGCGGCCCATCGCTGTCGCCGCCGCGACGCCGTCGAATGCCACCGTCGACGTCGCCGGCAAGGCCGGGCGCATCGCGCTGGTGATCGGCAACGGCCATTATCCCGACGCCAGTGCGCCGCTGACCCAGCCGATCAACGATGCGCGCGCGTTGACCAGCGCCCTGCGCCATGACGG
Source organism: Rhodopseudomonas sp. P2A-2r (assembly GCF_026015985.1). GTDB lineage: Bacteria > Pseudomonadota > Alphaproteobacteria > Rhizobiales > Xanthobacteraceae > Tardiphaga. The sequence goes on along the minus strand of NZ_CP110389.1, from coordinate 370,342 downwards.
CTTCGACGTCGATGTGGTGGAGGACGCCACCCGCGATGATCTCGCGCGCGCAGTGCAGCGCCTGAAGGCGAAGATCAAGCCGGACTCCATCGTGATGCTGTATTTCGGCGGCTACGGCGTGCAGGTCGGCCGCGAGAGCTACATGATCCCGGTCGATGCCGCGATCTGGAAAGAGGCCGACATCCGCCGCGACGGCGTCAGCATCGAGGCCGTGCTCGACGTCATGAAGGAGAAGGGCGCCCACGCCAAGCTGGTGGTCATCGACGCCTCTCGCCGCAATCCCTATGAGCGCCGCTTCCGCGGCTACTCGCGCGGCCTGGCGCCGATCAACGTGCCGGACAATGCGCTGATCCTGTCCTCGGCGACGCCCGGCAAGGTCGCCGACGACGTCGAGGGCGCCAACAGCCTGCTGGCCGGCGAGCTCCTGAAGAACCTCAAGGAAAAGGCCTCCGGCGCCGAGGCGCTGTTCACCCGGACCCGCGTCGCCGTCACCCGCGCCTCCGACGGCGAGCAGGTCCCGGCGGTGTCGTCGTCGCTGGTGGACGACATTCCGCTCGGCAGCGGCCTCGCCAGCACCGCCGAAAAGGCCGGCAGCTAGCTTCGGCGCCGCTGCTCCGGCCGGGCAATTCCACGAGCTTGCCCGTTGCTGACATCGTCCATGCCATCTTCGCCGTCACATCCGCTCGCTTGAGCTGGCGCGATCGCGCGGTCCCGCCCAGTTCATGATGGTCGCGGCGAGGGCCTGGACCGCGGGGCTGGGGCCGTCCGGGGCGATCACCGCGAACTGGATGTCCGGCAGTTTCGGCAGGCCCTGGCGCGGCGACAGGATCGTCAGGCCCGGCGGCATCAAACGGGTGGAATGCGGCAGCACGCCGATCCCGGCCCGCGCGGCCGCGCTCAGGCCGGAGACGTTGGCGCTGGTGAATGCCACGCGCCACAGCCGCCCCGACGCTTCCAGCGTCTGCAGGACGCCGACGCGCGTGATGCTGGGCGGCGGATACATGATCAGCGGCAGGGGACTGTCGGGGTCGAGGCGGAATTCGGGATGAGCCATCCATTCGATCGGCTCCGTCCAGACCATCTGGCCGCGGCTGTCGCCGTCACGCCGTTTGATCAGAGCGAGATCGAGCCGCCCCGCATCGAATTCGGCACGCAGATTTTCACTCAGTCCCGAATGCAGTTCGATGTCGAGTTCGGGATGCTGGCGCGCGAAGGCGGCGAGCACGTTCGGCAAGGCCGACAGCACGAAATCCTCGGAGGCGCCGAAGCGCAGCCGGCCGCGCAGCGGCGCTGCCGCCAGATGCTGATGCAGATGCGCGTAGCGGCCCAAGATCGACCGCGCATGGTCGAGCAGGGCCTCGCCATCCGGGGTCAGAGCGAGGCTGTGCGTGTCGCGGTCGACGAAGCGGCGCCCGGTCTGTTCCTCGAGACGGCGGATTTGCTGGCTGACCGTCGACTGGCGCAGGCCCAGCAGACGCGCGGCGCCGGTGAAGCTGCCGGCATCGGCGACCGCGACGAAGGTTTGCAGGAGATCGACGGGCAGATAGGTCATGGTCATCACCATACGTGATGACTAATATCGTGGTTATGAGGATTTCGCATGACAGGGCGCCGACCTAGATTTGCCTCGATCAAACGAGGTCCTTCCCAATGTCCAGCTTCCCGCTCCGCCGTATCCGCCTGCCCGTCGACCCGTTCCTGCTGCTGCTGATCGGCACCGTTGCTTTGGCCGCGCTGCTGCCCGCCCGCGGTGCCGCGACCGGCTATGTCGACCATGCGGTCACAGCGGCCGTGGCGCTGCTGTTCCTGCTGTACGGCGCCCGGCTGTCGCCCGCCGCGGTCAGGGAAGGCCTGCTGCACTGGCGCCTGCAATCGATGGTGTTCGCCAGCACCTATCTGCTGTTTCCGCTGGTCGGCCTCGTGGCCAGCCTGTTGCTGCGCCCCTATCTGCCGGGCGACCTGGCGATCGGCATCCTGTTCATGTGCCTGCTGCCCTCGACGGTGCAGTCGTCGATCGCCTTCACGGCGATCGCCCGCGGCAATGTGCCGGCGGCGCTGTGCAGCGCCTCGGTGTCCAACCTGCTCGGCGTGGTGCTGACCCCGCTCCTGGTCTCGCTGCTGCTGTCGTCCGCCGGCGGCGGAGTCTCCATGGTGGCCTTCGAAGAGATCGCCGCGCAGATCGTCGCGCCCTTCATCGTCGGTCAGCTGATCCGGCCGTGGGTCGGCGCCTGGCTGCTGCGCCATGCGCGCATCACCTCGGCGGTCGACCGCGGCTCCGTGCTGCTGATCGTCTACGCCGCCTTCAGCGCCGGCATGGTCGAGGGCATCTGGGGCCAGTTGTCGCCGGCCAGCCTGGCCTTGGTGCTGGCGATCGATCTCGCGGTGCTGACCATGGTCATCGTCACCACCACGCTGGCCAGCCGCTGGATGGGCTTTGCCACGGAAGACGAGATCGCCATCGTGTTCTGCGGCTCGAAGAAGAGCATGGCCAGCGGCATTCCCATGGCCGCCATCCTGTTCTCCGGCCACGCGCTGGGATTGATCGTGCTGCCGATCATGCTGTTTCACCAGGCGCAGCTGTTCGTCTGCGCCATCCTGGCCCGGCGCTACGCGAGGCGCACGACGGCGCACGACATCGAAGCGGGGACTGCCATGCTGTCGACGCCAACCGCATCCTGAGAGCGCGATCGCGCCGGCCGCGACCGCTCGGCCGACTTCAGCCGGCCGGCGGGGCCGCTTGCCCAGCGCGCGGCTGCTGGCGGTCCAGCACCAGGCCCAGCATCCGCACGACGACGTCGACCGCCACGTCCGGCAGCGGCGGGCGCTCATCGGGATCGAAGGCGAGGCCGATGACGGCAGTGCGGCCCTCGGCCGCCGGCACCGGCCAGAAGTCGAAGCGCGAGGCCAGATCCGGATAGACGCCGCCGCGCACCACGGTTCCGGTCGCCAGCGCCGAGCGCGCCGCCTCCAGTTCGGCCTCGCGCGGTTCGAGCTCGCCGACCTGCCGGAGCGCCACCACCCGGCCCTCCGCCATTAGCATCACCACCGCGGGAACCTGGAACAGCGCCGCCAGCGCCTGGGCGGTGACGGTCAGGACCCCATGGACATTGCCGGCCGCGACCACGTCGCGGCTGTAGCCGCTCAGCACATTGGCCTGCCGTCGCAGCAGCGCCGCCTCGCTGGCGCGCTGGCGCGAGGTGAAGGCCACGCCGCTGACGATGACGCCGACCACCAGCAGCAGCCCAATCGCCCAGATGTTCGCGGCGTCGTCGACGGCCAGCGAGTAGCGCGGCTCGGTCAGGAAGAAATTGAACGCCAGCGCGCCCAGCACCGCCGAACACAGCGACGGCCCGAGGCCGAGGCTGACGCCGGCGATGACCACCGGCACGACGAAGACCAGGGACAGGTTGGGGATCGACACCTTGCTGTCGGCCGCGATGGCGGCGAGCGTGGCGACGGCGGTCATGGCGATCGCCGCCAGATAGCCGATCAGCCCGGATGCGACCGGGCCAAGCAGCGGGGCGGCCTCCGGCGCGATGTCCTGCTGCAGGTTCGATTGGGTATCGGCCACGGCTTGCCTCCTGCCCGGCACCTGAGCGGCAACGCATTGGCTAAAGGAACCAGCCAAAGCAAGGTCGCGGCCCGGACCGACTGGTTAAGTATATCCCAACTTCATCGGTGCGCGAACCACATGAAGCGGAAATTCGCTTCTCCCGCCGGTCGCGTTCTCGCGCCTCGATGAGCCGGACCTTTGCGAAAATTCTCGGATCGAGATGAGGGAGACAGCGCGCCCGGCAGACGGGGGATGGTGGTTGGGATCCGATCCGCATTGCTGCGAAGCGCGGCGCCTATACCGCGCCACATCGCAGGCAATTGACGCAGCCTGTGGCTGCTATGGGTGGGCGATCGAAATTCGATCCGGAAAGAGATTGCTGGAAAATTGCGGGTGGCAATCCGCGACGAGACTTTGAGAGACTATTTTAGAAACTTTTGTGCCTTTCCAATCGCCGATCTCAGAGAAGGCAGGTTGGATAGTGGATCAGAGGAATCTTCGGCAGCTTTGGTTGCCGTTGTCGCGGAGCTGAAACGCGCCTCAAAAGACGCTCCTTCTTCAATCGAAAAACTTGTTACAGATTTGGGGCTGCTAGAGTCTGCAAGCCACTTCCCAGAAATTGTTAGATTGAGATCTCGGATTGAGCAAATAGACCTACTCGTCACTTTCGTTACGGAAATGGAGGACGCGACGCGGGCGGAAATCCGAGCGCAAACTACTTCAGTCATCAAAAGCATTAGCGACGATATCCAAAAAATGTGGGCCGTCCTTCATCCTCAAGAACCTATAGATAGCGTGCATCTCTACCAACCAGAGGCTGCGGACAAAGCTTTGGATTTGGCACTGCGTTTCTACGGCAGAAAGCAGTTAAGCCTGCGGCTGACGCTATCGGAAGGACATCGTAATAGCTTAGGCCTCTGTGTGTTCTTGGCTTTTGCCAAACGGGACGGAACTAATATTCCGCTTGTTCTAGACGATGTTGTGAGCAGCTTTGATCGTGAGCACCGGAGTTACGTGACCGACCTTTTGACCCAAGAGTTCTCTGACCGACAGGTTTTTATCTTCACACACGACTACGATTGGTATGTTGAACTACGGACTCGCCTGCCCGGTAAATTCTGGCGCTTCGGCATTTTGCTCCCATGGAAAGAACCTACGGTAGGAATTCGGTGGGCTAACAACGTCGGGGGCTTCGATCTTGCCCGGGAGCTACTAGCTAGCGATCCAGCGAGCGCTGCGGCTAAGGCCAGAGCCGTTATGGATACGCAGCTAGCGGCAACAGCTTAAGACGCAGAGCTCGGAAGCTTTCGCGCGAGAGGTTCCACCACCACAGCGCGCCTACGCCAATAGCCTCAGTGCACGAAAACTATCGTGGCGCCTTAATCATTCTTATATGATCGGCCGACCGTCCTGATAACCGAACTGCAGTCACACCTTCTTGATAGGCCTCTGCGACTCCGAGCGATCTACAAATAGCGTCATAGATCACGAAAATCGCCGCCTTTGATGCGGCGTGAGCGTGCGGCCCCACGCAAGGTTGGCAATTTCGTTCGGGACGGAGGAATGGTTGGTGCCGCAAACAGGACTCGAACCTGTGACCCCGTCATTACGAATGACGTGCTCTACCAACTGAGCTATTGCGGCGAACCAACGGTGCGTTCGGCGAGGGGCCGAAACACAGGCGCATCTGATATCGGGCGCGGGGTGATTTTGCAAGAAGCGGCAGCGCTGGAAGGGGCGGAATCGGGCGAGGGGCGGAATGCTGCGGAGCGGCCGAGGGGCGCTTTGCCGGGGTTTCGCGCCAAGGTGGTCCGATTTAGCACTCAGCGGGAGTGAGGCCGTCGGGCCGCCGAGAGTCCCCTCACCCGGAACCGGGCTGGCGCCCGGCTCCGACCTCTCCCCGCAAGCGGGGAGAGGTTAAGGAGCGGCGGGCTTCAGCCGCCCCAACGGGCCAGGAAGCCGCGCCAGCCGCCGGCCTGCTGGGCGCCGTTCAGCTCGGCGAATTCGTCATGCAGGGGATCGTCGTCGACGCCGGGGTCGTCGGGCGCGCGGACGATGGGAATCACCGCGGGAATGGGGCGGACGATGTCCGCGCGCGCCCGGAACAAGGGCGGCGGCGCGGCGGGGGCGGTTGAGGCCGGGGCGGGCGGCGCGGTGGGAACAGGGGCCGCAGCGGGGCCGCGGGCGCAGCCGACGTGGCGGGCGCAACCGGCTCTGGCGGCTCGGCGGCCTCCGGCGGCGCGGGCTTAGGTGCAGGCTTGGGCGCGGGCTTGGGCGCGGGCTCGGCCGTGACAGCGGGTTCGGATTCGGCCGCAATCGGCGCCGGGACATTGTCCTGCGCCGCGGGCGGCAACGGCTCGGCCTCGGCCACCGGCCGGGCCGGCACGGGCGCCGGCGGTGCCAGCACGGTGGCGTGCAGGATCTCGGATTCGATGGTCGACATGCGGTCCGACGGCAACGAGGCCAGCGGCGTCTGCCACTGGAACGCGTCGAGTCTCCCGGTGACCGGCGACACCGGGCGCCAGCGGTCGGAGACGTAGCCGTCGGCGGTCCATACCGGATCGTGGGCGGCGCGCACCGCGCGCAGGGTCCAGGCGCGGGCACGGCCGCTGTCGCCGTGCTCCAGCCGCTCGATCTCGGCCATCAGCATGGCCACGCGCTGGGTCGGCGCCGCCACGAAGGGCTCCAGCGCCGCGCGGGCGCGGGCGAATTCGCTGGCGTCGACGGCGGCGCGGGCCAGCGCCAGCGCGCTTTCGATATGGCCGGGCGCCTTCTGCGCCAGAGTCTCGACCCGCACCAGCCGCTGGCGGGCGGAATCGCCGAGCTTGATATGGGCATAGGCGTCGGCGAGATCGGGATGCGGCTGCGCCAGCCAGGCGGTCTCGACCGTCTTCATGGCACGGCGGATCTGATGCGCCTCGCTCTCGAATTTCGCGGCCAGCACCGCCGCCGGGACCAGCGTCGGCGCCAGCTTGACGGCCTCCATCACGCTTTCGCGCGCCAGATCGCGGTCCAGCGTCTCCAGCGCCAGCGCGCGGGCCGTCAGCAGCACGCCGCGCTGGCGGCGAAACGCCGGCTTGTCGATCAGGCCGGAGGCGAGATTGTTGTCGAGGATCGCCAGCGCGCCGCTCCAGTCATTCTGCGCGCAACGGAAACCCAGCACGGCGTGGGAGGCCCAGGTCGAGCCCGGCGCCAGCTTCAGCGCCTCCTCGGCGATGGTCACCGCGGCCAGCGGATCGTCGGCGCGCTGCGCCTCGATGAACAAGCCGCGCAGCCCGAGCAGCCGTGTGTCGGCGCGCTCGGCCATGGCGTGGAAGGCGCGATGGGCGCCCTCGCGGTCGCCGTCGAGCTGCGCCGATTGCGCATGCAGCAGCAGCGCCAGCGGATCGTTGGCGGCAAAGCGCCTGGCGTGGCCGGCATGCAGCCGCGCGGCCTCGCTGTCGCCGTGGCCGATGGCCAGCAGGCCCTGCGTGATCGCATGACGGCCTTTGGCCAGCCGCTTCTCGCGCCGGCTCGTGCGCAGCCGCGCCGGCGTCCGCCACAGCCCGCGCAGGATCGCCCACGCCACCATGGCCGCGATAATCGTCAGCAGCAGCACCAGCAGGAACACCGGCAACGACGGCGCGGCGCGCCAGCTGCCCCATGTCAGCACCACATCGCCGCCCTGATCGGCCACCCAGGCCGCGCCCAGGGCCGCGAGCGCGATCAACACCAGAAACAGAATGATTCGGAGCATCGGATTCCTATGGCGCCGGCTTGTTGAGCGCCGCCATCGCGTCGGCTGCGAACTGGCGGGAAGCGGCGAGCGCGGCATCGCGCGCGTCGACCTTGTCGATCCAGGCCTGCACGGCGCCGCGATCGGCCGGCTGCAGCGCATTGAGCTCACGCCGCGCCGAAGCGACGTCGTTGCGCAAGGCCGCGGCGGTGGCGCGGGACACGATGGCGTTGCGGTCGTCGCCGGCCACCGCGTCGGTGCGTTCGATGCGCAGCAGCCGGACGGCGCCGGCCTGCAGCCGGTCGACGAATCCGGTGCCGGTGGTCGGCGCCGGCTCCGGCGTCGCGGTCAGCTTCGGCAGCACCGCGAGCAGCTCGCGGCTCAGCGCCGCGGCGGTCGGCAGGCCGGACGCGGCGAAGGCGTCGAGCGGCTTCAGTGCATTGGCGTCCTCCGCCAGCGGCTTGGCGGCGCCGAGCTGCGCCGCATAGGGCTCACTTTGGCGCAGCGTGCCGTCGAGCAGCGAGGCCGCGACGACGCGGCGCAACGGTCTGTCGTCGGCGGGTTTTGCGGCCTGCTGCGCAGCCTCGGCCCGCAGCGCCGTGGCGGCACGTTCGATCTTGCTGAGCCGGTCGTTGATCGGCGCAAGATTCACCGGCGGGGCAGCGGCCGGCGGCGCGGATTTGAGGTCGGCGACCGCGGCTGCGGCGCGTTCCGACTGGGCGCTGATGGCGGCGAGGTCGCTGCGCAGCGCGGTGACGGATTTTTCCAGCGCATCGAGGCGCGCGGCCAACGCGGGATCGGGCGCCGCGGCAGCGCCTGGCGACGCGGTCGGCGCCGGCCGCGACTCGACGCGGGCAATGCGGGCGCTGAGCGCGTCCAGCGCCATGCTGTTGGCCTGCGGGGCTTCCGGGGCACTCGGGGTCGCCTGCCAGCCGGCGAACCATGCAATGCCGACCACGACGGCTGCGGCAAGGGCGCCGGACCCGGCGGCGAGGGCGGCAGAGGATTTGGGCGCAGGGGGCGCGGCCGGCTCGGTGGCGGCGGCCTCCACTTCGGCGGGGGATTCAGTCTCAGCGGCGGCCGGGGGCTCGGACGTATGCTCCAGCTGGGGTTCGGCCTGCGTCTCAGCCGGGGCTTCGGGGGCACCGGCGTTGCTGGCGGCGGTTTCGCTGGTCACCTCGGTGGCCGCGAGGTCGATGGTCGGCGGCGGGCGCTTCGGCCTGCCCAGATCGGGCCGGCCCAGATCCGGCGCAGTGTGTTCGGGCCTGTCATCGACCATCGCCGGAGTTCCTTGTTACGGGCATCAAGACCTAGCAGATTCGTCCCTCTCCTTAGCGCGATAACGGGGCCAAGGCACGGTCGAGCGCAGCAAAAGGGCGGCCTCGTCGGGCCGGTCAGCGACCAGCACCCGGGTTGCGCCGGCGTCGCGCACGATCGACGCCACCTGCTCCGACAGGCAGCATTGCGGGATCGCCAGCGCTGAGATCTCCACCCCGGCGGCGCGGGCGGCATCGACGAAGGCGCGGGCGCTGCGCCGGGAGTAATTTAATACCGCCTCCACCCCGCCGGAGGCGAAGGCCTCACCGACCTCGGCGGGAAACGCGGTCACCGGCACCATGCTATAGGTGGTCTGCACCGTCACATTGAAGCCGCGCGCGCCGAGCTCGCCGGCCAGGTCGCGCGCCAGATCGGCGCCGGCCAGATAGAGCAAGGTCTGCGACTTCCTGAGACGTTTGCTCCGCACGCTGTCGGCCACCAGATCGCGCAGCGCATTGGCATCGCCGTCGGCGGACGTCACGTCGTCGAAGCCGACCTCGCGCGCGGCCTCCGCCGTGCGCTCGCCCACCGCAAACAGCGGCAGCTTGCGCAGCGTTGCGAGCACCGGCTGATCGGCGATGGCGCGCAGGGCGTTGGCCGAGGTGACGATGACGGCGCCATAGCTGGCGCCGGCATCGTCGTTGAAGGGATCTGTTCGAAGCGCAGCATCGGCGCCGGCAGCACTTTGAGCCCGCGCGCGCGCAAGGCTGCGGCGGTCGAATCATTGTCCGGCTGCGGGCGGGTGACGAGAATGGCCATGGCGACAGCGCCTGTGCTTTGGGGGTCATCGCGGCCGCTGGCGATTGCATGGCGCGACCTCGGAATGCTACGCCGGGGAAGCAAAAGCCCGGCTGGGCCGCAAACGCAAGGACCGAGATTGACAACCGACCGACCGATGCTGGTGCTGGGGATCGAGACGACCTGCGACGAGACCGCCGCCGCCGTCATCGAACGGCACAGCGACGGCCGCGGCAGCATCCTGTCCAACATCGTGCATTCGCAGATCGCCGACCACGCGCCGTTCGGCGGCGTGGTGCCGGAAATCGCCGCGCGGGCCCATGTCGACCTGCTCGACGGCATTATCGGTCGCGCCATGTCCGAGGCCGGCATCGGCTTCGCCCAGCTCGACGCCGTGGCCGCCGCCGCCGGTCCCGGCCTGATCGGCGGCGTCATCGTCGGTCTGACCACCGCCAAGGCCATCGCCATGGTGCACGACACCCCGCTGATCGCGGTCAATCATCTCGAGGCCCACGCGCTGACGCCGCGGCTGACCGACAATATCGCCTTTCCCTATTGCCTGTTCCTGGCTTCCGGCGGCCACACCCAGATCGTCGCCGTGCTCGGCGTCGGCGATTATGTGCGGCTCGGCACCACCGTCGACGACGCCATGGGCGAGGCCTTCGACAAGGTCGCGAAAATGCTCGGCCTGCCCTATCCCGGCGGCCCGCAGGTCGAACAGGCCGCACGCGACGGCGATCCCGCCCGCTTCGCCTTCCCGCGCCCGATGCTGGGCCGGCCGGACGCCAATTTCTCGCTGTCGGGCCTGAAGACTGCGGTGCGCAACGAGGCCAGCCGGCTCGACCGGCTAGACCGGCAGGCCATCGCCGACCTCTGCGCCAGCTTCCAGGCCGCAGTGATGGACGCCACCGCCGACCGGCTGCGCGTCGGGCTGCGGATCTTTCACGAACGGTTCGGCACGCCCAACGCGCTGGTCGCCGCCGGCGGCGTCGCCGCCAACCAGGCGATCCGCGGCGCATTGCAGGACGTCGCGACCAAGGCCGGGACGCAGTTGATCATGCCGCCGCCGGCGTTGTGCACCGACAACGGCGCGATGATCGCCTGGGCCGGCGCCGAACGCCTCGCGCTCGGCCTGGTCGACGACATGGAAGCCGCCCCCGTGCGCGCTGGCTGCTCGACAGCAATGCCACCGCGCCGGCAGGTTTCTCCAAGACCCGCGCGGCATATTGACCGTGGCCGCCTTCAACAGCATCGCGGTGATCGGCGCCGGGGCCTGGGGCACCGCGCTGGCCAGCGTCGCCGCGCGGGCCGGGCGCGATGTGGTGCTGTATGCGCGCACGCCAGCCGCAGCGACGCTGATCGACGACAGCCGGGAAAATCCACGGCTGCCGGGCGTTCCGCTGGACGACGCCATCAAGGTCACCAGCGATCTCGCACTGGCCGGGCGTGCCGATATCATCCTGCTGGCAACCCCGGCGCAGAATCTGCGCGAGGCGCTGACCGCGCTGGCGCCGCATCTGCGCGACGCCGCGCCGGTGATCGCCACCGCCAAGGGCATCGAGCGCGGCACCCACCAGTTCATGACCGAGGTGATCGCCGCAGCCGCGCCGACGGCGATCCCGGCGATCTTGTCCGGACCGAGTTTCGCCGACGACGTGGCGCGCGGGTTGCCGACCGCGGTGACGCTGGCGACCTCGAATGAGGCGCTAGCCATTGCGCTTGTGCATGCGCTGGGCTCGGCGACGTTCCGGCCCTATCACTCCACCGACGTGCGCGGCGTCGAGATCGGCGGCGCGGCGAAGAACGTGCTGGCGATCGCCGCCGGCATCGTCGCCGGCAAGCGGCTCGGCGCCTCGGCGCTGGCGGCGCTGACCACGCGCGGCTTCAGCGAATTGTCGCGGCTCGGCCGCGCCTGCGGCGCGCGCGTTGAGACCATGGCCGGCCTGTCCGGCCTCGGCGACCTGATCCTCAGCTGCTCCAGCGCGCAGTCGCGTAATTTCTCGCTCGGCGCGGCGCTCGGCCGCGGCGAGCAACCGCCGCGCAACAAGCTCGCCGAGGGCGAATTCACCGCGCCGGTGCTGACCGAACTGGCGGCGTCGAAAGACGTCGACATGCCGGTCGCCCGTGCCGTCGCCGCCATTCTCGCGGGGCATGCCACCATCGACCAGGCCATCGAGGGCCTGCTGACACGACCGTTCAAGGCTGAGGGATAGATGAAACACTGGCTGATGAAATCCGAGCCCTCGACCTGGTCGTGGGACCAGCAGGTCGCCAAAGGCGCCAAGGGCGAGGCCTGGACCGGCGTGCGCAACCACAGCGCCAAACTGTTCATGATGCAGATGAAGAAGGGCGACCGCGCGTTCTTCTATCACTCCAACGAGGGCAAGGAGATCGTCGGCGTCGTCGAGATCATCAAAGAGCACTATCCCGACCCTACCGATGAATCCGGCAAGTTCGTCTGCGTCGACATCAAGGCCGACAAGCCGCTGAAGACGCCGGTGACGCTGGCCGCGGTCAAACTGGAGAAGCAGCTGTCGGAAATGGCCTTGATCAAACTGTCGCGGCTGTCGGTGCAGCCGGTGACACCAGAGGAATGGAAGATCGTCTGCAAGATGGGCGGGTTCTGAGCGTGCGCCCGCACGCACGCGTCGTTTCACGGTGAGCGCCGGCGACGCCACCAACCTTCCGGCGGTCGGCGATCCGGCCGTCTTCGTCCTCGCCAATACCTTGCTGCTGCCGGTGCCGATGGTGCCGGAGATAAAGCTGCACGTCGCAGCCGAAGCCGTGCCGCTGTGGAGCAAGACCGAGGACGAGCTCAGCGAAATCGGACTACCCCCGCCTTTCTGGGCCTTCGCCTGGGCCGGCGGCCAGGCGCTGGCACGTTATGTCATCGATCATCCGGCCAGCGTCGCCGGCCGGACCGTGATCGACCTTGCATCCGGGTCGGGGCTGGTCGCCATCGCCGCCATGAAGGCCGGCGCCGCGCGCGTGATCGCCTACGACATCGACAGCTTTTCCCGCACGGCCATCGTGCTCAACGCCCGTGCCAACAAGGTGATGGTCGATGTCAGCGGCGACGATCTCCTGGCGGCAGCCGAAGCGCCTCTCGCTGAGACGATTCTCGCCGGCGACATTTTTTACGAGCGCGACACTGCCGAGCGCGCGTTTGCCTTTCTCGCCGCCAAGGCCGCCGAGGGTGCGCTGGTGCTGATCGGCGACCCCGGCCGCAGCTATCTGCCCAGGGACAAATTGCGCAAGATCGCGGAATACCAGGTGCCGGTGACGCGCGACCTGGAAGATGCCGATATCAAGAACACCGCGGTGTGGACGCTCCTGTCTGCTTGCGATGCCGCAACATAAGGCTGTCATCACCCGGCTTTACCGGGCGATCCAGGAAGCGCCGGCGTCCCAACATACTGGGTCACCCGGTCAAGCCGGGTGACGACAACTGCGAGGTGAAGGGGTCACCCCGCCGCGGCGACCACCTGCGCCAGCAGCTGCTCGCGCTTCGATTGCGAGCGGTAGCCCTTCATCGTCGCGGCGAAGCGTTCGAGGATGCCGTCCTCGAAGGCGGTGACGATGGTGTCGTGGACGTAGCTCTTGCGGCAGATCGCCGGCGTATTGGACAATTCATCGGCAGCGGCGCGCACGGCTTCCAGCACCTGCATCTTGCGACCGGTCGCGCTGGTCGCAGGCGTGATCCGCGACAGCGATTCCAGCACCACGGCCGAGGCCATCAGCGTGCGAAAATCCTTCAGCGAGATCTTGATGCCGGCGATGTCGCGCAGAAACGCATTCACCGCGGTGGTGTTGACGTTGTAGACGCGGCCGGCATCGTCCCGATACTGGAACATGCGCTTGCCCGGCACGGTCCGCAGGATGCCGATGGCGCGCACCAGCTTGGCGGCGTCGCATTCCTTGCGCACGGCCTTGCCCCCTTGGCCTTGAAGGTCAGCACGATGCAGTCGCCTTCCAGCGCAACGTTGGACTTCAGCAGCGTGGTGGCGCCGCGGGTGCCGTTGAGCTTCATGTAGGATTCGTTGCCCGGCCGGATCGCGGTGCGCGCGATCAGCTTGATCACCGCGGATAGCGCCAGTTCGCGGGTCGGCGCATCGCCGGACAGATGCATCGATACGGCGCGCCGGATTTTCGGCAGCGCGCCGACCAGCGTGGCGAGGCGATGCGCCTTGCGCTGCTCGCGCACCTTCTCCCAGTCCGCATGATAGCGATATTGCAGCCGGCCGGCGGCATCGACACCGACCGCCTGCAGATGCGAGGCCGGATCGGCGGCATAGCGAACCTTGGCATAGGCGGGCGGCACGGCCATGGCGTTCAACCGCTTGATGGTGCCGGTATGCTTGATGGCCGTGCCGTTGGCCCGGACGAAGGAATACGCCTTGCCGCGCCGGATCCGGCGGATGGTCAGGTCGGTCTGATCGCCGAGCCGGAGACCGAGTTCGCCGGCCAGCGCCGCGACGCTCGCCGGAACCGGGCTGTTGCCGCGCGAGGGCGCCACGGCGACGGATTCCGCGGAAGGCAGCCCGCCCGGCACAAAATTCTGCTGATCCATCATCTCGTTACGGCCTCAAGCGGCACTCAGCGCGGTAATGCCCACAGTCGGTTTTTGGTTCCGACCCCGTTTTGGCGCTCGACGAGGCCATTTAGGAGTTTGGACCGGCCATTGCGAGTCGATTTGGCCGCAATCCGGGCCACTGGTATCGGGAACCCGCCGAAATGACCGCAAAACGCCCGTTTCCGGCACCTGAAACGCGATCGTGATCGGTCCGGCTTGACCCAGCGCAATGCCGCCGGCCACGCCGGATGGACATTTGGGGTACCGGAAAGCAGACAAAAGGCTGAGGCGGGCTGCCTTGTACCGGTACACCGCGCCGACGCATAATCAGACCAAGAATGAAGCTCGGCCAACCACGCTGGAGGCGGTCGCGCGATGGAGGGAACCATGTCCGAGAAGATTTACGACGTACCTGCCGAATGGAAGACGCGCGCCTGGGTCGACGACGCCAAGTACAAGGACATGTATGCGCGCTCGATCTCCGATTCCAATGGCTTCTGGGGCGAGCAGGCCCAGCGGCTTGACTGGATCCACCCTTTCACCAAGGTCGAGAACAGTTCGTTCGCGCCGGGCAAGGTGTCTATCAAATGGTTCGAGGACGGCGTCCTCAACGTCGCCTGGAACTGCATCGACCGCCACCTGAAGACCCGCGCCAACCAGACCGCGATCATCTGGGAAGGCGACGATCCCTCGCAGTCCAAACACATCACGTATCAGGAGCTGCACGACGAGGTCTGCAAGTTCGCCAACGTGCTGCGCAACCGCAACGTCGTCAAAGGCGACCGTGTCACCATCTACCTGCCGATGATCCCCGAGGCCGCCTATGCCATGCTGGCCTGCGCGCGGATCGGTGCAATCCATTCGGTGGTGTTCGCGGGTTTCTCGCCCGACAGCTTGGCGCAGCGCATCGGCGACTGCCAGTCCAAGATCGTCATCACCGCCGATGAAGGCCTGCGCGGCGGCAAGCGGGTGCCGCTGAAGGCCAATGTCGATGCTGCCATCGCCAAGTCCGGCGGCGTCGACTGGGTCGTCGTGGTCAAGCACACCGGCGGGGCAGTCGAGATGGATCCGTCGCGCGACTTCTGGTACCGCGAAGCCAGCGAGGTCGTGACCACCGAATGCCCGTGCGAGCCGATGAATGCGGAAGATCCGCTGTTCATCCTCTATACGTCCGGCTCGACCGGCCAGCCCAAGGGCGTGCTGCATACGTCAGCCGGCTATCTGATGTATGCCGCGATGACGCATCAATACGTGTTCGACTATCACGACGGCGACATCTACTGGTGCACCGCCGACGTGGGCTGGGTCACCGGCCACAGCTACATCCTGTACGGACCGCTCGCCAATGGCGCGACCACGCTGATGTTCGAGGGCGTGCCGACCTATCCGACCGCATCGCGGTTCTGGGAAGTCATCGACAAGCACAAGGTCAACATCTTCTACACCGCACCGACCGCGATCCGCGCGCTGATGCAGGTAGGCGACGATCCGGTGCACCTCACCTCGCGCAAGAGCCTGCGGTTGCTGGGCTCCGTCGGCGAACCGATCAATCCGGAAGCCTGGGAATGGTATCACCGCGTGATCGGCGAAGAGCGTTGCCCGATCGTCGACACCTGGTGGCAGACCGAGACCGGCGGCATCCTGATCACGCCGCTGCCAGGCGCGACGAGGCTGAAGCCCGGCTCTGCCACTCGGCCGTTCTTCGGCGTAGTGCCTGAAATCGTCGATGCCGACGGCAAGGTGCTGGACGGCGAATGCCAGGGCAATCTGTGCATCGCCAAGTCGTGGCCGGGCCAGATGCGCACGGTCTATGGCGACCATGCCCGCTTCGAGCAGACCTACTTCTCCACCTATCCCGGCAAGTACTTTACCGGCGACGGCTGCCGGCGCGACGCCGACGGCTACTACTGGATCACCGGCCGCGTCGACGACGTCATCAACGTGTCCGGCCACCGCATGGGTACCGCGGAAGTCGAGAGTTCGCTGGTGGCGCATGCCATGGTCTCGGAAGCCGCGGTGGTCGGCTATCCCCACGACATCAAGGGTCAGGGCATCTACGCCTATGTGACGCTGATGAACGGCGTGGAGCCATCCGATGCGCTGCGCAAGGAACTGGTGGCCTGGGTGCGCAAGGACATCGGCCCGATCGCCTCGCCGGACCTGATCCAGTTCTCGCCCGGTCTGCCGAAGACACGCTCCGGCAAGATCATGCGCCGCATCCTGCGCAAGATCGCCGAAGACGAATCCGGCAGCCTCGGCGATACATCGACCCTGGCCGATCCCGCCGTGGTCAACGACCTGGTCGAGCACCGGCAGAACAAGAAGGCCGGGGCGTAAGCCGGTTGGACCGCTAACGTCGACGGGATCTTCCCGTCGACGGCGCCGCCGTCATGAGCACCGCGCTAAGAAATCCAGCTTAGGCCCGACCGGCACGATCCGGCTCGGGTTCAGCTGCGGATGGCTTTCGTAGTAGTGATGCTTGATGTGATGGATATTGACGGTCTCGGCGATGCCGGGCTGCCGGTACAGGTCCTTCAGGTAACGCGTCAGATGCGGATAGTCGGCAATGCGCCGTATGTTGCATTTGAAGTGCCCGACATAGACGGCGTCGAATCGGACCAGGGTGGTGAACAGCCGCCAATCCGCTTCGGTCAGGCGGTCGCCGGTGAGCCACCGTCGGCTCGATAGCATGTCCTCGAGCCAATCCAGCGACTCGAACAAGGTCGCCACTGCCTCGTCATAGGCCTTCTGGGAGCGCGCGAAGCCCGACTTGTAGACCCCGTTGTTGACGGTGTCGTAGACCCGCGCATTGATCGCATCGATCTCCTCGCGCAGGTCTTCCGGATAGAAATCGCCGGGCGCGGCGCCGACGCCATCGAAGGCGGAGTTCATCATGCGGATGATCTCGGACGATTCATTGTTGACGATCTGCGCGGTCTTGCGATCCCACAGCACCGGCACGGTGATCCGCCCGGTGAAATGCGGGTCGCCGGCCGTATAGACCTGATGCAACAGCGTCGCGTGCTGGATCGGATCGGGGATCACGCCGGCGACGTCGACGAAGGTCCAGCCGTCCGCGCCCATGTACCAGTGCACCACCGACAGGCCGATCATCTCCTGCAGGCCTTTCAGGACGCGGAAGATCAGGGTGCGGTGCGCCCACGGACAGGCCAGCGAGACATAGAGGTGATAGCGGCCGGGCTCGGCGGCAAAGCCCCCGATGCCGCTCGGTCCGGCTGCGCCGTCGGGCGTCACCCAGTTGCGCAGCGGCGACGCCACGCGGGTGAACCGCCCGCTGCCGTCCGTCGGGAAGGCATCCTCCTGACGCCAGACTCCATCGACCATAAAACCCATGCGCGATCATCCATGTTTGAACTGCTCTTCTATAGACGAGAGCGCCCTGCGCTGGCGAGCGCGTCTGCTTCCTGGCCCGCTCACGCAAAAGTCAGGGACAGGCGTGCGGCGCAGACGCTTTTGCCGACGGGTGTTGTTTTCCGGGCATTTACTTTGTTGGCAGGATTTTCTTTGTTGCCGCCGCTGGCGTCCGGCCCGGGCAGGCAAATGCACGGGTTATTTAACGCGACCGGCCGAAGATCACCGAAGTGCTACATATTACTGTCGGATTGGAGATACTTGATGTCATTGAAGATGGCGGTGGCTCTGGCAGCCACCATCGTGGTTGGCGCGGTGGCCGCGAATCCTGCGCAGGCGCGACCCGATCTGGTTGGCTTCCGTGGCGACTATTCGCCGGGCACCATCGTGGTGAAAACCGGCGAACGCCGGCTGTACCTGGTGCTCGATGATGGCCATGCCGTGCGCTATCCCGTCGGCGTCGGCAAGGCCGGCAAGCAGTGGGCCGGCACCACCAAGATCGACGGCAAGTATCGCCAGCCGGCCTGGGCGCCGCCGGCCGACGTGAAACGCGACAACCCGAACATTCCCGACGTCATCGCCGGCGGTTCGCCGGCCAACCCGATGGGCGTGGCGGCGATGACCCTGGCCGGTGGCGAATACGCCATCCACGGCACCAACCGTCCGGCGTCGATCGGCGGCTACGTGTCCTATGGTTGCGTGCGCATGTACAACGAGGACATCAGCGACCTGTTCGAGCGCGTCCCGGTCGGCACCCGGGTGGTGGTGACCCAGCGCTAGGCGCTCTCTCCGGTCCGAGCGAGTGAATGCCGCGCCCAAGGCGTGGCATTTTGCTTGCGGGGTCATCGATCTCGCATCACACCAACCGTTGCGGTGTCCGCCGCCATAGACGCGCACGTGGCCGCTGGCGAGCAGCGCGGCCGAAACGTTGGGCGTTCGCCGGGTCGCGACGTCCGCCACCACGCGGCCGGGATATTTGTCGGGACCGATATTGTAGATGGTGATCTCACCATCGCCGAGCAGGCCGCGCAGGGCGTAGCTGGCGGCTTCCGCCAGCCTCACCTCCTGCGCGCATTGGCCCTTGAGCTCCGGCGCATCGATGCCGCGCAGCCGGATTCGCGTCTTCAGGTCGATGCCGGGCAACAGGTGCACCCGCGCTTCAAACGTATCGCCATCGATGGTGTAGAGCACATCGACCGGATGTCGCACGGCGGGATTGCCGGCGCGCTTCCAGATCGTCTCTGCGTCGCGCGCCGCCGGGGTCTGGTCCTGTTCGGCGGACGGAAACGGCCAGAGCACCCAGCGCTTCACGGGCAGCATGGTGCCGGCCGCCATGCCCAGCACGAACACCCACGGCAGCGCTGCAGAGAACCTGCTCCGCCACGGCGTCGAGCGATGGATGCGCGAGGGATTCATACAGAGAGAGATCAATGCGAGTCGCGGATGCGCGCAAGCCAAATGTCATTCCGGGGCGCGGGCGGCGGAAGTGGCGGCACCAAACTGGGTGTCCTCACCCGGCTTGACCGGGCGACCCAGTAATCATTGGCATGGAGATCGCATCGCGCCGTCTGCGTTTACTGGATCAACCGCATGCGCGGGTGACGACAGTCCGGCCTCGCCTCCTCAAAAATCCGAGGCGATGCCCTTGCGTTCCCAGTCGCCGAATCGGGTCGGTTCGGGCCCGGTCGGCCCGTTGAACTCTTTTGCTGCCGCGGCGGCATTCGCTGCGGCCGCAGTGCGCCGCGCCTCGGCTTCGGCCAGCGCGCGCTGGGCCGCCGGCGGCAACGGCTTGCGCGCGGCCTCGTCGGTCTCAGTTGCAGGTGTGGAAGGAATGTCGTTCATCTGGTGTTCCCGCTGAACCGGCGCGCTTCGCACGCGTTGGCACTGGTCGGATTTGGACAGGCCATATCTGACCATGAGCATATAAGGCGATTCTTACATTTGGCATATTCGCATGCGATCAGACCGCTTCCCATACGACGATACGCGCTGAGGCCGGCCGTATCGTTGCCCTTTCTCTGTCGCGATGTTCACCGCTCATGCCGCCAGTAAGATTTGCATTGCCCGTAGAGGTGCCCGGACTGGCTGCCCGCCGGATCGCGGCCGATATTCTCGATGGCGTGCTGCAGAAGCATCGGACGCTCGACGAGCAGCTTGAGGGTGCGGGGGCGCATCCCGGCCTGAAAGCCCTGTCTGATCGCGACCGGGCCTTGATGCGCCGTCTGGTCGCGACGATTCTTCGCCGATTGGGAACGCTCGGCCATGTGCTCGGCAAACTGCTCGACAAGGGCATCCCCACCGACGCACCGCGCGCGCAGAGCGCGCTGCTGATCGGCGCCGCGCAGATTCTCTGGATGGATGTTCCCGACCACGCCGCCGTCGATCTGTCGGTGCGGATGGTCCAGTCGGACCGGCGCGCCGCGAAATATGCCGGCCTCGTCAATGCCGTGCTGCGCCGCTGCGCCCGCGAGGGCCAGCCGCTGATCGATGAGATCGCCGGCCAGTCTCTCGACGTTCCGCCATGGCTTATGGCGCGCTGGACCGCGCATTACGGCGAGGAGACCGCCCGGGCGATCGCCGTCGCCCTCAGCCATGAACCGTCCCTCGACCTGACCGTGAAGTCGGAGGCCGCCGCCTGGGCGACTCGCCTGCACGGCGAGGTGCTGCCGACAGGGTCGGTACGCACCCTGTTGCAGGGCTCGGTGACCATGCTGCCCGGATTCTCCGATGGCCAATGGTGGGTGCAGGATGCCGCAGCCGCGCTGCCGGCGCGGCTGTTCGGCGACATCAAGGGCAAGGCCGTCGTCGATCTGTGCGCTGCGCCAGGCGGTAAGACCGCGCAGCTGATCCATGCCGGCGCCCACGTCACTGCCGTCGACCGGTCGCAGAACCGGGTTGCGCGGTTGCGGGAAAACCTCGCCCGGCTGTCGCTGGAGGCCGAAACGTTCGTCGCCGACGGCGCCGAATGGCAACCCGCCGCCGGCCATGGCGGCTTTGACGCCGTGTTGCTCGACGCGCCCTGCGCCTCCACCGGCACCATCCGCCGGCATCCCGACGTCGCCTGGCTGAAGCAGGAGTCCGACATCATTCTGCTGACCGCACTGCAGCGTCGGTTGTTGAAAAACGCGGTCACCGTGCTGAAGCCCGGCGGAACCCTGGTCTATTGCACCTGTTCGCTGGAGCCGGAGGAGGGCGAGCACGCCATCGCCGACCTGCTGGCCACCGATTCCAGCATGCGCCGCGCCCCCATCGATCCGAGCGAGGTTGCGGGTCTGGCGGAAATCGTGACCCCCGACGGCGATCTGCGCACCCTGCCCTGCCACCTGCCCCACGACGACCCCCGGCTCGGCGGTCTCGACGGCTTCTATGCGGCGCGGCTGGTTAAAGCCTGATATTTACAGGTTGTTTTCGCGAATCGGGCAACTTCCACAAGAAGCTGCCCGATTAGTGTGTGTTGAGCGCGTTTCCGGATTAAAAGGATTCGCGGCAAAGTTTAATAATCCTCAGCCCGATCCCAAGGCTTATTCCCAAGGCTCATTCCCAAGGCGCGCGTGGTCGCTCATCGCAGACGTATTTCAAGATTGATACTTGGCCGGTTCGCGCGGAATGCGTTGTCGCGCGCGTCTGGCGGATCTGTTGCATTGGCGCGGCTGTGGCCCGGCCGCACCGACCGGCTGATCATCGCGCCCCACGACCTGCGCACCGCCGACGCCACCCGCGCCGCCGAAATCTATGCCGGGCGCTTCGTGTTCGCCGGCAAGATCGTCACCTGCCATGGCCGCTCGATCTTCGATCTGGAACCGCCCTCCGAAGATTGGGAGGTCGCCCTGCTCGGCTTCGGCTGGCTGCGCCACCTGCGCGCCGCCGACACCGCCATCACCCGTGCCAATGCCCGCTCGCTGGTGGATGACTGGATCTCCAATCCCAAGCGCAAGCGCCCGATCGGTCGCCGCGCCGACGTGCTGGCACGGCGTGTCATCTCGCTGCTGTCGCAGGCACCGCTGGTGCTGGGCGATACCGATGGCAAGTTCTATCGCCGCTACCTGCGCGCGCTGAGCCGCGAAATTCACACCCTGCGCTACACAATGGCGGACACCGCCGATGGCGTGCCGCGGCTGCAGGCGCTGATCGCGCTGTGCTACGCCTCGCTGTGCCTGGCCAACCAGGCGCGCCACATCCGCACCGCCACACGAAAACTGTCCGACGAGCTGCAGCGCCAGATCCTGCCGGACGGCGGCCATATCTCGCGCAATCCAGGCGCGCTGATCGAGCTGCTGATCGACATGCTGCCGCTGCGGCAGACCTTCGCCGCGCGCAACATCGCGCCGCCGCCGGCGCTGCTCAACGCCATCGACCGCATGATGCCGATGCTGCGCTTCTTCCGCCACGGCGACGGTTCCTTCGCGCTGTTCAACGGCATGAGCAATGCGCCGTCGCATCTGCTGGCCACCCTGCTGGCCTATGACGACACCCACGGCGTGCCGATGGCGCACATGCCGCATACCGGTTTCCAGCGCCTCGATGCCGGCGCCATGACGTTGATCATGGACACCGGTCCACCGCCGCCGCCCAATGTCAGTCACGACGCCCATGCCGGCACGCTGTCGTTCGAACTGTCGTCCGGCACCAGCCGGATCGTGATCAATTGCGGCATGCCCTCGACCGGCCGCGACAACTGGCGCGCTTTTGCGCGCAGCACGCCGGCGCACTCCACCGTGACCTACCACGGCACCTCATCGTGCCAGTTCATCGAGCGCTCGGCCATGAAACGCTTCCTGCAGGGCGCGCCGATCGTCACCGGTCCCCAGGTGGTGGAGAGCTATCGCGAGGTGACGGCGAGCGGCACCATGCTGACGACCTCCCATGACGGCTATCTCAGCCGCTTCGGCGTCGTACACCGCCGCATCCTCAGCATGGCAGAAGACGGCAACCGGCTCGACGGTGAAGACATCCTGGCGGCCGCGCCGGGCGCCCGCATCAGGGGAGCCAATACCGACTACGCGCTGCGCTTTCACCTGCATCCCTCGGTCAAGGCAAGCCGGCTCTCCGACGCCCGCGGCGTCATGCTGGTGCTGCCCAACCGCGACGTCTGGACCTTCGAGGCGCTCGACGACAAGGTGGAACTCGAAGACAGCGTGTTCCTGGCCGGCAATGACGGGCCGCGCCGTACCGCGCAGATCGTGATCCACCAGAATTCCAAGCAGGCCGCCAGCGTGCGCTGGAGTTTTGTCCGCTCCAACGCCTCGGCCTCCGCCACCTCGGCGCGCCGCAACGCCCGCCGCGAGCCGGAATTGCCGCTGTAGGGGTTCGATACCAGGGGCTATTCGGTCCACGTTGTGCACGACGGCGAAAACTGCTAATTGACCCTCGCTCGCGCGACTGGCGACCTTGGATGGAGCACCATCGGGAAGCGCGAGCCATATCTGCCGCGCGCCTGGGCATCATATTCCTTCAACCAGAGGATTTTGCCCATGACCGATCACCCGCGTAAGATCACCCGCGCATTGCTGTCCGTTTCCGACAAATCCGGCCTTATCGAATTCGCCCGCGCGCTTGCAGCTCACGGCGTCGATCTGGTGTCGACCGGCGGCACCGCCAAGGCGATCGCCGCTGCCGGCCTCAAGGTTTCCGACGTCTCCAATCTCACCGGCTTTCCGGAAATGATGGACGGTCGGGTCAAGACGCTGCATCCGAAGGTCCATGGCGGGCTGCTGGCGATCCGCGACAATGCCGAGCACGCCAAGGCCATGAAGGATCACGGCATCGCGCCGATTGATCTCTTGGTGGTCAATCTCTACCCGTTCGAAGCCACTGTCGCGAAGGGCGCGGCCTACGACGACTGCATCGAGAACATCGACATCGGCGGCCCCGCGATGATCCGCGCCGCGGCCAAGAACCATGACGATGTCGCCGTGGTGGTCGAGCCCGCCGACTATCAATCGGTGCTCGACGAACTCGCCACCAACAACGGCGCCACCACCCTGACGCTGCGTAAGCGTCTCGCTGCCAAGGCCTATGCACGCACCGCGGCCTATGATGCCGCGATCTCCAACTGGTTCGCCGACCAGCTCAAGATCGGGACGCCGGATTTCCGCACCATCGGCGGCCACCTGATCCAGTCGCTGCGCTACGGCGAGAACCCGCACCAGGCCGCCGCCTTCTACCGCACGCCGGATGCACGGCCGGGCGTCACTACTGCGCGACAGCTGCAGGGCAAGGAACTGTCCTACAACAACATCAACGACACCGACGCGGCCTATGAGTGCATCGCCGAGTTCGACGCCAAGCGCACCGCCGCCTGCGTCATCGTCAAGCATGCCAATCCCTGCGGCGTCGCCGAAGGCGACGACCTGCTCGATGCCTATCGCAAGGCACTGGCCTGCGATTCCACCTCGGCATTCGGCGGCATCGTCGCGCTGAACCGCACGCTGGATGCGGAAACTGCCCGCGCCATCACCGAGATCTTCACCGAAGTCATCGTGGCGCCCGACGCCACCGAGGAAGCCATCGCCATCGTCGCCGCGAAGAAGACCCTGCGCCTATTGCTGGCCGGCAGCCTGCCGGATCCGCGCGCGCCTGGCCTGACCTACAAGACCGTCGCCGGTGGATTGCTGGTGCAGTCGCGCGACAATGCCGTGGTCGACGACATGACGTTGAAGGTGGTGACGAAGCGCCAGCCCACCGACGCCGAGTTGCGCGATCTGAAGTTCGCCTTCCGGGTGGCCAAACACGTCAAGTCCAACACCATCATCTACGCCAAGGACCTTGCCACCGTCGGCATCGGCGCCGGCCAGATGAGCCGCGTCGATTCGGCCCGTATCGCCGCGCGAAAGGCCCAGGACGCCGCCGACACGCTGAAGCTCGCTGAGCCGATGACCAGGGGTTCGGTGGTCGCCTCCGATGCCTTCTTCCCGTTTGCCGACGGCATGCTGGCCTGCATCGAGGCCGGCGCCACCGCGGTGATCCAGCCCGGCGGCTCGGTTCGCGACGACGAGGTCATCAAGGCCGCCGACGACGCCGGCATTGCCATGGTGCTCACTGGCGTGCGGCATTTCAGGCACTGAGCCACTGGAAGCCACGAGGCTTCCCCATACGCGACTGTCATCGCCCGGCCGGCGCGCAATTGCGCGCCGGGACCGGGCGACCCAGTCAACACCGCCGCCGGTGATGGAGCCGAAGCCCCTGCGTTTACTGGGCCACCCGCTTCCGCGGGTGACGACAGCGGAGTGTGGTGCAGCTTCGATGTTGCTTCTACTTGTCCTTCACCCGCGCCAGCAGAACGAGCCCCGCTAAAAAGAACAACACCAGCACCGCCATGCCGGCCTTCTGGCTGGCCGTCACCGCCGTGACGAACCCGATCAGCAGCGGCCCGATGAACGACGTCACCTTTCCGGTCAGCGCGAACAGGCCGAAGAATTGCGCGATGCGGTCCTGCGGCGCCATGCGGATCAGCAGCGTGCGCGATGCCGCCTGCAAGGGGCCGCCGGCTATCCCGATCAGGCAGCCGAGCAGCAGATAGGCTTTTTCGGCCGGTGCCGCGAACAGCGCGCCCCCGGCACTGGCGGCGCCACCTTGATAAAGAGGATGGAATCCTTGTCGATCAGCAGGATGCCGGCAATGGACAGCAGCAGCAGCAGCATGCTGCCGGCGATCACGCGTTTTGGTCCGAGCAGATCGTCGAGCCGCCCGCCGGCGAACGCGCCGAAGGTGGCGGCCACTGCCAGCGTGACGCCGAAGCTGCCAATCTGGATCGTGTTCCAGCCGAATGTGCCGGCGGCGTAGATGCCGCCGAACGCGAACAGCGACACCAGGCCGTCGGTGTAGATCATGTTGGCGATCAGGAACGCCAGCATCGAGCGATGTTGCGGCAATTCGCGCAACGTGGCGCGCAGGTCGGTCAGTCCGCCACGCACCGCCGCGCGCGCCGACAGTTTCGCCGGGAAATCCGGCGTCAGCAGAAACATCGGCAGCACGAAGACGACGAACCATAGCGCCGTCAGCGGCCCGGTGATGCGGTCGCCCTGGAATGTTGCGGGATCGAGCCCGAACAAGGGGACGAAACCGAACAGGGTCCGCCCGCTCTGCGGATTTGCGGCGAAAAATCCCAGCACGATGACCAGGCTGATGATGCCGCCGACATAGCCCAGCGCCCAGCCGGAACCGGACAATCGGCCGATCTTATGCGGCGGCACCAGCGACGGCATCATGGCGTTATTGAAGACCGTGGCGAATTCCACGCCGACTGTGGCGATCGCATAGGCGATCAGCAGCGGCGGGATGATGGCTGGATTGCCGGGCTCGCCGATCCACATCAAGCTGGCGCCGATCACCAGCAGCGCGCCGAACGCGGCAATCCACGGCTTGCGTCGTCCGCTGGCATCGGCAATCGCCCCCAGCACCGGCGACGCCAGCGCGATCAGCAGCCCCGCAGCGGCGGTGGCGAATCCCCACAATGCTTGTCCGGTCGCCGGATCGGCGGCGACATGGGTGGCGAAATAGGGCGCGAACACGAAGGTGGTGATCAGCGTGAAATAAGGCTGCGCCGCCCAGTCGAACAACATCCAGCCGACCACGGCGGAATAAGGTGGGTAGCGGGTCACGACCTCGGCAACCCCTTCGTCTGCGGCGGCGGTGAGCGCCATGTGTCATCCTCGCGAATCGCCGGGGGCGTTGTGCCTGCCGTCTCGACAGCCATATAGCATTCATCCTGGTCACGAGATTGTGGCAGTCCCCGCGTCGGAGCAAATGATGATTCCGCTGGCCACCCGTCGCTTCGTTCTGTTCCTCGCTCTCGTCCTGATTTCCGGCAGCTGTGGCGCGGCGCGGGCGCAGGACCTGCGCAACGGCACCGTCGCGCCCCTGGCGGGCGACGTGCGCCCGGTGGTCGCCAGCCACGGCATGGTGGTCGCGCAGGAAAAGCTCGGCGCGCAGATTGGCCGCGACGTGCTGGCGCGCGGCGGCAACGCCGTCGATGCGGCGGTGGCCACCGGCTTCGCTATGGCGGTCACCTATCCCCGCGCTGGCAATATCGGCGGCGGCGGTTTCATGGTGATCCATTCCGCAGATCGCAAAGAGGACATCACCATCGACTACCGCGAGACGGCGCCCGCGGCGACGACCCGCGATATTTTCCTCGGTGCCGACGGCAAGCCGGACGCCGCGGCGTCGCGTTTCTCCGCGCTGGGCATCGGCGTGCCCGGCACCGTCGCTGGGCTGGCGCTGGCGCTGGACAGATACGGCTCGCAGAAGTTCTCTTTGTCCGACCTGCTGCAGCCGGCGATTGCACTGGCGCGCGACGGTTTTGTCATCGCCGACGACACGGCAGCGACATTGCCCGAACTGCAGGGGCGGATCGCGCGCTGGCCGTCGTCGGTGGAGATCTTTTCACGTCCTGACGGCACGCCGCTGCGGCCCGGCGACACGCTGGTGCAGAGCGATCTTGCCGCGACGCTGACGGCGATTGCCGCGCAGGGGCCGCGCGGCTTTTACGAAGGACCGGTCGCGGAAAGGCTAGTCAGCAGCATTCGCGGCGCCGGCGGCATCTTCACCGCCGATGACCTCAAATCCTACCAGCCGGTGATTCGCCCGCCCGTCCGCGGCAATTATCGCGGCTACGACATCGTCGCGATGCCGCTGCCCTCCTCCGGCGGCACGGTGCTGATGGAGACGCTGAACATTCTCGAAGGCTTCCCCATGCGCGACCTCAAGCAGGGCTCGGCGCCGTCGCTGCACCTGCTCATCGAGGCCATGAAGCGCGCTTATGCCGACCGTGCGCGCTATCTCGGCGATCCGGCCTTCGCCCATGCGCCGATCGCCACGCTGCTCTCGAAGGATTATGCCGCGCAACAGCGCGCCTCGATCGACATCGCTCGCGCCACGCCATGGACCGATGCGCTGTCGGCGGTGCCGCCGCGCGAGGGACAGAACACCACGCATTTCTCGGTCATCGACAGCGCCGGCAATGCGGTGAGCAACACCTATACGCTGAACTTCCCCTACGGCGTCGGCCTCGTGGCGGAGGGCACCGGCGTGCTGATGAACAACGAGATGGACGATTTCACCGCCGCGCCGGGCGCGTCCAATGCTTTCGGTCTGGTCGGCTTCGAGGCCAACCTGCCCGGCCCCGGCAAGCGGCCGCTGTCCTCGATGTCGCCGACCATCGTGCTGAAGGACGGCAAACCGGTTTTGATCACGGGCTCGCCGGGCGGCAGCCGCATCATCTCCACCGTGCTGCAGGTGATCGTCAACGCGCTGGACTACGATATGAATATCGCCGCCGCCGTCGCCGCGCCAAGGTTGCATCATCAATGGCTGCCCGACGAGGTGCGGATCGAGCGCGGATTTTCGGTGGAGACGCTCACGACGCTGAAGGCGATGGGCCACAACGTCATCGAGCCGATGGGCCAGACCTCGGCCAACTCCATCGCGGTGACGCCCGACGGCTTGCTCGGCGCGCCAGATCCGCGTACGTCCGGCGCGGAAGCATCGGGATATTGACAGCCTGATGCCGCGGTCGAGCCGGGTGCACAACACCGGCCGTAGTCAATGCTGGGGAGCATCGCCATGAACACGGGTCAACCGGACAAATCCGGCGCCATCGAAGTCGCCGAGATCGAAGATTCCAGCCTGCTGGCCTTTTACCGCGACATGAACGCTCCGGAACGCCGCACCTTCTGGGCCTGCGCCACGGGCTGGGCGCTCGACGGCATGGACTTCATGATCTATCCGCTGGTGATCGGCACCATCATCGTCATGTGGAAAGTCGATCCCGGCACCGCCGGCCTGGCCGGTACCGTGACTCTGCTGGCCTCGGCCATCGGCGGCTGGCTCGGCGGCTACCTTGCCGACCGCATCGGTCGCGTGCGAACGCTGCAGATCACCATCCTGTGGTTCTCCTTCTTCTCGTTGGTCTGCGCCTTCGTGCAGAATTTCGATCAGCTATTGGTCGCCCGCGCATTGCTCGGTCTCGGCTTCGGCGGCGAATGGGCGGCCGGCGCGGTACTGATGGGCGAAGCGATCCGCCCGCAATATCGTGGCCGCGCGGTGGGCTCGGTGCAGTCGGGCTGGGCGATCGGCTGGGGCCTCGCGGTGCTGTCGCAGGCCATCCTGTTCTCGTATCTGCCGCCGGAAATGGCCTGGCGCTGGATGTTCGCGATCGGCGCGCTGCCGGCGCTGCTGGTTTTATATCTTCGCCGCTATGTCGAAGAACCCAAGATCGCTAAGGAGACCCGCGCCCGGCAAAATGCCAGCGGCGACCGGCCGAAACTGCGCGAGATCTTTGCGGGCCCGATGCTCAAGACCACGATCCTGGCCTCGCTGGCCGCGACCGGCTGCCAGGGCGGGTACTATGCCATCACCTTCTGGGTGCCGCGCTTTCTCACCACTGAACGCAAGTTGTCGATCGTCTCTTCGACCGGCTACCTCTCGGCGCTGATCATCGGTTCTTTTGTCGGATATCTCGTCGGCGCCTGGCTCGCCGACAAGATTGGACGGCGCAACCTGTTCCTGACTTTCTCGTTGGGCGCCATCGCCGTGATCATCGTTTACACGCAGGTGCCGCTGACCAATGAAGTGCTGTGGCTGCTCGGCTTCCCGCTGGGCTTCTTTGCCTCCGGCTACTTCTCGGGCATGGGCGCGTTCCTCACCGAACTCTATCCGACGCGCCTGCGCGGCTCCGGCCAGGGCTTCTGCTACAATTTCGGCCGCGGCGTGGGCGCCCTGTTCCCGTTCCTGGTCGGCACGCTCTCGACCACCACGACGCTCGGCAATGCCATCGCGATCTTCGCGGTGCTGGCCTATGGACTGTTCTTTATGGCGGCATTCGCGCTGCCGGAAACCCGCGGACGTATTCTCTATGCAGACAGCTGATCCTGCCAGCGCGGCCCCGGCATGCCCGGGGCCGCAACCGGTGCAGCACCGCGCCACGCGCTTCAACGTGCCGAAGGGCGCGGTGGATACCCATGCCCATGTGATCGGACTGCCGCCAGAATACCCCTTCGTCACCGCGCGCAGCTACACCCCACCGGCGGCAACGGCGACCGAGTATCTTTCGATGCTCGACGCGACCGGCATGACCCATGGCGTGCTGACGCAAGTCAGCGTGCACGGCACCGACAATCGTCTGCTGGTCGAGACGCTGCAGGCCAACCGCGCGCGGCTGCGCGGCATCGCGGTGATTGCACTGGATTGCCCGGAGAGGGACAAGGCCGCACTGAAGGACGCCGGCGTGGTCGGACTGCGCATGAACGTGCTGTATGGCGGCGGGGTGGGTTTCGCGCAGCTGGAGGGGTATGCCGCCTTGTGTGCAGAGATGGGCTGGCATCTCCAGTTCCTGATCGACGCCAAGGACATTCCCGCGCTGGCACCGCGCTTCGCAAAACTGCCCGTGCCGTTCCTGATCGACCACATGGGCCACTTTCCCACCACACGCGGCACCGACGAGGCCGGCTTTCAGGCGCTGCTCGGCCTGGTCCGCGATGGCGCCTGGGTGCGGCTGTCCGGCGCTTATCGCACCAGCGTGCAGGGCGGCCCGCCCTACAGCGACACGATCCCGTTCGCGCGGCTGCTGGTCGAGGCAAATCCCGACCGCTGCGTGTGGGGATCGGACTGGCCTCACGTGGCCAATTGGGACGCGATGATGGGCGTCAGCGATCTGCTCGATCTGCTGGTTGACTGGGTGCCCGACGGCGCGCAGCGCAACCGCATCCTGGTGGACAATCCGCAACGACTGTTCGGATTTCCCGCGGCTTAGTTCGGCAATAGTTACTTGCCCCGGACGCGATGCGATACGGAGTATCGCTTCGCAGAGCCGGGGCCGTAGCAAGCACCGGCGTTTGGGATGGTCCCGGCTCTGCGCGGCAGCACTTCGTGCTGCATCGCTTCCGGGACACGACAAATTACTTCCCCACCGTATACGGCCCGCCCTTGTCCAGCGCGCGTTGATACGCCGGCCGCGCATGGATGCGCGCGAGCCACGCCATTGCCTTGGGGTGGCCCTGCGCTAGGCCGGCGCGCGCCGAGGCGGCCTCAAGCGGAAAGCTCATTTGGATGTCGGCCGCCGTGAATTCGCTGCCGGCGAACCAGTCGCTCTTGCCAAGCTCGCTTTCCCAGAACGACATGTGGGTCCTGAGTTGCGGATCGACCAGCGTCGCCAGCGCCTTGGATGAGATCGCATTGACCAGCGGGCGCAGCAGCAGCGGGGCGCGTTTGGGCAGCATCAGGAAGATCAGCTTCAGCAGCAGCGGCGGCATCGCCGAACCCTCGGCGTAATGCAGCCAGTAGGTGAAGCGCAGCCGCTCCGGCGTGTTCGGCGCCGGAATCAGGCCACTGCCGTAGGTGTCGACGAGGTACTGAACGATCGCGCCGGATTCCGCGACCGTGTTGCCGTTGTCGGTGATGACCGGCGACTTGCCGAGCGGATGGATGGCGCGCAGCTCGGGCGGCGCCAGCATGTTGGACTGGCGCTGGTAACGCACGATCTCATAGGGCACGCCGAGCTCTTCGAGCAGCCACAGCACCCGCTGGGAGCGGGAATTGTTGAGATGATGGACGGTCAGCATGGTCGATGCACCTCATTGCCCGGCTGCATTATTATCCGGGTGTTATTGACGCAGATATGATCCGGGTATAAATAGGCGTGCTAAACCCTCATGATCTGAAAGCCTTACCATGGATCAGGCAGCCGCAGGCTCGTTCACCGCATTCTCCGGCCACCACCGCCTAGCCTCCGGGCGGCTTGCCGAGGTGGCGCTCGCGGTCAAGATCGCCTCGGCGGGCGAGGCGCCGCCGCCGATTGTGATCTTCGACGACTCCACCGGCCGCTCCATCGATCTCGATCTGCGCGGCAGCCACCGCGAGATTGTGGCGCGGCTGACGCCGCCGGCCGAGCCTCCCGAGGTGGATGCGGTGGCGCAGCCGCGCGGACGCGGTCGGCCGAAACTCGGCGTCGTCGCCCGCGAGGTGACGCTGCTGCCGCGGCACTGGGAGTGGCTCGGCGCCCAACCCGGCGGCGCTTCGGTGGCACTGCGCAAGCTGGTCGAAGAGGCCCGGCGCGTCAACGCCGACAGGGATCGTGCGCGCGCCGCGCGCGATGCCGCCTACCACTTCATGTCGGTGATGGCCGGCAACCTGGCGGGCTTCGAAGAGGCGACGCGCGCTTTGTTCGCCGCCGACCGAACGAAATTCGATACGTTGATCGCCGCATGGCCAGACGATATTCGCAACCACATCATCAAGCTTGCTTTCGGCGATCGGTCAGAACCGACGTCGCTATAGTCAGGTGGATCGGCTTCCCGGCCGGACTGACTGACTCTCTCAACCTTTGTTCGCAAGGAATACGTCGTGCCGAACGCAGATCCGCTCTGGAAAAGATTTCTGGTCTTTCTGCTGCCGATGATGCTGAGCAACATCCTGCAGTCGCTGATCGGCACCATCAACAGTATCTATGTCGGCCAGATGATCGGCATCGAAGCCCTGGCAGCGGCTTCGGTATTCTTTCCGGTCATGTTCTTCTTCGTGGCCTTTGTCATCGGGCTGGGCGCCGGCGCGTCGGTGCTGATTGGCCAGGCTTGGGGCGCCGGCGAGACCGACAGGCTCAAGGCCGTC
Source organism: Rhodopseudomonas sp. P2A-2r (assembly GCF_026015985.1). GTDB lineage: Bacteria > Pseudomonadota > Alphaproteobacteria > Rhizobiales > Xanthobacteraceae > Tardiphaga. Next base: position 338,470 of record NZ_CP110389.1, on the reverse strand, counting down.
GCCGGCACTGCGCTCGCAGTGGCACTTCTCATCGCCGTGGCCATCGCCGTACTGGGCGGCGTCTTCAGCCGGCAGTTCATGATCGCATTGGCCACGCCGCCGGATATTCTCGACGATGCCAGCGCCTATGCCCGCATCATGATGCTGACGATGCCGGCAACCTTTACCTTCATCCTGTGGACTTCGACCATGCGCGGCGTCGGCGACACGATCACGCCGCTCTGGGCGCTGGCGCTGTCAACCGTGATCGGCCTCGCGCTGACGCCTGCGCTCATCCGCGGCTGGCTGGGGCTACCGCCGCTGGGCGTCGCCAGTGTCGCCTGGGCCTCGGCCGTATCGACCCTGGTGACGCTGCTTTTCGTTGCCGTTATTCTTCGCCGCAGAAATCATCCGCTTGCGCCTGATGCAGAGCTGTTGCGCAATATCCGTCTGAATGCCGGGTTGCTGCGCAAGGTCTTGCGCATCGGCATTCCCGCAGCCTTGGGCATGGTCGTGATGTCGCTGGCGGAACTGGTGCTGCTCGGCCTCGTCAACGGCTTCGGCTCCAACGCCACCGCGGCCTATGGCGCGGTCAATCAGGTGCTGAGCTATGTCCAGTTCCCGGCGATGTCGATCTCCATTACCGTATCGATCTTCGGCGCACAGGCGATCGGCGCCGATCGCATCGACAGACTCGATGCCATCGTCCGTACTGGCCTGCTGATGAATCTCGTGCTGACCGGCAGCATGGTCGCGCTTGCCTATCTGTTCTCCCGCAACCTGATCGGGTTGTTCATCGTCGACCCGACAGTGCTGGAACTGGCGCAGCGTTCGCTGCACATCGTGCTGTGGAGCATGGTCCTGTTCGGCATGGCGACGACCTTCTCGGGAATGATGCGCGCCAGCGGCACCGTATGCGCGCCGCTGGCGCTACTGGTCTTCGCGATCGTCGCCATCGAGGTGCCTTTCGCCATCGTTCTCAGTCGCGAAATCGGCCTCGATGGCGTCTGGATGGCCTATCCGGCCGCATTCGGCTCCATGTTCGTTCTGCAGATGGGCTATTACATGTTGGTATGGCGCAAACGCGCGGTGCGGCGACTGATTTGAGCCGGCCCCGGATCATATTACGACCGTCATAAAGCGGTGGACGTTTCAGGTCTGCTGCGCCACACTGCGGCAACAACAAGATAACCCGGGAGGCCAACTTGACCGCGACATCCCCGCTCTTCCTGTTCGATTTCGGCAGCCCCAACGCCTACCTCGCCCATGAGGCGATCCCCGCCATCGAGGCGCGCAGCGGCGTGAAATTCGCCTATGTCCCGGTGCTCCTCGGCGGCATCTTCAAGGCCACCAACAACAAGTCGCCTGCCGAAGCGCTGGCAGGCATCAAGAACAAGCGCGAGTTTCACGAGATCGAGACCGAGCGCTTCCTCAAGCGCTTCCAGGTGCCACCCTATGTGATGAACCCGTTCTTTCCGGTCAACACGCTGAACCTGATGCGCGCGGCGGTCGCCGCCCAGCTCGAAGGCGTGTTCAAGCCATACATCGAGGCGGCGTTTCATCACATGTGGCGCGAGCCGAAGAAGATGGACGATCCCGAGATAGCGGTCGCCGCACTCACCGCGTCCGGACTCGATGCCGCCAAACTGTTCGCGCGCGCGCAAGAGCCCGAGGTAAAGGCCAAGCTTGTCGCCAATACGCAATTCGCCGTCGATCGCGGCGCGTTCGGCTCGCCGACTTTCTATGTCGGCGACGAGATGTTCTACGGCAAGGAGCAGCTGCGCGACATCGAGGAGCTGATCTCGCGCTAGACGTAGGATGGGTTGAAGCCGTCACGCGTCTGCGCGGCCGGCGAAACCCATCGACCGCACTCGCTGCAAGAGGATGGGTTTCGCAAGAGCTCAACCCATCCTACGAAAATGGAGAGGTCGATTGCAAAAGCGCAACGCAACCGTCGCGGTGATCGGCGCCGGCGATTTCATCGGCGCCGAGATCGCCAAAAAGTTTTCCGCCGAGGGATTTACGGTGTTCGCCGGGCGCCGTAACGGCGACAAGCTGGCGCCGCTGGTGGCCGAGATCGAGGCGGCAGGGGGCACCATCTTCGCGCGTTCGCTCGACGCGCGAAAGGAAGACGAGGTGACGGCCTTCCTCAACGACGCCGATGCCCACGCGCCGCTCGAGGTATGCATCTTCAACGTCGGCGCCAATGTCAATTTCCCGATCCTGGAGACCACCGAACGGGTATTCCGCAAGGTGTGGGAGATGGCCTGCTATTCCGGCTTCCTCGCCGGGCGCGAGGCAGCGCGGCTGATGCTGGCGCGCGGCGCCGGCAAGATCTTCTTCACCGGCGCGACCGCCAGCCTGCGCGGTGGCTCGGGCTTTGCCGCCTTCGCCTCGGCCAAGTTCGGCCTGCGCGCGCTGGCGCAGGCGATGGCCCGCGAACTCGGGCCGAAGAACATCCATGTCGCGCACCTTGTTATCGACTCCGGCGTCGACACTGCCTGGGTGCGCGAACGGCGCAAACAACTGTGGGGCAAGGAGGCACTCGACAATCCCGATTTGTTGATGCCGCCCGCCTCGGTCGCTGCGTCATACTGGCAGCTATACCAGCAGCCCCGCAGCGCCTGGACGTTCGAAATGGAGATTCGTCCATTCGGCGAAAAGTGGTAGGACGCTGATCGAATTGCTGGACGCGGTCATGCCCGGCCTTTGTGCCGGGCATCCACGTTCTTCCCAGATGTCGTGGATGGCCGGGACAGGCCCGGCCAGGACGGAGAGAAACAGGAACAACTCATGCGTATTCTCGTGGTTGGGGCCGGCGCGATCGGCGGCTATTTCGGCGGCAGGCTGTTGCTGGCCGGCCAGGACGTCACCTTCCTGGTGCGGCCGAAGCGCGCCGGCGAACTCGCCAGCGCCGGCCTCGTCATCAAGAGCCCGCATGGCGACGTCGTGTTGAAGAACCCGCCGACCGTTCAGGCCGACCAGCTCACAGACAAGTTCGATGTCGTGTTGCTGAGCTGCAAGGCATTCGATCTGGACGATGCCATCGCCTCCTTCGCGCCCGCTGTCGGCCCCGGCACCGCTATCATCCCGCTGCTCAACGGCATGCGCCATCTCGACGTGCTGGAAGCGAAATTCGGCGCCGACGCGGTGCTCGGCGGCCAGTGCAAGATCGCCGTCACGCTGAACGAGGCGCGTGAGGTGGTGCAACTGGCGCCAATGCAGTCGCTGTCGTTCGGCGAGCGCAAGGGCGGCAGTTCGGACCGGGTCAAGGCGATCGCCGAGGTCATGGCCACGGGCAAGTTCGACGGCGTCGCAAGCGCCACCATCATGCAGGACATGTGGGAGAAGTGGATCTTCCTCGCCACCATCGCCGGCGCGACCAGCGCCATGCGCGCCGCAGTCGGTGACATCGTGGCTGCACCCGGTGGGCGCGATTTCATTCTCGGCGTGCGCGACGAATGCAGCGCCGTGGCGTCCGCCAACGGTTTTACCCCCGCACGCCATTCCTCGAAAGCAGCGGCGCCATGCTGACGGCCGAGGGTTCGAAGATGACGGCATCGATGTATCGCGACATCCTCAACAACGCGCCCATCGAGGCCGACCAGATCATCGGCGACCTGATCGCCCGCGCCGACGCCGCCAAGGCACCGGTGCCGCGGCTGCGCATGATCTATACGCACCTGAAGGCCTATGAAGCGCAGCGCGACTAGGCGCTTAACCGCCACGGGTGGAATTATCTGTAGGATGGGTAGAGCGACGGCCGCGCTTGCGCGACCGTCGGCGAAACCCTTCGCGACATCGCCCGCTATCGATGGGTTTCGCTTCGCTCTACCCATCCTACGCGATTGTGAGTCGCTCCCTACAAATGCGCGAGGTAGTGCGCCAGCGCGTCGATCTCTTCCGCGCTGAGCGGATAGGCGACGTCGGCCATCGCCGCCATGCCGCCGCCGGAGCGCACGCCGGACTTGTAGTCATGCAGCGCCTTGCGCAGATAGTCCTCGCGCTGGCCGGCGATCCGCGCCACGCCCTTGGTCCCGGCATAGGTGTCAGTGTGGCACGACGCGCAGCGGCGGCCGGCGGCTGCCTGGGCGCCCTTCGCCGACAGATCCGGATCGGCATCCGGCGTCTTGTCCTTTTTCGGCGGCAGCGACGCGAAATAGGCACCGAGATTTCGCACGTCCTCATTGCTGAGGGTTTCGATGATCGGCTGCATCGCCTCATTCTTGCGGGTGCCGCTGCGGAAGAAGATCAGCTGCCACTGGATGAACAGATCGGGTTGCCCCGCCAGCGACGGGATATTTTCGGTCTGCGAGATACCGCCCTCGCCATGGCAGGCGGTGCAGACCTCGGCCTTGGCCTTGCCGGCGGCGAGATCCGCGGCGTGGATTTTGTCCAGGTGGGTGAAGAACAGCAAAGGAAGTGCAGCGAGAACCAGTCGGAGTCGCATGAGGGGCATTTCCATTCAAACTTAGAAGCTCGTCATCCCGGGATGCGCTTCGGACGGCGACGCCGGCCGGAGTGCAGACCCGGGATCTCGAGATGTTCAGCCACTTCGGGATTCCCCGTCACTCCAATTGGAGTGGCTGAGGTTCGCGCGCAGCTTGCGCTGCGCGCGTCCGAAGTGACAACGGTCACTTCTTGTAGCTGATGCGGTAGATCGCACCGGCCCAGTCGTCGGCCACAAGGATCGCGCCGTCCTTGGCCATCACGATGTCAGCGGGACGGCCGAGATAGCCCTGATCACCCTCGATCCAGCCCGAGGCGAACACCTCCTGCTTGGCGTTCTTGCCATCCGGCCCGACCATCACCCGCATGATCCGCGCGCCCTGGTACTTGTGCCGGTTCCAGGATCCGTGCTCGGCGATCAGGATGTTGTCCTTGTACGCGGCCGGAAACATGCTGCCGGTATAGAACTTCATGCCGAGCGGAGCGACGTGAGCGCCGAGGTTCAGCACCGGCGGCGTGAACTCCGAACACTTGTGGCCCATGGCAAATTTCGGATCCGGCATATTGCCCTGGTGGCAGTGCGGATAGCCGAAATGTTCGCCGAGCTTGGAGATCATGTTGAGCTTGTCGCTTGGCGTATCGTCGCTCATCCAGTCGCGGGCGTTTTCGGTGAACCAGTATTTTCCGGTGCGCGGATCGATATCGCCGCCGACGCTGTTGCGGACGCCGAGCGCCACGATCTCGGCATTGCCGGTTTTCGGATCGACACGACGGATCTGCGACAGCGAGGTCGGCGGAATGCCGATATTGAACGGAGGTCCGAACGGCACGTAGAACCAGCCGTCCTTGTCCGCGACCAGATACTTCCAGCCGTGGGCGGCATAGGACGGCATGTCGTCATAGACCACCTTGCCGTCGCCGAGCTTGTCGAGATTGGCCTCGGCATTGTCGTAACGGATCAGCTTGTCGATATCGATCACGTATAGGGCGCCATCGCGGAACGCGATGCCGGTGGGCATCTTCAATCCCTTGATGACGGTCTTGACGTCCTTCTTGCCGTCTTTTTCGGTGATGGCGTAGACGTTGCCGAGACCGAACGAGCCGACGAACAGCGTGCCCTTGTCGCCCCATGCCATCTGCCGCGCTGCCAGCACGCCTGACGCATAGACCTCGATCTTGAAGCCCGCCGGCAGCTTGATCTTCTTCATCATGGTGGCGAGTTCGGCCTCCGACGAGCCGGTCGGCGGTCCGGATGGCGGTGCCAGCCCCTTCTGGGCTTCGGTCTCGTCACCGAGGAACCAGTCATCCGGCGGATGAGTCCAGAATTCCTTTTGCCGGATTCGTATTTCTTGAGTTGTTGCTGGGCGCTGGCCTGGCTGATCCCCGCGATGGCGATGATGGCGGCGCATGCAAGCACGGATCGACGGAACATCGATGGCATCGTGTCACTCCCTGGGCAGCTCGTTGCGGCTGCAATGTTTTATTGAACGTACGAGACGAACCTTGTTGGTCTGGCTTAGCCCGACGGCGCGATGCTACCACAAGTTCTGCAAGCGCCAAGGGCCACCACGATCAGGCAATGCTGCACGAGCTGGCACTTCGTTGCATTGCGGCAATAGCGGATCCGCGACGCGTCCCGTTACTTGGTTCGGGTCACCGTGATCCGCGCAGAACCCTGATTGTTGCGATAGAAGCGATCGTACAACCCCGGCACACCGATCACTGCATCGTTGACGAAGATGAACAATTCGCCATCGCGAGTCGGGGTCATGTTGAAGCGAATGAGGGGATCGGTCGGATCATAGAGATAGAACGCCTCCTCCCCGCCCGTCCTGCCATAGCGGAAGACGACCTCGAACCAGTCCTCGAACAGCTCACGTCGTAACGGAACGGCCGCGTAGAACAGAATGGACTTGAACCAGCCGGCCGACGGCAACGGCGATGCCCCGGCCTTGACGGCAATGCCTCCGTCGGACCAGTCCGCCGTCGGCACCATCCTGATATTGTATTTGGTCCGGCCACCCTTCAGCATCACGCCGGTGGCGTGACAGAATTCCGCAGTCCTGAACTCCACCGGCAAATCCACGCTCTGATTGACGTCGAGATGGATCGTCTCGGCTGACTCCTTGCAGGTCGCTCCCCAGACATCCTGAATGTTGAACAGCAGGTGGCTGGCGATCGCGAGCCCCAGATACAGGAACATCACGGCAAAGACGAACGGCGCGACATGGGATTTGGCGCCGGTGAGAACCGCGGAATACACCGCGCTGCTGCGGATCCGGTAGAGCAGGCTGCTCGGCAGGCCGCCGGGCGCGCCGGGCCGTCGTAGCCAGATGGCGCCCATCTTTCCAGACGTCACGCCGGCGATATGGCTCCCGAGATAGAGCAGACCGGCAACCAGCGCGACCGAGAACAGGAAAAGGCCAGGCTCCCGGGCATAGCCGTCGATCCAGAACCGCGCATGGGTCGGTAGAAAGCCCTGAAAAACACGGAGGATGTCGGAGGCCCAACGAAACCGGCTGTTCAGCTCGTCGACGGGCTGGGCGTCGCGCACCAGAGGAAAGATCACCAGCCACAACGTCGCCGCCACCGTCAGGAAGTAGACGGCGCGCCGCTTCCAGATTTCATTCCAGACGTGTTCCTGCGCCAGCGCACGCTCGGCCGCGGCCGCATTGCTTTCGAATGGCCGGCCATCCGGCGAGAGAGTGAACTGGTCGGGCGTTACGATCTCGCCATCGTCCTTCACGACATCGTAGAGCGGCGGCAGGCCGACCGGGGCATAGGCATGGGCGCGATTGCCGATGCGCTTGAAGACGCTCTCATGAATCTTGGCACGGCCGACCTGCACCTCGTCGCCTTCGCCCTTGGCGGCCTGCGGATAGAAGTCAGGCACCAGCTTGCGCGGACCGTAGCGGTAATAGCCGCCCATTCCCTTGCGCGGATCGTAGAGCCGGCCATCCTTGTCGCGCTTCGAGATGGCGTTCTTGAACGTGTCGGGATCGGCGATCATGGCGCCGGGCGGCGGCGGTGCGGGCAGCAGGCCTGAGTAATCCGTCTTGAACCGCAGACCGCAGCGCTGCGCCTCGACAATCATCCAGACCAGCGCGACGTAAGCGAGCGAATCGTCGGGGTAGCCGCCACCGACATTCGAATGCACGCCGGGAAACCAGACCTGCGCGATGCGCTCGGCCGCGACGGTGCGGTTTCCGGCCGGGCTGGCGGCGGTGGCGTTGTCTTCGCGCCACAGCTGCGGGTGAAAGGTCGTGCGCTCCTCGTCGAGCGCCAGCGCCTGCCGCGCCCAGGTGACCTTGTCGCTCAACTGACCGTCGGGAAGCTCGATCGGCCACAAGTACTTGTGAATTCCGTCGTTCATCTCCTTCACCGGGAAACCGTAGGCGGAAACGGTGTCCCACACCCCGATGAAATGAATTTTCGCGACGGCATCCTTCTTCCCGACGGGCGGATAGACCGGTCCGAACTTGTTGCGAATATATTGATAGGGGCCTTCGAGCAGCAGCCGCTTGTAGCGATCCTTGCGGTAGGCGCGATAGGCGGCACTGGCGAGACTGTGCAACTCGGCTTCGTTGTCCGATCTCACCAGCCCCTGATTGGCAATCACGCCCATGACAATGCGGATCGTGAAAGCGCCGCGGCTGAAGCCGAAACCGAACAGCCTGTCGGATTCGTCGCGGTAGTTGCGGCAGGCGAACTTGTAGATTTCGATCACATTGCGCCGCAGCCCGAAGCCGAAGGCGCCGCCGAGAATCGCCCACGGCTTGAACGAGGACGTGCCGACGCCGTCGTCGTAATAGGCAACCTGGTCAGACTCCGACAGGTCGAGCGCCTCGAAGATGCGCCAGACGTTGGTTCGCCAGACCTTGGCCGACGAATTGCCGGTGCCGTCCGACAGCAGGACAATGTTTCTGCCCATCAACGCCTCCCCGAACGACACGACCGACCATTGCCCGCAGGCGAGGGAGGATCATCTCGCCGGGCGGCAAATTCAATCGCCCATTGTAGTTGGAACGAGGATCGCGCGGCGGTCTGTGAGGCAGCGCACACTACAGTTGGCGCGGCTGGCCCGTCTGGCCGATGGCGCACTCCAGCGCCCCGCGATCCCACCCGGCAAGATTGGCGGCGGCTTCGTAGGTACTCTGCAGGAATTGCATCAGGGCGGCGTCGGGATCGGCGGCGGTGCGAACCGCATCGTAAGGCAGAATGAATTCGCCGAGGTCCTTGCTGAAGAATGCCGCATCGGGCCGCACCGGCGCATCGGCAAAGCCGGCCGGCGCCGGATAGGCGTAGGAATAGAAGGCGGGATAGTCGATGGCGCCGCCGCCGGGCCAGAAGCCGGCGCTGGAGACCTCGTGCGAATAGGCCTCGCGCGCGACGGCGTCGGCGAGATGCGGCACGCCACCTGGATGCGGGGGTGCGCCGCGTCCGGAAAACCGCGTCACCGCCAGATCAAAACTACCCCAGAAGAAATGCACCGGACTGGCTTTGCCGATGAAGCCGGTACGGAATTGCTTGAACACGCGATCGGCCTGCCGCAGCACCTGCCCGAACCGCGCAACAGCATCGGGATCGTAGGACGCATGGACCGTATCGGCACCGAACCGGATCGGATTGGCGACCTCGTTGGGCAGGTCGTCGATGCTGACGGAAATGTCGAGCTCCGCCAGCAAGGCGATCAGTTCGGCGTAGAACGCCGCGACGCTCTGCGCCCGCAACGGCAATTGCCGCTGTGGCCCGTCGCTGGTGGTGATTAGCAGGACGTGGTCGACCAGATCGAAGGCGAGTTCGAAGCTGCGATCGCCGTCGGGGATCGGGGAGGTCGTTAGTCCGCGCGCGGTGACATAGAGCGCCACGTGCCACGAATGGTTCAGCCACGGCGTGCGCGACAGCCTGATCTTGCCGACGATCTGTGTCCACAGCTGCAGCGTCTCGCAGCTGTCGCGCCATGCCGCATAGGGCAGCGCCGGCCAGCCGCCGCTCAAAGAGCCCCTCGGCTGAGATAGTGCCAGGCCACGGCCAGCACGATCAGGCCGATGAAGATCAGCGCCACCGGCAGCTTCTTCTTTCGCGCGGCGGCGGCGCGCTCGGCTTGATCTTGCGGAAGGGCGTGACGTTGTCGTTGTTGTCGGGCATTTGTCTCGTTCTCGGAGCGGACTTGATGTCGGGAGGCGTTCCGGTGCCGCCGAGGCGAGCATAATAGCTCCGGTAGACGATCCGGATGGTGGTGTCCGCGGCAGCGGACTCAGCGACCTTGTTCTGTGCCAGCAAGGCGCGATAGCCGGCGAAGAAAGCCTGGGCCTCCTGCGGCAGGGCGTCGATGCTGTTGAGCTTGGCCATCATCAGCCAGGTCGCAAAATCGGCCCGCGCCTCGTCATTGGCGCGCTTGGCAATTTCGAGATTGGAATCGGTTGTCGCCGGCATCGCGCGCCCCACCCTGAGGATCGGATTGTCTGCCCAACGTGGGACGATTTCAAGCGGCGCGGCTTTGACCTGGCACAAACGAGCATGACGCCGGGCAATGATGACACAAACGACAAGGCCGCCTTGCGGCGGCCTGTCATGGTGTCGTGTTAGATCGTCTGAAGTGCCAAGAAAGTTCTGGAGCGGGCGAAGGGATTCGAACCCTCGACCCCGACCTTGGCAAGGTCGTGCTCTACCACTGAGCTACACCCGCATCCGAGAAGCTGGCGGCGCGTTCGCGCCGCCGACGCGCAGACCTATGCCAAATGCGGCACGCGAATGCAACAGCAAGACTGCTCTTCGCACGCAATCGGTTAATCGGACCAAATTGGGCGGTATTTGCCGAATTCGGCTGAAAAGCCGCTCAAATCATGGAAATTGCGCCTGTCGGGCCGAATCGCCCGCCGGTCGGCCTGTTCCAGCCGATTGTAAAATGACGCGGCGAGCGCCATTTAAATGCCGGGCCATGCTAGAATCGGCCAAATCTTTCGACATCAGACGAGGTTCACGTGACCATTATGGAACAGGGCGGCGCAGCGCCGCAGGCAGCCTCCGGTCTCATCAAGGAGACGACCACCCAAAGCTTCGTGAAGGACGTCATCGAGGAATCCAAGCACCAGCCGGTGCTGATCGACTTCTGGGCGCCCTGGTGCGGCCCGTGCCGGACTCTGACCCCAATCATCGAAAAGGCCGTGATGGCCGCCAAGGGCCAGGTCAAGCTGGTCAAGATGAACATCGACGAGCACCCTGACATTCCCGGGCAGATGGGCATCCAGTCGATTCCGGCCGTGATCGCCTTCGTCGATGGCCGACCGGCCGACGGCTTCATGGGCGCGGTGCCGGAAAGCCAGGTGACCGCCTTCATCGACAAGCTCACCGCCGGCATGCCGGGGGCCGAGCCCACCGTGGCTGAATTGCTGAAAGAAGCGGAAACCATCCTCGCCGAGGGCGACGCCGCCGGCGCCGCCGCCGTCTATGCCGAGGTGATCGCCGCCGACGCCGCCAGTATCCCGGCGCTGGCCGGCCTGGCGAAGTGCTACGTCGCCACCGGCGCCCTCGAGCAGGCAAAACAGACGCTGGAGCTGGTGCCGGCCGCGAAGCGCGAGGATGCCGCGGTCAAGGCCGTGCAGGCGGCCATCGATCTGGTCGAACAGGCGGCTGCGCTCGGTCCCGTCACCGAACTGGAACAGAAAGTCGCCGCAAATCCGTTGGATCATCAGGCGCGCTTCGACCTCGCGATCGCCCTGAATGCTGCCGGCCAGCGCCCGGAGGCGACGAGTCATCTGCTCGAGATCGTCAAGCGCGACCGCAAATGGAACGAGGACGGCGCGCGCAAGCAGCTGATCCAGTTCTTCGAGGCGTGGGGACCGACCGACGAGGCCACCCTCGACGGCCGCAAGCGGCTTTCCACCATTCTGTTTTCCTGAGCAATGGCGACTTCAGCATCGGAACCGGACATGGCGATCAATGCCGACTATCGCGGACCCGGCGATCTGCCGGAGGTGATTCCGGTCTTCCCGCTGCCCGGCGCCCTGCTGCTGCCGCGCGGCCAGATGCCGCTGAACATTTTCGAACAGCGCTATCTGGCCATGGTGGATGATTCGTTCCGGGACGGGCATCGCCTGATCGGCATGATCCAGCCCGATGTCTCGCACTCCCCGACGAGGACAAGCCGGCGCTGTTCCGGGTCGGCTGCGTCGGCCGAATCACCCAGCTCGCCGAAGCCGGCGACGGCCGCTACATCCTTGAACTGACCGGCATCGCCCGTTTCAAGGTGCTGGAGGAGCTTTCGGTGCTCACGCCTTACCGGCAATGCCGGGTCGACTACTTTCCCTTCGTCGACGATTTCACCGCGCGCAAGGGCGAAGAGGCGGTGAACCGCGAGGCGCTGCTGGAAGTGCTGACGGACTTCCTCAAGGCCAATAATCTCAAGGTCGACTGGGAAGGCGTGGAGAGCGCGCCGAACGAGGCGCTGGTCAATGCGCTGGCGATGATGTCGCCCTATGGCGCCCCGGAAAAGCAGGCCATGCTGGAAGCCCCGGATCTCAAGACCCGCGCAGAAATCCTGATCGCAGTCACCGAGATGGACCTGGCAAAAAACGCACCAGCGGCGACCCGCCGCTGCAGTGACTGCCCGCGCGTCGTCGGCTTCCGATGCGTCGCCCGGCGAATTGTGTTGCGCCGGCATCCTGATAAAATACCAAGCTTGATCGTTCGAGTTGCCGGAGCGCGCCCATGACTGCCACACCCGTTGAACGCCTCGAAGGCACCGTCGATCCGAAATTGCTGGAAATCCTGGTGTGCCCGCTCACCAAGGGGCAGCTGGAATTCGATGCGACCCGGCAGGAACTGGTCTCCCGGAAGGCGAAACTCGCTTATCCGATCCGCGACGGCATCCCGATCATGTTGCCGGAAGAAGCCCGCAAGATCGATTGAGCACGTCGTCCCGGCAAATTCGCGCGCGAGCGCAGGCCGGGACGACCGCTACAGCGCCTCGCCCTTCAGCAGCCGCGGCACTTCGCCCGACAGTCCGGCGGCCTGGCGGATGAACACGCTCTTCAGCGGCGGCAGGCGATCGACAAGGCCGAGACCAATGTCGCGTACGCTGCGCAGCAACGTCGACTTGTTGGAGAACAGCAGGTTCAGCGCGTTGGTGGCGACACCCATCGCCATGGTGTCGAAGCGGCGCCAGCGCTGGTAGCGATCGAGCACGTCGGCCTGGCCGAAGTCGATGCCGAGGCGCGCGGCATCGACGATGGTCTCCGCCAGCGCCGCCACATCCTTGAGGCCCATGTTGAGCCCCTGCCCGGCGATCGGATGAATCAGGTGCGCGGCGTCGCCGACCAGCGCCAGCCGCTCGCCGATGAAGGAACGCGCCACGAAATAGCCGAGTGGAAACGCACGCGGTCTGTCCAGCGCCTTCACCTCACCGAGATGCAGGCCGAAGCGCTGTTCGAGTTCGGTGTGAAACTCGTCGTCCGGCAAGGCCGCGATGCGCGTCGCCTCGCTGCGCGTCTCGGTCCATACCAGCGACGAGCGCCGCCCGGTAAGCGGCAGGATCGCGAACGGACCTGCGGGGAGAAAGTGCTCTTCTGCGCGGCCCTGATGGTCGCGCTCGTGGCCGACGGTGACCACGATGCCGGACTGGTCGTAGTCCCAGCCGTGGGTGGCGATGCCGGCGCGTTCGCGCAGCTTCGAGCGCGCGCCGTCGGCGGCAACCAGCAGGGCCGCCTCGATCACACTGCCATCGCCGAGCGTGACGCTGATGCCGTCGGGGCGCGAATCGAAGGTGGTCACCATGGTCGGCCGCAGGTCGACGCCCGCGGCTTCCGCGCGGGTCACCAGCGTATCGATCAGAAGTCGGTTTTCCACCATATGGGCGAACGGTTCGCCGGGTTCGACATTGCCCGCAAAGGTCAGAAACACCGGCCGCGTGGCATCTTCGAGCTTGGAATCGGTCACCACCATGTCGAGGATCGGCTGCGCCTGCGCCGCCACCTCGTCCCAGACGCCGATGGCGCCGAACAGCCGGCGGCAGGCGGCGACGATGGCCGTGGCGCGCTGGTCGCGGCTTGGCCGCGCCGCCAGCGCCGGATCGGCAACGATGATCGGAATGTCCGGCCCAAGCCCCTGGCGCAGCGCCAGCGCCAGCGCCAGTCCGGCGAACGCCCCGCCGCCAATCACGATGCCTCGTTGCGATGCCATGTCAGACCGATCCGTACTCGCTGTTGCAACAGGCTTATAGCTGGGCGAAACAGGAACCGAAACAAGGGTGCACGCGGTATCTTGCCTTCCGTGCCTGCAACCGCGACCGGATGACGCCGATGTCCAAGAGCCTGATCGACCTGCTGGATATTCTCAACCTCGAGACCCTCGAGGTGAACATGTTCCGCGGCACCAGCCCGAAGACGCGTTGGCAGCGGGTGTTCGGCGGTCAGGTGATCGGCCAGGCCATGGTGGCCTCATGCCGGACCGTGGAAGGTCGCTTTCCGCACTCCCTGCACTGCTATTTCATCCTCCCGGGCGACCCCGCCATCCCGATCATCTATGAGGTCGAGCGGCTGCGCGACGGCAAGAGCTATTCGACCCGGCGCGTCACTGCGATCCAGCACGGCCAGGCGATCTTCTCGATGATGGTCTCGTTCCATGTCAGCGAGCCCGATTCCTTCGACCATCAGGACCAGATGCCCGACGTGCCGCCGCCGGAAAAACTGTCCGCCGAGGAACTGGCCAAGGATCCAATCATCAACCAGATGCCGGAATTCATCAGGCGCTATTACGAGTCCGATCGTCCGATCGAACTGCGGCCGGTGGAATTTCAGCGCTATTTCGGCACCGCGGTCCCCGATGGCCGGATCAACATCTGGATCCGCACCGCCGCCAAGCTGCCGGACGATCCGGCGCTGCACATGTGCGCGCTCGCCTATGCTTCCGACTTTTCGCTGCTGGATTCGGTAATGGCGCGCTACGGCCGCACGTTGTTCGATGGCAAGGTGATGGCGGCGAGCCTCGATCACGCCATGTGGTTTCACCGCCCGTTCCGTGCCGACGAATGGCTGCTCTACAGCCAGGACAGCCCCAGCGCCCAGGGCGGACGCGGGCTGGCGCGCGGGCTGATCTTCAAGCCCGACGGCACACTTGTCGCGTCGGTGGCGCAGGAGGGCTCGATCCGCGAGCGGCGGGAGAAGCCCGCGACCTAGCCGGCCCCGATCGCCTCTCACTGCGCAAAGCTTTGGCGCCGCGATAGATTCCGCTTATTTTCCACGCGCCATGCCGATATAACTGGCATAGATATACGTCACGTTCCCGCCTTGGCGGGCGCCTGAGGAATTGCACAGGAAGCTTTCATGAAATTGGTCGTTGCGATTATCAAGCCCTTCAAGCTGGACGAAGTTCGCCAGGCCCTCACCGCCATCGGCGTGCACGGCATGACCGTCACCGAAGTGAAGGGTTATGGGCGCCAGAAGGGCCACACCGAGATGTATCGCGGCGCCGAATATGTGGTGAACTTCCTGCCCAAGCTGCGGCTCGAGATCGCGATTGCTGCCGACCTCGCCACCAAGGCCGTCGAGGTGATCACCTCCAGCGCCCGGACCGGCCAGATCGGCGACGGCAAGATCTTCGTTGTCCCCATCGATCACGCCCGTCGGATTCGGACCGGCGAGACCGACCGCGACGCACTCTGAGGCACGGCGCTTTCGCGCGACAGTCGCCTTGATGACCGGCGGCGCCAGGACCGCACCCTGTCAGGTTGCTCCAGTGAGAAAAACACGCCCCGGTTAAAACGGCCTCAGCTTTGCGCAGATTTGGCGGAATGGCGGATAGGCGCATATTATATTACCATTCAGCTGCCTTCCCCATAAGCACGAATATGTCGACAGCCTGTCGTGGCGCTATTTTGATCGGGGCTGCGTAATTCTTGGGCGCGACCGAATAGCGCACCCGGGGCCAAACCCCCAAAACCTCGAAAAGCTGGGCGTTCAGAGACCGTTAGGAAATTCCACCGATCTGGCACGGCATTTGATTCTATCTGGGCTGGCTGTGCCCGCGTAGTGATCTTCTCCGCGTGGTGAACCTCAGTCGAGATCGCCCGGCCGTGTTGGGCCCGGGCACAAGCGGGGATAGGACCCATGAAAATTGTTATGGCGATCATCAAGCCATTCAAGCTTGAGGAAGTCCGTGATGCTTTGACCGCCATCGGCGTTCACGGTTTGACGGTGACGGAAGTGAAGGGCTACGGCCGACAGAAGGGCCATACGGAAATCTATCGCGGTGCTGAATACGCGGTGAGCTTTCTGCCCAAGATCAAGATCGAGGTTGCTGTCGCCTCGGACCAGGTCGACAAAACCATCGAAGCCATCACCACCGCGGCCAAGACCGGACAGATCGGCGACGGCAAGATCTTCGTCATCAACCTCGACCATGCGGTGCGCATCCGCACCGGCGAGGCCGATGCTGCAGCCCTCTGATTTCGCGCTCACCCTTTACCAATCAGGAGTATAAAAAATGACGTTCAAGCGTCCCTCTGGCGCGGGATTGGCGGCACTGGCCGTCGGCCTGTTTGCCGCAACCGCGGCATACGCCGACCCGACGGTCAACAAGGGCGACAACGCCTGGATGATGACCTCGACGGTGTTCGTGCTGTTGATGACCATTCCCGGCCTTGCGCTGTTCTACGGCGGCCTGGTTCGCTCCAAGAACATGCTCTCGGTGCTGATGCAGGTCTTCTACACAACCTGTATCGTCATGGTCCTGTGGGCGCTGTACGGCTACAGCATCACCTTCACCGGCGGTTCGCCCTACATCGGCGGCTTCTCCAAGGCTTTCCTGTCGGGTGTCACGCCTGACTCGATGGCTGCGACCTTCACTGCGGACGCCAATATCTCGGAACTGGTCTACTTCTGCTTCCAGATGACCTTCGCCGCCATCACCCCGGGCCTGATTGTCGGCGCCTTCGCCGAACGCACCAAGTTCGCGGCGATTGCCCTGTTCATGCCGCTCTGGGTGACGCTGATCTACTTCCCGATCGCGCACATGGTTTGGTACTGGGCTGGACCGGATGCCGTTGTGGCCGCCGCCAAGGCGCTCGCCGCAGCAGCTCCCGATGCCAAGGCAGCGGCGCAGGCCAAGCTTGACGAAGTCATGGCCGATGCCGGCCAGGTGTTCCTGTGGGGCGCTCTCGACTTCGCCGGCGGCACCGTGGTGCACATCAATGCCGGCATCGCTGGCCTGGTCGGTTGCCTGATCATCGGCAAGCGCACCGGCTACGGCAAGGACCTGATGGCTCCGCACTCGCTGACCATGACCATGATCGGCGCCTCGCTGCTGTGGGTTGGCTGGTTCGGCTTCAACGTCGGCTCCAACCTCGAAGCCTCCGGCACCGCCGGTCTGGCGATGACCAACACGTTCCTCGCCACCGCCATGGCGGCGATGTCGTGGATGTTCGCGGAGTGGATCACCAAGGGCCACCCGTCGCTGTTGGGTGCCGTGTCCGGCGCGGTTTCCGGGCTGGTTGCCGTCACGCCGGCCTGCGGCTTCGCGGGTCCGATGGGCGCGCTGGTTCTTGGCCTGATCGTCGGCGTCGTCTGCCTGTTCTTCTGCACCGTGATCAAGAACGCCATCGGCTATGACGACTCCCTCGATGTGTTCGGCGTCCATTGCGTCGGCGGCATCGTCGGCGCCCTGGCCACCGGCATCCTGGTCAACCCGGCCCTCGGCGGCACGGGCGTGATGGATTACGTGGCCGGCAAGATCGCCGACTACGACATGGTCACCCAGATGATCGCGCAGTGCAAAGCTGTCGCGACCACGCTGGTGTGGTCCGGCGTCGGCTCGGCGATCCTGTTCAAGGTCGTCGATGTCATCGTCGGCCTGCGCGTCAACGTTGAAGTCGAGCGCGAAGGCCTCGACGTCACCGAGCACACCGAGCGCGCCTACAACATGTAAGCGCCACGCCGCTGCGGACGATCGCATCGTCCGCAGCGAGCATCGGGGATCGGTTGGGGCACATACCCGGCAATGCTCCACCCGTCGAAGGGCTCCAGCGCAAGCTGGGGCCCTTCACCTTTGGGGCCCACCGCTGCCGCCACATCGGCCCCTGGAACCCGGCCATTTGCGACGCGGGCCGTCGATGGTTAATCGCGTCTTAACCTCGCCGTATCTATGGTGATTTGATCCTGTTTTGGTCGATCGCGAGTGGTCGATGGTTCCGAAAGTGCTGGCGCTTTACAGATGACAATGTCGGCTTCTTCCCATGCGGCGCCAGGCGTCGGCAGCTTGAGCGCGGCCGCTGCGGAGGGCGAACGTTCGCCATTCGCCCGGCTGACCGAGCTGTTGGCACCGTACCAGCCCGGCAAGCCGCTGATCACGCTGTCGCTGGGCGAACCGCAGCATCCGGTGCCGGATTTCGTCGGTCCCGTGCTGGCGCAGCACGTCGCCGAATTCGGCCGCTATCCCGCCGCCAAGGGCATCGAGCCGTTTCGCCGGGCCGCCGCGACCTGGATGGGGAAGCGTTTCGCACTGCCGCGGCCGCTCGATCCGGAAACCGAACTGCTCGTGCTGAACGGCAGCCGCGAAGGCCTGTTCCTCGCCGCCGTCGCCGCCGCACGTTACGTCGGCCCCCGCAAGGGCACGCCGGCGATCCTGCTGCCGAATCCGTTCTATCCCGCCTATGGCGCCGGCGCGCGCACCGCGGGCTGCGAGGCGATCTTCCTGCCGACCACATTGGCCAACGGTTTCCTGCCCGACCTCGACGCGCTTGATGAGGCGACCCTGTCGCGCACGGTGGCAATGTACATCGCGTCACCCGCCAATCCGCAGGGCGCGGTGGCCACGCCAGCCTATTTTGCACGCCTGCACAAATTGGCTCTGCGTTACGGCTTCATCGTGCTGTCCGACGAATGCTATTCAGAGATCTACACCCGGGAGGCCCCGGCAGCATGCTGGAATCCGCCGGGCCGGACTTCGCCAACGTGGTCGCGTTCCAGTCGTTGTCGAAACGCTCCAACCTGCCGGGCATGCGGATCGGCTTCGTGGCCGGCGACAGGAAGTTTCTCAGCGCATTTCACGAGCTACGCAACGTCGCGGCACCTCAGGTGCCCGTGCCGCTGCAGCACGTCGCGGTCGCGGCTTACAACGACGAGACGCATGTCGAGGAAAACCGCCGGCTGTATCGGCAAAAGTTCGATCTCGCCGACCAGATCCTCGGCAACCGTTTCGGCTACAAGCGCCCGGCCGGAGGCTTCTGCCTGTGGCTCGACGTTTCCGCGCATGGCGGCGACGAAGCGGCGACATTGAAGCTCTATCGCGAGGGCGGCGTGCGGGTCGTGCCCGGAAGCTACCTGGCGCGGCAGCAACCTGACGGCAGCAATCCCGGCGCCGGCTATATTCGTCTGGCCCTGGTGCAGGACAGTGATACGACCGCCGAGGCATTGCACCGGCTGGTCGAAATTCTGGATTCATCGCAGGGCGTCAAGAGCACGACTCCATGAGCACCACGATCGAACGCGTCATTCCCCTGGTCGGACAGCTGCCCGCATCGATTCGCGAAATGCTGGCGCGACGGCTGCGCGAACTCGCGGGTCTCGGCCTGATCGGCGTCGCCGGCGTCGCCGCTGCGGCGCTGATGACCTGGTCGGTGCAGGATCCGAGCTTCAGCCACGCCACCTCTCGCGCAATCCGTAATATCGTCGGCTATCCCGGCGCCATCGGCGCCGATCTGCTGATGCAGATTCTCGGCCTTGGCGCCATCATGCTGATCCTGCCGATCGCGGTTTGGGGCTGGCGGATGATGACGCACCGCCATTTCGATCGCGAGGCGCTGCGCATCGGCTGCTGGGTCCTCTGCACCATCCTCGCCTCGGGTTTCGCCAGTTGCTGGCAACACGGCGGATCGTGGCCGCTGCCCACCGGCGTCGGCGGCGTGGTCGGCGACGCGCTGTTTCGCGCGCCTGCGGTGGTGTTCGGTCCGGTCGGCTTCATCTATCGCTTCGTGTTGGGCATCATCCTGTGCACGGCGATGACGGCGACGTTCCTGATCGCCTGCGGCCTCGGCGCAAAGCAGAAGGAAGAAGAATTCGCCGAGATCGAGGACGATGACGCGCCATTCGAACACGAAGACAACGACCGCGGTTCGGTGTCACTGGGCTGGGTCGTGCACGCCGCCATGAGTGCCAAGGCGCGGCTCGGACGCCTGCTGTCGACGATCTACGGTCTGATGGTCGCAAGTGCGCCGGAGAAGGGCCGCGCATCGTTCGAGCGCCAGGAGCCCAATCTCGGCGGCCGCCGCTCGAGCCCGCCGATTGCGCCGCAGAGTCGCGACGACGACGACGACATCGACGACGAAGCGATGGATGACGACGAGGACGTGGACGACGAAGAGCCGGCGCCTGTCGCCAGCACGCCGCGCAAGAAGCCGGCCAAAGAGCCGAAGCGCAAATCCGGCGGCACATTCGAACTCCCCTCCGTCAACGTGCTGACGGCGCCCCGCGCAGCCGATCGGCAGCCGCTCAGCAAGGCGGAGCTGGAAGCCAATTCACGTGCGCTCGAAGTCGTGCTGAGCGACTTCGGCGTGCGCGGCGAAATCGTCAAGGCGCATCCAGGCCCGGTCGTCACGCTTTACGAACTCGAGCCCGCGCCTGGTATCAAGTCGTCGCGTGTCATCGGCCTCGCCGACGATATCGCGCGCTCCATGAGCGCCTTGTCCGCGCGTGTCGCCGTGGTGCCCGGCCGCAATGCCATCGGCATCGAGCTGCCGAACGCGCACCGTGAAAACGTCTATCTGCGCGAACTGCTGACGGTGAAGGACACCAATGACGGCAGCATCAAGCTGCCGCTGTGCCTCGGCAAGAACATCGGCGGCGATTCGATCATCATCGATCTTGCACGCACGCCGCACATGCTGATCGCCGGCACCACCGGTTCGGGTAAATCCGTCGCCATCAACACCATGATCCTCAGCCTGGTGTACCGGCTGCGGCCGGACCAGTGCCGCCTGATCATGGTCGATCCCAAGATGCTCGAACTGTCGGTCTATGACGGCATCCCGCATCTGCTGACGCCGGTCGTGACCGATCCCAAGAAAGCCGTGGTCGCCCTGAAGTGGGCGGTGCGCGAGATGGAAGAGCGCTACAAGCGCATGGCCAAGCTCGGCGTCCGCAATATCGACGGCTACAATGCGCGCCTGCTCGAAGCCAAGGGCAAGGGCGAAGAACTCAGCCGTACCGTTCATACCGGTTTCGACAAGGAGACCGGCAAGGCGATCTACGAGGAAGAGAAGCTCGATCTCGAGCCGTTGCCCTATATCGTCATCATCGTCGACGAAATGGCCGACCTGATGATGGTCGCCGGCAAGGACATCGAAGGCGCGGTACAGCGTCTCGCCCAGATGGCGCGCGCCGCCGGCCTGCACGTCATCCTGGCAACGCAGCGGCCGTCGGTGGACGTCATCACCGGCACCATCAAGGCCAACTTCCCGACCCGCATCTCCTTCCAGGTCACGTCGAAGATCGACAGCCGCACCATCCTCGGCGAGATGGGCGCCGAGCAGCTGCTCGGCCGCGGCGACATGCTGTACATGGCCGGCGGCGGACGCATCAGCCGCGTCCACGGCCCGTTCGTGTCCGACGAGGAAGTCGAGAAGGTGGTGCGCCATCTCAAGAGCCAGGGCCAGCCGGAATATCTCGAGGCGGTCACCGCGGAAGAGCCGGCCGAGGGCGAGGATGGCGCGGTGTTCGACGCCACCGGCATGGGTGCCGATGGCGGCGGCGACCTGTTCTCGCAGGCGGTGGCGATCGTCAAGCGCGACCGCAAGGCCTCGACCAGCTACATCCAGCGCCGACTGCAGATCGGCTACAACAAGGCGGCCTCGCTGATGGAGCGGATGGAGAACGAAGGCATCGTGGGCCAGCCCAACCACGCCGGCAAGCGCGAGATCCTGATCGAGGAAGAAGAGAGCGGCTTTTGACAAGGGTGATCGCCCAGATCGACAATCCCCGCGCCGCGACGCGAAATCGCCACAGCGCCGGGTTAGCGCCAGCCGTTGCGACCGCGGACGCAGTGTTGCGGTCCCGCGCGCGTAAAGCGTTACCCGCTGGGGCGGGAAACGCGGTAAAAAGCGCCGTAGTTGCCGAACAGGACCACGCCTTGATGAGACGCGCGACCCATCTCGCCGGACACCGGCTTTCGCTCCATGGGCTGCGTTTCGGCGCGGCTGCGCTGGCCGTTGCATTTGGCGTCGGCCTGCTGGTTCCCGCGGCCTTTGCGCAGGCGATTCCGTTACCGAGGCCGGCGCCCAAGGGGCGCGGCGGTAATATCGTGCTGTCTGCGTCCGAGACCTCGCCGCGACAGCCGGTCATCAACACCGGTACGACCGCGGCGGCGGCACCCAATCCGGTGATCCCCGATCCGCGCCGCAACGTGCCGGCGAGCATCTTCACGACGTTCGACGCCACCCAGAAGGCCCAGGCCGCCAAAGTCAGCGCCTATCTATCGTCGCTCAGCACGCTGGTCGGGAACTTCGTCCAGGTGGGGCCCGACGGCAGCAAGACCAAGGGCGATTTCTATATCCAGAAGCCCGGCAAGGTGCGCTTCGAATATGACCCTCCGACCCCGATCGCCATGATCGCCGACGGCTCGTCGCTGGCGGTGCGGGACACCAAGCTGGCGACGCAGGACATCTATCCGCTGTCGCAGACCCCGCTGCGTTATCTCTTGTCCGACCGCATCGACCTGCTGCGCGATACCAATGTCGTCGCGATCACCGGCGACGATCTCTACACCTCGGTGACGATCGAGGAGAAGAATGCGCTGGTGGGCACTTCCCGCCTGATGCTGATGATCGGCACCAAGGACGGCCAGCTCAAGCAATGGACCGTCACCGATCCGCAGGGCTATGACACCACGGTGGCGATCTACAACCTCGACACCACGAAGAAGCCGGATCCCGGCATGTTCAAGATCGACTTCACCAAATATCCCACCGGCAACGGCAACAACTAGCTCTCTGACCCGGATAAGGGTTTCCCGGGCTCGGCGCCTGCTGTACTCCTCACCCGTCTCGACCGCCCGTGCGAAGCAAAGCTTCGCTAGAGCGGTCGATCCACCCTCTCCCGCAAGGGGAGAGGGAAGTGAGAGAACGATCTTCCCATGCACTTCAAACTGACCACCTGGAACATCAATTCGGTGCGGTTGCGCATCGACCTCGTCGCTAAATTTCTCGAGGAGGTGCAGCCCGACGTCCTGTGCCTGCAGGAAACCAAGACGCCCGACGATGCCTTTCCGCTGAAGCGACTGAAGCAGCTCGGCTACGAGCACATCGCGATCCACGGCCAGAAGGGTTATCACGGGGTCGCCGTCGTCTCTAAGCTGCCGTTCGAGTCCAGCGACGTCCGGGTGTTCTGCAACAATGTCGATTCGCGTCACATTTCCGTGGCGTTCGGCGAGAAAGCGGGCATGTCGGTCCCGCTGATCCTGCATAATTTCTACGTGCCTGCCGGCGGCGATATTCCCGATCCCGAACTCAATCCGAAGTTTGCGCACAAGCTGCAGTTCCTCGACGAGATGAGAGCCTGCGAGCCGCTGCATCCACGCGGCGATGCGCGCCACATCCTGGTCGGGGACCTCAACGTGGCACCGCACGAGCACGACGTCTGGTCGCACAAGCAGTTGCTCAAGATCGTGTCGCATACGCCGATCGAATGCGAGAAGTTGCTGGCGGTGCAGAGCGAGGGCGGCTGGATCGACGTCGCGCGCGAACGCATCCCGATGACCGAAAAGATCTACACCTGGTGGAGCTATCGCGCCGCCGACTGGACCTCCGCCAACCGCGGCCGCCGGCTCGATCACATCTGGGTATCGTCGGCCATGAAGGACATGATCCGCGATTTCACCGTGACGCGCGATGCGCGCAGCTGGGAACGGCCGTCCGACCACGTGCCGGTGACGACGGTACTGGAATTGTAGTGCGCTTCACTTCACCTCTCCCGCTTACGGGAGAGGAAAAGCGCAGCGAACTACAAACTCAGCTTTGACCCGACCAGCATGACATCGCTGGCAAGCTGGCTGACGCGGGTCGCGACCTCGTCGCGCAGGCGACGCGCCGCGGCGGGATCGCTGTCGAGCACGCGCTGAAACATGCTGCGCGCGATGCGGATCACAACGGCGTACTCCAGCGCGACGGCGGTCGATGGCCGCTGCATGGCGACGACGAGTGCGAGCTCGCCGATCAGCGTGCCCGGTCCGGCAATTACCTCGTGATCGCTTCCGTCATCGAGGCTAACGCGAAACGAACCGCGCTGCACGACGTAACCGCAATCGGCCTCGTCGCCGAGGCGAAACAGCACCGAGCCGCGCGAAAACTCCTGCTGCTCCGAGCCGATCGCCAGCACGCGCAAGGCCGCGTTGCCCAACAGGCGCAATGTCGGGACGCGCTCGAGCAGGGCAACATCATCATCGATCGACATGCAGGACCGGTTGACTGCGACGCATGAACGGATGCCGATCCGTTGCCGCACGGTCCGCCGGCACCTGCGCGCCGTGGCGGACGTTCATGCGACTCGTGGGAAAATGAGCGAATCGACGCCCGAATCGTATCACGGGACCAGCTTGTAGCCACCGGCTTCCGTCACCAGGATTTCGGGGTTGGCGGCGTCCTTCTCGATCTTCTGGCGCAGCCGATAGATATGGGTTTCCAGCGTGTGGGTGGTGACGCCGGAGTTGTAGCCCCAGACTTCCTGCAACAGCGTCTCGCGCGACACCGGCAACTGGCCGGCCCGATACAGGAAGCGCAGGATCGCGGTTTCCTTCTCGGTCAGCCGCACCTTCTTGGCATTGGCTCCGGTGAGCATCTTGGAGCCGGGCCGGAAGCTGTAGGGACCGACCGTGAACACGGCGTCCTCGCTGGCTTCGTGCTGGCGCAGCTGGGCGCGAATCCGCGCCAGCAGCACGGCGAAACGGAACGGCTTGGCGACGTAGTCATTCGCGCCGGATTCGAGGCCGAGGATGGTGTCGGAATCGGTGTCGTGCCCGGTCAGCATTATGATCGGCGCCTTGAAGCCGCCCTTGCGCAGCGAACGCACGACTTCACGACCATCCGTGTCGGGCAGACCGACATCCATCAGCACCAGATCGGGCGAATTGGTCTTGGCCGCATGTGCGCCCTTGGCCCCCGTATCCACCGCCGACGCTTCGAATTCCTCGTGCAGCGACAGTTGCTCGACCAGGGCGTCGCGCAGGTCGGTATCGTCGTCCACGATCAGGATCTTGCGAGCGTTGGGCATTCTTGAATCCTTTGGACGGCGGCGGTGCGAGAATTCGCTAGAAATGCAGGTAATCACTCAAAACAGCGCATCAAGCTCCGAAATCACCGGCTATCCTAGCGCAAAATCCGGATCATTCTTGCCGCGATGTCATTTGCGGCGCGAAATAGAGCATTTGCGGTGAACGGCGCAAGACGGAGTTTGCGATTCCCATGAGGAAGCTCGTAGTTTCAACCACTTACCGGAAGATTTTGGGCGATCGCCCGTTGTCGTCGATCATTATCCGCACCGCGGCCGGGGATCCGCGGCGCGGTTGGCTGGTGGCCGATCAGCAGATCATACCGGTGGCGCTGGGTCGCGGCGGAATCAAGGCGGACAAGCGGGAGGGCGACGGCGCCACGCCGCGTGGCACGTTTCATCCGCTGCGGCTGTGGTGGCGGGCCGACCGGCATCCGCGACCGCGCACCTTCCTGCCGGTCCGCGCCATCGGTCCTTATGACGGCTGGTGCGAGGATCCGGCCAGCCGGCACTACAACCAGGCGGTGCGGCTGGACAACGGGGGCGGCGACCGACTGCGGCGCGACGATCACCTCTATGACTTCATTATCGAGATCGATCACAACGTAAGGCCGCGCGTCGCCGGCCGCGGCAGCGCCGTTTTCCTGCACCTCGCACGCGACAATTTCGGCCCCACCGCCGGCTGCGTCTCGATGACCAGGCCGGCGATGTTGCGCCTGCTCGCCCGGATCGGTCCGAAGACGCGGATCGATATTCGCTAGCGCTTGCCGAAAATCGCCGAGCCGATCCGCACATGGGTTGCGCCGAACTGGATGGCGATGGCGAAGTCGGCGCTCATACCCATCGACAGCCCGGTCAATCCGTTACGCGCGGCGATCTTGGCCGTGAGCGCGAAATGCGGTGCCGGGGCATCGTCGACCGGCGGGATGCACATCAGCCCGGCGATCTGCAATCCATAGCCGTCGCGGCACCGCGCGATAAAAGCGTCGGCGTCGCTCGGCGCGATGCCGGCTTTCTGCGGCTCTTCGCCAGTATTGAGCTGGACGAACAGTTCCGGTGCGCGGTTCTGCAGCGCCATTTCCTTGCTGAGGGCTTCGCAAATGCTGGGGCGATCCACCGAGTGGATTGCATCGAACAGCGCCACGGCTTCCTTCGCCTTGTTGGATTGCAACGGCCCTATCAGGTGCAGCCTGATGTCCGGTTGCGCGGAGATCAGCGCCGGCCATTTACCCTTGGCTTCCTGCACCCGGTTCTCGCCGAATACGCGCTGACCAGCCTCGATCACCGGCGTAATCGCATCGGCTTCGAAGGTCTTGGAAACCGCGATCACGGTCACCGACGCGCGTTCGCGGCGTGCCTCGTTGCAGGCCCTGAACACGTCGTATTCGACCGCAGCGAGCGCCTCGCGTGGTGAAGGAGACGTTAACGAGGACATGGGCTGCGGCGCATGAATTTCAACCAAAGCGCGAACTTTCCGCAGGTAGGTTCAATTTTAGCGAATCAGAGAAAGGCTTTTTGAACTCTTTACCTTACTTTGGTACGCGGGGCTCAGGGGTCGACGATGTCACGCATCCGTATCAACCGCAAGAAAGCGCAAATCAAGGCGCTGCTTGGCATTCGTGCGCGGCTGGTGCTGTTCGCGTTGATCCTGGTTGGCCCGCTGATGGTCGAACGCATTCGTTCGCTTCACCAGATCCGAACCAGTCAGGTCGAGCAGGCAAAGCGCGATTTCGCCAGCGTGGCCCAACACAGCGCCGACGCCCAACGCGAAGTGCTCTCCTCGGTTGAGGCGGTGCTGAAATCGTCGGCCTTTATCTATACGTCCGCGGGCCAGGTGAACCGCAGCTGCGCCATTATGCGCGCCAGCCTGCGCGGTGACATGCCCTGGATTCGCAGCCTGACGGTGGCAGGCAAGGACGGCAGGGCGATGTGCTCGACCTGGTCCGAAATGGTCGAGCAGGGAATTAACTACAGCGACCGCCCCTACTTCCAGCGCGCGCTGGCATCCGGCGATTTCGTGGTAAGTGATTACCTGTTTGGCCGTACAACGAACGCGCCATCGGTGGTTGCAGCCTATCTCGCGCCGGGCATGGACAATGGCGATGATGCGGTGATCATCGCGACCATCAATCTCAGCTGGATGTCCAAGCTGATGAACAATCTGGGCGGCCGGCCCGGGGTCTCGGCGGTGCTGGTTGATGGCACCGGGGTCGTGCTTGCAGCGCCGTCCGACCAGGCGAGCAAGATCGGGCGCAAGATGGACGATCCGGAGATTCTGGCCGCCATCATGGCCAAGACCGCGAATGTCAATCGCATCGCAGGATCGCTCAGCGTCAAGGCTGATGACGGCAGCGAGCAAGCGGTGTCCTATGCCACCCTTCCCGGCAGCAGTGCGCGGTTGATCGTCAGCATCGACGAGTCCATTGTGGCGGCAACGGCCGACCGTGACATTCGCACCGCATATCTGCAGCTGGGCTTTGTTTGTCTGTTTGTCCTGCTGGGCGCGCTGGTGGTGGCGGAGCGGCTCATCATCCAGCCGATTCACCTGATGGAGACCATGGCCAAGCGCTTCGGCCGGGGCGACTGGTCGGCCCGGGTCGCCCGCGCCAGCCTGCCCGCGGAATTCATCCCCCTCGCCCGGGCATTTTACGGCATGGCCGCCCAGTTGCGGGGCCGGGAACGCGAATTGCGCGCCACCAACGAGCAACTCACGGTGATCGCCTCCATCGACATGCTGTCCGGCCTCGCCAATCGGCGCGGATTCCAGAGCCGGCTCGATTTCGAATGGCTGAAGGCCCAGCAGTCCGGCGACGATCTGGCCCTGCTGATGATCGACGTCGACCATTTCAAGCTGTTCAACGACACCTATGGCCATCCCGAGGGCGATGCCTGCCTTGCCCGCCTCGGTGAGGCGCTCGGCGCCATCGCGACCCAGGTGTCGGGATTTGGCGGCCGCTACGGCGGCGAGGAATTCTGCCTGCTGCTGCCCAATACCGACACCGCACGGGCGGTGAACATCGGCGAAATGGTGCGGGCTGCGGTCTGGAGCCTGGCGATTCCCCACGCCACCAGCGCCTATCAGCACGTGACTGTCAGCATCGGCGTGGCATCGGCGGTGCCGGCCAGGCTTTCGGGGGCGAAGGACCTGATTGAGGCTGCCGACGCCTCGCTCTACGCAGCCAAGCGGCGCGGCCGCAACAACGTGGTCGAACACGGCTTTGTCCGGGCGTTCGAGACCTCGGTGGCGCTGGCCGGGTGAGCCCTGCCGTTCGCGGCGCGGGGGCAACGCCGGAGCGAACCCGGTACGACGGCGCCGCCAAACCATTGACCCCGCATCGGCTTTCATGGCCTAGTCCCCGGCCTTAAGCCTTGGGACGGACTGCCGAATCCAGATGACCAGTGAACGCTACAACGCCCGCGAGACCGAGCCGCGCTGGCAACGCCAGTGGGACGACAAGGCGATCTTCGCCACGAAGAACGACGACGTCAGGCCGAAATATTACGTGCTCGAAATGTTCCCGTATCCGTCGGGCCGCATCCACATGGGCCACGTCCGCAACTACACCATGGGCGACGTGGTGGCCCGCTTCCAGCGCGCCCAGGGCAAGAACGTGCTGCATCCGATGGGCTGGGACGCCTTCGGCCTGCCCGCCGAAAACGCGGCGATCGAACGTAAGGTCGCGCCGAAAGCCTGGACCTACGACAATATCGCTTCGATGAAGAAGCAGCTGCAGACCATGGGTCTGTCGCTCGACTGGTCGCGTGAATTCGCCACCTGCGATCCCAGCTACTACAAACATCAGCAGAAGATGTTTCTCGATTTCATGAAGGCCGGGCTCGCCGAGCGCGAGCAGCGCAAGATCAACTGGGACCCGGTCGACATGACCGTGCTCGCCAACGAGCAGGTGATCGACGGCCGCGGCTGGCGTTCCGGCGCCGTGGTCGAGCAGCGCGAAATGAATCAGTGGGTCTTCAAGATCACGAAGTACTCGCAGGAGCTGCTCGACGCGTTGGACAATCTCGACCGCTGGCCGGACAAGGTGCGGCTGATGCAGCGCAACTGGATCGGCCGCTCCGAGGGCATGCTGGTGCGTTTCGCGCTGGATGCGGCAACCGCGCCCAATGGCGAAAGCGAGCTGAAGGTCTTCACGACGCGACCGGACACGCTGTTCGGCGCCAAGTTCATGGCGATGGCAGCGGATCATCCGCTGGCGCTGGCGGCCGGCGTGAAGAACCCCGAGCTTGCGGCGTTCATTGCCGAGACCAAGCGTCAGGGCACCGCGCAGGAAATCATCGACACCGCCGAGAAGCAGGGATTCGATACCGGCATCCGGGCGATCCATCCGTTCGACCCGACATGGACGATTCCGGTTTACGTCGCCAACTTCGTGCTGATGGAATACGGCACCGGCGCCATCTTCGGCTGCCCCGCGCATGACCAGCGCGACCTCGACTTCGTCAACAAATACGGCCTCGGCAACACGCCTGTGGTCTGCCCCGAGGGACAGGATCCCGCGACCTTCATCATCACCGACATCGCCTATGACGGCGACGGCCGCATGATCAATTCGCGGTTCCTCGACGGCATGACCATCGACGAAGCCAAGGCGGAAGTGGCCAAGCGACTCGAAGGCGAGATGCGCGGCAACGCGCCGGTTGGCGAGCGCAAGGTCAATTTCCGCCTGCGCGACTGGGGCATCTCGCGCCAGCGTTACTGGGGCTGCCCGATTCCGGTAATCCACTGCGAAGTCTGCGGCGTCGTTCCGGTGCCCGACAAGGAGTTGCCGGTGGTGCTGCCGGACGACGTTACCTTCGACAAGCCCGGCAATGCCCTCGACCATCACCCGACCTGGAAGCACGTCGCCTGCCCGCAATGCGGCGGCAAGGCGCAGCGCGAAACCGACACCATGGACACCTTCGTGGATTCGTCCTGGTACTTCGCGCGCTTCACCGATCCATGGAACGAGAACGCGCCGACCACACCTGACGTGGCGAACCGGATGATGCCGGTCGACCAGTATATCGGCGGCGTCGAACACGCGATCCTGCATCTGCTGTACAGCCGCTTCTTCACGCGGGCGATGAAGGCCACCGGCCATATCGGCCTCGATGAGCCGTTCGCCGGCATGTTCACCCAGGGCATGGTGGTGCACGAGACCTACAGGAAGGCCGACGGCACCTTCGCCTCGCCCGCCGAAATCAGCATCGTTCCCGATGGCGACGGTCGCCGCGCGACCATGCTCGACGACGGCTCCGAGGTGGCGATCGGCGCCATCGAGAAGATGTCGAAGTCCAAGCGCAACACCGTCGATCCCGACGACATCATCGGCACCTACGGCGCCGATACTGCGCGCTGGTTCATGCTGTCGGATTCGCCGCCGGACCGCGACGTGATCTGGAGCGAGGAAGGCGTCAAGGGTGCCTCGCGCTTCGTGCAGCGGCTGTGGCGCCAGGTCAACGATTCGGCCGAGCACGGCAAGTCGGCGCCATCAGCCCGACCCGCCGAGTTCGGCGCCGAAGCGCTGGCGGTGCGCAAGTCCGCCCATGGCGCCCTTGCCAAGGTCTCGAGCGAAATCGAGAAGCTGCATTTCAACGTCTGTCTCGCCCATATCCGCGAGTTCTCCAACGCGCTCGGCGAGGCGCTGGCCCGGCCGGGCACGCCCTCGCCCGACATGTGCTGGGCACTGAACGAGGCCGCGGTCATTCTTGTGCAACTGTTTGCGCCGATGATGCCGCATCTGGCCGAGGAGTGCTGGACCGTGCTCGGGCAGAGCGGCATGATTTCCGAGGCGTCGTGGCCGCAAATCGAGCCCAATTTGCTGGTTGAAGACACCATCACCCTGCCGGTGCAGGTCAACGGCAAGAAGCGCGGCGAGGTCGTGGTGGCCAGGGACGCGCAGAACCCGGAAATTGAGGCTGCCGTTTTGGCACTCGATACGGTAAAACAAGCCCTGGACGGTAAACCCGTGCGCAAGATCATTATTGTTCCGCAGAGGATCGTCAATGTCGTCGGCTAAACTCCGCATCGCCGCCAGGCTGATGGTCGTCGTCGTGCTGGGCGCGCTGACCGCAGGCTGTTTCCAGCCGCTGTACGGCGAGCACAGTGTGGCCGGCGGCGTCGGTGTGCGCGAAAAGCTGGCCGGCGTCGAAGTGCCGCCGCTGGTGCTGCCGACCGGATCGCCCTATCAGCGCGTCGGCATCCAGGTTCGCAACGACCTGATGTTCAAGATGTACGGCGACGCCGCCGGCGCACCGCCGACACATCGCCTGATCCTGCGTCTGTCGTCGAGCCGCACCTCGCTGATCGTCGATCCGGCGACCGCCCTGCCGACCAGTGAGAATTACGGCCTCGATGTCAGCTACGGGCTGATCGAGATCGCCACCGGCAAGCAGGTCCTGACCGGCAACACCTTCTCGCGCATCACCTACGACATTCCCGGCGGCCTGCAGCGCTTCGCCCGTGCGCGCGCCTTCCGCGACGCCGAGGACCGTGGCGCCAACGAGGTCGCCGAGAACATCAACACCCGGCTGGCCGCATTCTTCTTCGCCGGCACCTGACCTCGTGTGATGGGTTGAGCTGTTGCGAAACCCGTCAGACGCAATGCCCGCGGTGGGTTTCGTAAAGATGCTCAACCTGTCCGACGGATACTGCTGATGGTCGCGCTGCGTGGACGAGACATCGACGCTTTTCTGGCCCGGCCTGATGCCGGGCGCCCGGTCATCCTGCTCTATGGCGCCGATGCCGGCCTGGTGCGTGAGCGCGCCGATGCGCTGATCGCTTCCGCGGTTGACGATCCCAAGGATCCCTTTGCCCTGGTGCGGATGGACGGCGATGCGCTCGCCGCCGAGCCGTCGCGCCTGGTCGAGGAAGCCATGACGGTGCCGCTGTTCGGCGGCCGCCGCGCCATCCGGATTCGCGCCGGCTCCAAGAGTTTCGCCGGCGCGATCGATACACTCGCGGACACCGCGCTGAACGATTGCCGCATCGTTATCGAAGCCGGCGAGTTGCGCCCGGAGTCACCGCTGCGCAAGGCCTGCGAGCGCTCGAAGAGCGCGGTGGCCATCGCCTGCTATCCCGACACCGAACGCGATCTCGCCAAGCTGATCGATGACGAGTTGCGGCTGTCGAACCTGCGCATCGCGGCGGACGCACGCGCGTCGCTGATGGCGCTGCTTGGCGGCGACCGCCAGGCCTCGCGCAACGAGTTACGCAAGCTGGTGCTGTATGCCCACGGCCAGAACGAAGTCACCCTCGACGACGTGATGGCGGTAGTTGCCGACGCCTCCGAGCTCAAGATAGATCCGATCGTCGACGGCGCCTTCGCCGGCAACGCCACGGTGGTCGAGACCGAATTCACCAAGGCGATGATCGCAGGCACCTATCCCGGCATGATCATGATGGCCGCGCAGCGCCAGGCGGCGCTGCTGCACAAGGCCAGCCTCGCGGTGCAGGACGGCGCCTCGCCCTCGCAGGTGGTGGAGAGCGGCTTTCCACGATTGCACTTTTCAAGGAAGGGTGTGGTCGAGGCCGCCTTGCGCAACTTCACGCCGCAGCGGCTGGTGGCGATCATCGAGCAGCTCGCCGTGGCCGCCCTCGACGTCCGCAAGCAGAACACGCTAGGCGCCGTGATCGCCCAGCGCGCGCTGATGTCGATTGCAGTTAATGCGAGGCGAAGGGGTTCGTAGATACTCCACCACCGTCATCCTGAGGCGCTCGCCCGCAGGGCGAGCCTCGAAGGATGCGGTCACGAGCGCCGGCGCTTGCAGCCCATCCTTCGAGGCGCGCAAGAGCGCGCTCCTCAGGATGACGGCTGAGTGTGGTGTGCCGAGCTACAAATCCGTTTCCAGCTTCTTGATGATCTCATCGAGCTGGTCGAGGTCGCGGTACTTGATCTGCACCACGCCACCGGGATCACGGTGGTCGACGGAGACTTTCAAACCGACCGCGTCGCTGAGACGTTTTTCCAATGCGACCATATCGGCGTCCTTGGCGACCTTGGCAGCACCGCCACGCGGCTTCTGCGGCTTGCGCTCGGGCACGCCCTCTTCATGGGCCAGTGCTTCGGTCTGCCGCACGTTCAGGCCTTCGGCGACGATACGCTTGGCCGCCGCCGACGGATCCGGCAGGCTGATCAGCGCGCGCGCGTGACCGTTGGACAGTTGCCCCGTCGCGATCAGCGCCTGCACGTCATCGGGCAGCTTGGTCAGCCGCATCATGTTGGCGACATGGCTGCGGCTCTTGCCGACGATCTTGGCGATGTCCTCCTGGCTGCGTTTGAACTCGGCGGCGAGCGCGTGATAGCCCTGCGCCTCTTCCATCGCGTTGAGGTTTTCGCGCTGCACGTTTTCGATGATGGCGATTTCCATCGCCTCGGAATCGGTCACGTCGATCGGCACAATCGGCACTTCATGCAGGCCGGCGATCTGCGACGCGCGCCAGCGGCGCTCGCCGGCGATGATCTCGAAGCGGTCGTTGGTGCCCTTCACCGCGCGCACCACGATCGGCTGGATCACGCCGTGCTGCTTGATTGAGTCGGATAGTTCGCCGAGTTCGGCATCGGAAAAATGCCGCCGCGGATTGCGCGGATTGGCCTTGAGGAATTCGATCGGCACCTTGCGCTGCGCGCGCGGCCGCTCCATGTGCGCGGCCTCGCCGCCCACATCGCCGATCAGACTTGCAAGGCCCCGGCCCAGTCGCGAACGCGCTTCATCGGCCATCGTCATCTCCCTGGGACTCACTCGCGATACTCCGCGTTAGACGCTTGAACTTGGTGTCGTCGTAGGATGGGTAGAGCGCAGCGAAACCCATCGATACCCACGATGCAGCTGTTGGGTTTCGCTACGCTCTACCCAATCTACGAAAGTGGCTCAATGCGCGGTGCGCAGCTCGCGCTCGCGCTGGATCACTTCGGTGGCGAGCTTGAGATAGGCTTCGGAGCCGGCGCACTTCAGATCGTAGACCAGCACCGGCTTGCCGTAGGACGGCGCTTCCGAGATGCGCACGTTGCGCGGGATCATGGTGTCGTAGACCTTCTTGCCCATGAACTGGCGCACGTCGGCGACGACCTGGTTGGACAGGTTGTTGCGCGAGTCGAACATGGTGAGCACGATGCCGTGGATCGACAGGTTGGGATTCAGCGTGGAGCGCACCTGCTCCACCGTCTGCAGCAATTGCGACAGACCTTCGAGCGCGAAGAACTCGCACTGCAGCGGCACCAGAATGGCATCCGAGGCGGCCATCGCATTCACGGTCAGAAGATTCAGCGACGGCGGGCAGTCGATCAGCACATAGGTGTAGTCGGAGTCCGGCGAGACGTTGGTGTTGAGCAAGGCGATGGCATCGCGCAAGCGGAAGGCGCGGTCCTTGGTCGAGCCTAGTTCGAGCTCAAGGCCGGACAGATCCATGGTGGACGCCGCAATGTGCAGACGCGGCACCGCGGTGACGACAATGGCGTCGCGCAGCGGCGCTTCGCCGATCAGGACGTCATAGGTGGAGCAATTGCGGTTGCGGCGATCGATGCCGAGGCCGGTCGAGGCGTTGCCCTGCGGATCGAGATCGACGATCAGTACGCGCTCGCCGATGGCAGCGAGTGCCGTGCCGAGATTGATCGCTGTGGTTGTCTTGCCGACGCCGCCCTTCTGGTTGGCAAGCGCGATGATGCGCGGATGGCCGAGCGCGGCCTTCTCGCTAACATCCTGATAATGTTCATCAATGACGGTCATGCGCGTGTGCCATGTTGTGCCGGGGCGGACTGGGCCTGCCGCTCGATGCTGTCGAGCTCGACAATCCAGCCATGTCCGCCGGTGAGGCTGGGGTGCAGGCGTGGGCTTATATTCCAATATTTAGTAGCTTCGGTCAATTCTGTATCTACATCTTGACCCTTGAGAAATAAGGCCTTTGTACCCGGTTTCATCAGGGGTTCCGCATAACCGATAAGCTGGTGTAGCGGAGCGACGGCACGGGCAGTGATGCAATCGACAGCCTGTGGGAACCTATCCACGTTATCCCCAATGTCGGCGAGATGAATCGTGCCGGGGGCTTGCGTCACACGTAGTGCTTCGCGCAGGAACGCCGCCTTCTTGGCATTGCGCTCGACGAGGTGGACATGTCCGCCTGCGACGTCGCCCATGGCACAGGCCAGCACCACGCCGGGAAAGCCGCCGCCGCTGCCGAAGTCGAGCCAGACCTTCGCCCCGGGCGCCAGCTTCAGTAGCTGCAGCGAGTCGGAGATATGCCGGGTCCACAGCGTCGGCAGCGTCGATGGCGCGATCAGATTGGTCTTGGCCTGCCACTGCACGAGGAGATCGACATAGGCGTCGAGACGCGCCTCCGTTTCACGTGAAACAGGGGTGAGCTTGAGTGCCGCCGCGCGGTCGCTGCGCGAGATCGGCGACGGAGCATTGGCGGGGGTGGGTTGGGAGCGTTGGGCCATCGAAGTTGTCTGACTGCTGGTGAGGCCCTGTCATAGCCCTCCCCCGCCATCTTCGCCATCAGTTTGCACCATTCAACCGCCAGCAAAGACCGATGTCTGTTCGCGTCCCCTATTAGGCAGCCGTCCAGCGCCTCGACATCATGCGGATCCTTGCGCTGTTCGATCCGCACGTGGTCGGCACGTTGCCGCTTGGCATCGACCGCCCCGATAGCGACATCGACATCGTCTGTCATGCGAAGGACCCGCACGCGATCGTCGACGTTATACCGAACCCGCTTTCGCGATGGCTTTGGGCCTCTCGAGCGACCCCTACTGTCTCGTCAGCGCACTGTTTCACTATCCCGACGACCAGTTGATCGACCTCCTCGTGAAGCGTGGCTTCCCCAGCGGTCGACAGCAGAGCCCGGACGCGAGGCATCATGAGTGACGGCACAACATTACGACGGCTGGCTCTCGCCCTTGACGGCGTCAGCGCCGCCCCGCACTTCGATCGGACCGCTTTCAAGGTGAAGCGCACCTTCGCGACCCTCGCCGCGGACGGGCTGAGCGCCAATTTCAAGTTCTCGCCGGACGAACAGGCGCTCAAATGCGCCATCCTATCCAGGGCATTCGCTCCGGTCGCGAATGCCTGGGGCTTGCAGGGATGGACGGTCGGGATCCTGGCTGAACTCAACGAAGCCGACTTGGCAGATGCGTTGGAGATGGCCTGGCGTCACGCCCTCCCGGCGCCCCGCATGAGGGCTTCTCGCCCACGATCCTGACAATCTGTTTCACGTGAAACAGAGTCAGGCCAATCCAGTCTTCGCTTTCCGCGACTCCCGCCGCAGATACGCCGCCAGAATGCCCAGCGCCGCCGGCGTCATGCCGTCGATGCGACCCGCCTGCCCCACCGTGCGCGGCCGGGCCTTGCCGAGCTTGTTGCGGGCTTCGTTGGAGAGTCCCGGCACCGCGTCGTAGTCGATATCGGTGAGGATCAGGCCCTCGTCACGGCGAAAAGCATCCACATCGGCGGTCTGCCGCTTCAGATAGACGTCGTATTTGGCGTCGATCTCCAGATGGGTCGCGATGGCTGGGTCAATGGCCGATAATTCCGGCCAGATCGCGCGCACCTCATCCCAGCCGACGTCGGGATAGGCCAGTAGTTCAAAGGCCGAGCGGCGCACCCCATCGTGCTTCAGTGACAGGCCATGCTTGCTCGCCTCATTGGGGGTGATTGTCAGCGCTTGCGCCAGCGCCTTCGCCCCATTTAGCGCCTCCATCTTGGCGGAGTGGCGGATCGCCCGCGCGGAACCGACGCAACCGAGCGCGATGC
Source organism: Rhodopseudomonas sp. P2A-2r (assembly GCF_026015985.1). Lineage (GTDB taxonomy): Bacteria > Pseudomonadota > Alphaproteobacteria > Rhizobiales > Xanthobacteraceae > Tardiphaga. Next base: position 302,048 of record NZ_CP110389.1, on the reverse strand, counting down.
CGGTGTCGGTCAGGCGCTGGTCGGCATTGTCGGCGCGCAGAGTCAGGCGGTATTCGGCCCGCGAGGTGAACATGCGATAGGGCTCGGTGATCCCCCGCGTCACTAGATCGTCGATCATCACCCCGAGATAGCCATCGGCGCGGTCGAACACGACCATCTCGCCGCTGCTGGCCGACAGCGCCGCGTTGAGGCCTGCCACCAGACCTTGGGCAGCGGCCTCTTCATAGCCGGTGGTGCCGTTGATCTGCCCGGCCAGGAACAGGCCACGGAGCCGCTTGGTCTCCAGTGTCGGATCCAGCTCCCGCGGATCGACATGGTCGTACTCGATGGCATAGCCCGGCCTGACCATCCGGACCTTTTCCAGCCCGGGGATGGTGGCCAGAATCGCCAGCTGCACCTCTTCCGGCAGCGAAGTAGAAATGCCGTTGGGATAGACGGTAGTGTCGTCGAGCCCTTCAGGTTCCAGAAAGATCTGGTGGCCGTCGCGATCGCCGAAGCGGACGATCTTGTCCTCAATGGACGGGCAATAGCGCGGGCCGCTGCTCTTGATCTGGCCGGAATACATCGGCGAGCGGTGGACGTTGGCGCGGATCACGTCGTGGGTCGCCGGCATGGTGCGGGTAATGCCGCACTGGATCTGCGGGATGGTGATGCGATCGGTCAGCACCGAGAACGGCTCGGGGGATCGTCGCCGGGCTGCATCTCCACCGCCGACCAGTCGATGGTGGCGCCATCGAGCCGCGGCGGGGTGCCCGTCTTGAGACGGCCAAGCGTGAAGCCGGCGCGCTCGAAGGACAC